>NZ_JBAGJZ010000030.1:0-103407 GCF_037034285.1 Streptomyces tyrfis | reverse complement strand
TACGAAACCGACTGGAACACCTGGCTGACCGCCTGCGCGGCCGGCAGCTGCGGCGGCGGCACGCCCACCGAGCCCGGGGGCGAGTGCACCAGCAAGGACACCAGGGAGCTGGGCAAGGACTGCAAGCGCAGCGGACTGAAGGCGGTCAAGGACGACTACGCCTATCTGTACGTACGCATCCCGGCGGGCACCGCTCAGCTGCAGATCACCGTGACCGGCGGCACGGGCGACGCCGACCTCTACTACAACGCGGACAAATGGGCGACCACCACCGCCTACACCAGCCGGGCCGTCGGCGCCGGGAACGAACACACGCTGACCATCGACCACCCGGAAGCCGGAGACCGCTTCATCAGCCTGCACGCCGTCGAGGGATTCGACGGCGTGACCGTCTCCACCAAGTACTGAGACCTCCGGACACACGACAACGGCCTGCCCGCGAAGGGATGCTCCTCCGCGGGCAGGCCTGCCCGCGTCGCAAGGCGATCCGCGCCGCAGGTGGGGGGCTGCGGCGCGGACCGGCTCCACGGGCCGGGCTTCAGCAGCCTCGGTCGATCAGGTCGAAGGTGGCGTAGTGATCACCGGTGTAGTAGTCCTCCCGGGTCTGCTTCCCCGTGACGACGCGTCGGGCGCCGCGGGTCGGGGAGCCGGGAGTGACGACGGTGTACTCGTGGTAGTAGCCGGTGCTCTGCTTGGGCAGGACGCCCTCGCGGTTCTGGAAGACGGAACCGTCCTGCGAATACGGGAACGGCCCGCCCGCCGTGATCAGGGCGAGGGTGTCGTGCGCCTGGGAGGGGAGCGCCGAGTAGCAGACGCTGCCCACCGACGCGACGCGGGACGAGGCGGAGACGGTGGCGGCGGCCGGCGCCCCGTCGGCGGAGGCGGTGACGGCGCCGCCGACGAGGAGCGCGGACAGCAGGGCGGCCGCGCCGCCGAGCACGGTGATTCGTGGGGGGATTCGCATGACCACCATGATGACGCGCGTAGATGGCGGCCCGTCAACGCCAACGCATGGGAATTCTGTGGAAGTTGCCCGGAGAGATGGACATATGGCGTTCATGTGGCCGAGGGGGTGCCAACCGGCTTGTGCCCGCGTTCACTTGATGAGGCGCCGCCGAGCGTGGCGGCCCGTCTGTGGGGCATGCATCCCCGTGAAGGCGTTCCGAGAAGAGTCCGACGCGACGACGAACAGGGGGCGATTCACTGTGCGGGCGGGGGAGACGACGGAGTACCGGGGGAACGAGGAGCCGGCGGCCGGCACGCCGGGGCCATGGCCCGGGGCACGGGGGCCGGGGCCCGGACCGGTCCGGATGCGCCGGGGGCTGGCCCGCGCCGATCTGGCCGAGGTGAGCGAAGCACGGCGTGAGCTGAGGGAGTTGCTGCGCGACCGCTGGCGGGCCGAGCCGATCGGGGTGGCGGAACTGCTGCTCAGCGAGCTGGTGACCAACGCGCTGATCCATACCGGACACGGCGCGGTCGTCACGGCGGGCCTGACGCCCGCAGGATTGCGGGTGGAGGTGCGGGACTTCGGCCCCGGACTGCCCCAGTCGTACGTACCGGACGCCGACGACGGTACGCACGGCCGAGGGCTCGTCCTGGTCCGGCGCCTCGCGGACTCCTGGGGCGTGGACCTGCGGACGCCGGGCAAGGCCGTCTGGTTCGAACTGGACGCCGAAAGGCCCTGACCGCCCGGAAGGGACCGGGCCGTCAGGGCCTTTCACGGCGGATCAGCCGAACTGCTGCTCCAGATCCTTCAGTTTCCGCTCCAGGGAGTCGAGCCGGGGCAGTGCCTGGGTGTCGTCCTCGGCCGTGAGGTCGACGACCGGGTCACCCGGCTTCCGGTCCTGGGAGCTCGCCTCCGGACCCGTCACGGCCTGCAGGGATGGCCGCGACCGCAAGGGCAGTTGCTCCGGTTCCGGTATGGCGGGCTCCCCGGCCGTCTGGACGGCTTGCGCCGTAGGAGGGAGCTGGACATCCACCTGCGTGCCTCCCCGGCCGATCCGACGCCAGGCCCGGTTCTGCCGGTTCAGGGCCTTGATGTGGGCCCGGTCCAGCTTGGCCTGTTCCTTGCGGCGAAGGCGGGACTGCTCCTTCTCCCGCCGGTCCTCACGGACCTCCTCGACCGCCTCGTCCAGGGTGCGCACGCCCTCCAGGAGCATCAGCGACCAGGCGCCGAAGGTCTCGCGGGGAGCGCGCAGCCACCGCACGATGCGGATCTGCGGCAGCGGGCGGGGCACCAGACCCTGCTCGCGCAGCGCGGCCCGGCGGGTCTGCTTCAGCGCGCGGTCGAAGAGCACCGCGGCCGAGAGCGACATGCCGGCGAAGAACTGCGGGGCCCCCGCGTGGTCGATCCCGCGCGGAGCGTGCACCCAGTTGAACCAGGCCGCGGCGCCCGCGAACAGCCACACGAGCAGTCGCGAGCCGAGCGCCGCGTCACCGTGGCTGGCCTCACGCACCGCGAGCACGGAGCAGAACATCGCGGCCCCGTCGAGGCCGAACGGAACGAGGAACTCCCAGCCGCCGGAGAGGCCGAGGTTCTGCTTGCCGAAGCCCACGAGCCCGTGGAAGGAGAGGGCGGCGGCGACCGCCGCACAGCAGAACAGCAGGACGTAGGAGGCGGTGGCGTACAGCGCTTCCTTGCGTCTGCGGCGTTCCTCGCTGCGTTCCCAGCTGTCTTCGACGGCGGCGGACTTGTCCGCGGCGCGCTTGCCGCGTACGACCACCGCCACCGCCGCCAGGACCCCCACGAGCAGCACGGCGCCCGGAAGCAGCCAATTAAGCGATATGTCGGTCAGTCTCATGCGCGGTCCCTTGCGTCGCGTAGGGCATTTCGGGCGCCATGATTGCCGAAACCGCAGCACACATAGGGGGTTTCGGGACAAGAGAACGCCATTGGGTTGGCAGAGCATACGGATAGCCGGGATCTAGTCGAATATCCGTGTGCGGCCAGTGATCTGCGTTCGAATACTACTACCCGTTCGAGGGGTGTCGATCAATGAGTGGGCGTCAGTTTCCGTACCCGGTCGGCGTCACGGGTGCGGGGGCAGGTGACGCAGGTGTCGTCGGGGCGCAGGGTGTAGAAGAGGCAGCAGCTGACCCGGTCGCGGGTGGGCAGCGACGCGCCGTCGGGGCCGGTCAGCTCGCGGAAGCCCGCGGCGCCGACATAGGGCTTCGTGGTGCCCGGCAGCAACGACTCCAGCTCGGCCATCGCCCGCCGTTCCTCGCCCAGCAGCGAGGCGACGTACCAGAGGCCCTCGACGACCTCGTCCGTCGCCATGCCCCACAGCGCCCGGCGGCCGCGCCGCATCCGGGGTGCGAATCCGTCCAGCACCGGCCCGATGTGGTCGGCCACGGCGGCGAGCACCTCGGCCCGCAGCGCCGCCTCGTCCGGGACCACCCGGGCGCCCGGCAGTCCGGCCGCCGGATCGTCCGGGAGGCAGGCGAACTCCCGCGCGCGGACGGTCATGCGGCCCAGCGCCCGCTGGAACGCCACGTCCCCCACGGGGATCCGGGGCACCCGGCGGTGCAGGAACCACGGCACCGTCACCAGCAGACAGGCGGGCCAGGCGTACCGGTGCAGCCCGAATCCGGCGACCACGTCGGGACGGGGCTGCTGTCCGTAGTCCCGCAGGATCTGCGCATGGTCCCAGGCGAGGAACGCGTCCAGCGCGGCGCCGCCCGCCGCGAGCTCCTCCGCGCGCACCCAGCCGCCGCCCCGGGGCGTCTCCTCGCGGTCCGTCAGCACCTCGGCGCGCAGCCCGGGGAAGACCTCGGCGAGACGCGCGTACGCGCCCGCGACGGCGGACGCGGTGGTTTCGGAGAGCGGGGCGGGGAGGGGCATGCGGGACCGCCGAATCACGAAGTTTGCAGGTAAGCCTTACCTTACCCGAATGGATCGAGGTGTGAACTGACGCCCGCTCCGCCTATCGTGCACCGGGGGGCATGGCGCACGCGAGCCGCGCCCACGGCAGGCCGAGGAGGTCCGAGTGGAGCAGGGCAGAGCGCGTGGGCGGCCGCCGGCCGGACCCTCCGCCGCCTCCGTGCGCGTGCCCGAGCAGGCACGCGGCGAGCAGCAGCGCGGCGACCGGGTGCCGGACCAGGCGCGCGGCGAGTACACCCATGGCGAGCGCCCTCCCGGCGAGTACGCCCGCGCCGAACCGCAGGCCCCGCGCGCGGCGGTGCGCCGTCACTCCGTGCGCGGCCAGGTCCTGGACGCGCTGCGGACCGCCCTGGCCGACGGCCGGCTGGTGCCGGGGGAGGTGTACTCCGCCCCGGCCCTCGGGGCCCGCTTCGGGGTCTCCGCCACCCCGGTGCGCGAGGCGATGCAGCAACTGGCCGCCGAGGGCGCCGTCGAGGTGGTGCCCAACCGGGGCTTCCGGGTGTCCCGGCGCGACCCGCGCGAACGCGCCCAGCTCGCCGAGGTGCGGGCCCTGCTGGAGGTCCCCGTCGTGCTGCGGCTGGCCCGGACCGTCCCGCCCGCCCGCTGGAACGCCCTGCGGCCGCTCGCGGAGGCCGGCACGGCCGCCGCCGCGGTCGGGGACCGGGCGGCCTACGCCGAGTCGGACCGGGCGTTCCACGGCGCGGTGCTCTCGCTCTGCGGCAACGAGCAGTTGGTGAGGATCGCGGACGACCTGCACCGCCGCGCGCAGTGGCCCGTGGCGGAGAACCCGGCCACCCGCAGGGCCGTCCTCCTCGCGGACGCCGCCGAGCACAGCGATCTGCTGGACGCGCTGATCGCCCAGGATCTCGCGGCCGTGCAGTCGCTGCTGCGCGAGCACTTCGCCGCGGCCGGGGGCTGAGCGAGCGCTCCGCCGCCCTCGACGGGGGAGAGGGCGGGCACTTCACCGGCCTGGGAGCCGACGGGGTCCGGGGCCGCGCCGTCCGCCGTGCCGGGAGGGGGTTACGCTACGCCCTCGATCACATGATCGTTCCGGGGAGGGGCGGGGGACATGGCGCTGACACGGGCGCCGGGACCGGCGCCCGCACTGGCGGCGGCGGTGCTGGTACTGGTCCTGGCCGGGGCGGGCTGCTCGCGGGAGAGCTCCGGGGACGCGGCCGTGCCGGACGGCGGGGCCCCGGCGTCCGCGACCGCGCGGCCGTCCGCGACCCCCTCCGCCTCCGCTGTGCCGTCCTCGTCCCCGCCCCCGGCCGCCGCCTCCCCGTCGTCACCGACGCCGTCGCGGCGCCCGGACCGGGCCCCGGCCCCCTCGCACGCCGCCGGGATCCCGCCCGTGCCGGCGGTCCAGCGGAAGCCCGCCCCGCCGAAGGCCCCCGTCACCCCGCCGCGCCGGGACGGCGGGGGAGCGCGCGACGGGTCCGGCGCCGTCCCGCAGAACCCCAACCGGGGTCCCCACCCGCCGCCCGCGCCGCCCCGGCCCGCGCCGACCCCGGAGTGGGAGGACGCCGGGCGGAAGCCCGGCGACCCGGTGGACGACCGCACCTGACCCGTCTCGGACCCGGCCGTCTCGGACCCGGCCGTCTCGGACCCGGCCGTCTCGGACCCGGCCGGGCCGGACTGGGCCCGGCTGCCCCGTCCGCCCCGCCGATGACGTCGAACTCCTGTCCGCGAAGGACGGGCTGAACCGGGACAGCCCTTAGGACGCCGGTCCCGACCCGCCGCCCCGCGCCGACGCGGCCCGGGCGGCGGCGTACGGCCGTCAGTTCGCCCCGGCGGCGGCAGGCGGCGGGTCCAAGTGCGGGGCCAGCCAGGTAGGTACGCCCCCGAGCAGCCGGAACAGCCGCCCCGCCTCCGCGCGCAGCCGGCTCGCGGTCTCGGGCTCCGGCTCGGCGTCCGCGAGGGCGATGAGCGCGGGCGCGGTGCCGATCAGATAGCCCAGCTCCTCCCGTAACCGCAGGGACTCCGCGAAACCGTGCCGGGCCTCCGCCGTCTCGCCCTCCCGCAGGGCCAGCAGCGCGAGATGGCGCCAGGTCGAGGAGAGCAGCAGCGCGTCCCCCTGGGCGGCGGCGCCGGCGTGCGCCCTGCGGTAGGCGGCCCGCGCGGCCTGCGGCGAGTCGGCGATGTTGTGCGCGATCAGCCCCCGGCGGAAGTCCAGCAGCGGACGGTTCGGCGCGGCCGGGGAGAGGAGCGCGGCGGCCCGGCTCAGGGCGACGCTGGCCTCGTCCGCCCGGTCCCGCACCCCCAGGAGCGTCGACGCGTACGCCAGATGACCGCGCTCGCAGGCGGCGGCGCCGCGCTCGGCGTCGTCGTGGGCCAGCGCCTCGGCCGTGCGCAGCGCGTCCTCGGCGTCGGTCCAGCCCTCCCCGGTGTACAGGCAGCGTTCGGTCAGCAGGGCGGTCCGCTGGAGCGCCGCGGCCGGATCGGCGGCGGCGTCCTGTTCGAGCAGTGCGGCGGCGTCCGTCCAGCAGGCCCGTGACCGCAGCCGCCATACCGCGGTCTGGAGCGGCGGATCGTCATCTGCTGTCGTGCCGGAACCAGACATGGCGGTATGCGCCACATTGCCCTCCCCTGGGCCGCTTCGTCACCGATGCGCGCCCTGCTCCCGATGCCCGGCACGGCATCGCGCCGCGCCGCCGGAGCCGCCCCCGCACACCTGCCGTACGAGAGTGTTCCTCCGCCGCGCACCGCACCGCACCGGACACCGCTCGCGGCCGGACCACTGGGACGACCCGGCCTCGCGCGCCATTGAGCTGTCGAGTCTGGGCCGCATCTCAGCACGGATCGGCACGCCGGGCCAAGAGGTCGTACCCATCTCAGGTGAAAGATTTCACAAACGGCCGCGCCCGACGGGAGGCGTCGACAGGCCGGGAATCAGCTCATCCGCAGGGCGAGGAAGAAATCGAGCTTGTCCTCCAGACGCGAGAGATCACGCCCCGTCAACTGCTCGATTCGCCCGACCCGGTAGCGCAGGGTGTTGACGTGGAGGTGCAGCCGGGACGCGCAGCGGGTCCAGGAACCGTCGCAGTCCAGGAACGCCTCCAGCGTCGGGATGAGCTCCGCGCGGTGGCGCCGGTCGTAGTCGCGCAGCGGGTCGAGCAGCCGTGCGGTGAACGCGCGGCGCACGTCGTCCGGGACGAACGGCAGCAGCAGGACGTGCGAGGCCAGCTCGTGATGGCCGGCGGCGCAGACCCGGCCCGGGCGGGCCGCCGCCACCCGGCGGGCGTGCCGGGCCTCCTCCAGCGCGCCGCGCAGCCCCTCGGGCGAGTGCACGGCCGCGCTGACGCCCAGGGTCAGCCGGCCGTCCTCGGCCAGGCCCGCGGAGAGCGGTTCCCGGACGGCCGCGAGCAGGACCTCGGCGTGCAGCGAGGCGCCCTCGACGTCGGCGGGCCCCGCGCCGACGCCCCCGGCGGGCAGCGGCACGAGCGCCACCGCCTCCTCACCCGTGTGGGCGACCGCTATCCGGTCGGCGGAGTCGGCCCCGGCGACCGCCGGGTCGACGAGGATCTCCTCCAGCAGCGCCTGGGCGACCGCGCCCCCCGCGTCGGCGGTCGCGGGGTCGCCCGCCGGACCGCCCCATTCGACCCGCGCCACCACGACCTGCCAGCGCGGCGCGGTCCCCAGGCCCGGCAGCAGCACCGGCGCGGCGACCCGCAGCCGGGCCGCGATCTCGGCGGGCTGCGCGCCCGCCTGGACCAGCTCCAGGACTTCCTGGGCGAGCCTGCGGCGCACCGCGCGGGCCGCGTCGCGCCGGTCCCGTTCCACCGCGATCAGCTGGGTGACGCCGTGGAGCAGGTCCAGCCGGGCCGCCGGCCAGTCGCCGGCGTCCGCCTCGACCGCGAGCAGCCAGTCCGAGAGCACCGACTCGCGCACGTCCCCGGATGCCGCAACCGCGCCCCGCCCGATGCTCCGGATCGGGAAGAGCGAATACGTGGTGCCGCCGACCGCGGTCCGGTACGGGGCCCGGCGGCCGGCGCGAGTGGCGACCAGATGGTGTCCGGCGAGCGCCGCGCCGACCGGACCCGGCAGCGGCGCGGCGCCGGAGCCCGCGACCTGCCGCCCGGTGGGGGAGAGCACCCAGGCGCGCAGGTCGAGGTCGGAGCCGAGCAGGCCGAGGACCGCCTCCGGGCCGCCGCCGGCCGGGCCCGGCGTCATCAGTCTGCGGTGCCGGTCCACGACCGCGGCCAGATCGCCCGCGCGCTCGCCGGACACCTGCCGCACCACGTGCTCGGTGATCGTCGCGAACGCGACGGTCTCGTGGACGGCGAAGAGCGGCATGCGGTGTCGCGCGCAGGCCGCCACCAGGTCGCCGGGGACGGCCCCCAGCTCCGCCTCGCCCGCCGCGATCCCGGCGACCCCGGAGGCCGCCAGGATGCGGACGAACGGCTCGGAGTCCGCCGCGCCGCGGCGCCAGGCCAGCCCCGTCAGGACCAGTTCGCCGCCCGACAGATAGCGGCTGGGGTCGCGCAGGTCCGTCGTCATCACGCCGCGGACCGAGCGGTCCAGCTCGTCCTCGCCGCCGAGCAGCCGCAGGCCCAGCGCGTCGGTCTCCAGCAGTGCGCGCAGCCGCATCTCGTCGCCGCCGATCTCTTCCATGGGTGCGGGTGAGGACTGGGTGAACCGGTGAGACCACCGGGTCACGCCATTCGTTCGAATCTACAAGACGGCGCGTTCGCCCGGCCAACGCCTTCATGGTTTCGGTGACTGCCCCGAGTGGAGCACCGCTTGTGTACTGGGCGTCACGACGCGATAACCACACAGGGAGGACCGGCCCCGCCCCGTCCGCCTCCGCCCCGTCCGCCTCCGCCCCGCGCGCCGCCCCCCTCCCGCCCCCGTCCGCGCTCTCCGTCCCCTCACCCGTTCCCGCTCTCCGTCCCCCACCCGTCCCCGCGCTTCTCCCCCTCCCGCCCGTCCCTGTGCTCCCCCGTCCGGCCCGGCCCGTCCCGGCCCGCGCACGACGACCCGACCGAGAGAGAGCCGCCCATGGACTTCCTGCGCCCCGCCAGCTGGGAGGAGGCGCTCGCCGCCAAGGCCGAGCACCCCGGGGCCGTGCCCATCGCGGGCGGCACCGATGTCATGGTCGAGATCAACTTCGACCACCGGCGGCCCGAGTACCTCATGGACCTGAACCGTGTCGACGAGCTGTCCGCGTGGGAGGTCGGCGAGGACGACGTACGGCTCGGCGCGAGCGTGCCCTACAGCCGGATCATTGCGGAGCTGCGCGCCGAGCTGCCGGGACTGGCGCTCGCCTCGCACACCGTCGCCTCCCCGCAGATCCGCAACCGCGGCGGCGTCGGCGGCAACCTGGGCACCGCCTCGCCCGCCGGGGACGCCCACCCGGCGCTGCTGGCCGCGGGCGCCGAGGTGGAGGCGGCCTCCGTGCGCGGCACCCGGATGATCCCGATCGACGCCTTCTACACCGGGGTGAAACGCAACGCCCTCGCCCCCGACGAGCTGATCCGGGCCGTGCACATCCGCAAGGCCCGCGGACCGCAGCAGTACTCCAAGGTCGGCACCCGCAACGCCATGGTCATCGCGGTCTGCGCCTTCGGCCTGGCCCTGCACCCGGACACCCGCACCGTCCGCACCGGCATCGGCTCGGCCGCCCCCACCCCCGTGCGGGCGAAGGCGGCCGAGGAGTTCCTGAACGCCGCCCTGGAGGAAGGCGGGATGTGGGACCGCCGCACCCCCGTCCCCCCGTCCCTGGCCCGGCAGTTCGCCGCCCTCGCGGCCGGCGCCTGCAACCCGATCGACGACGTGCGCGGCAGCGCCCGCTACCGCAGGCACGCGGTCGAGGTCATGGCCCGGCGCACCCTCGGCTGGGCCTGGGAGTCGTACCGCGGCGACGGCCGCAGCAGCGAAGGAGCCCACTGATCATGCGTGTCAGCTTCACCGTCAACGGCCGCCGGCACGAGGCGGACGACGTCTGGGAGGGCGAGTCGCTGCTCCACGTGCTGCGCGAGCGGATGGGCCTGCCCGGCTCGAAGAACGCTTGCGAGCAGGGCGAATGCGGGTCGTGCACGGTCCGGCTCGACGGCGTCCCGGTCTGCTCCTGCCTGGTCGCCGCCGGGCAGGCGGAGGGCCGGGAGGTGGTCACCGTGGAGGGCCTCGCGGACCTCGCCGCCCGCCGCGCCCGCCCGCACCCCGACGCCTCCGGCGCCCCGCTCGACCGGGCCCGCCGGCGGGCGGCCCGGCCCACCGGACCGGAGGACCGTTCGGGCGTCGAACTCGCCCCGATCCAGCGGGCGTTCCTCGACGCCGGGGCCGTCCAGTGCGGCTTCTGCACGCCCGGCCTGCTGGTCGCCGCCGACGAACTCCTCGAACACAACCCGAGCCCGTCCGACGCCGACATCCGCGAGGCGCTCTCCGGCAACCTCTGCCGCTGCACCGGCTACGAGAAGATCCTCGACGCGGTCCGCCTCGCCGCCGCCCGGTCGGAAGGGGCGGTCTGACGATGCGTGTCACCGGCCGTCCCACCAGCATCGACCAGCACACCGGGGCCCAGGGCGGCATCGGCGAGTCGACCCCGCGCCCCGACGGCGTGCTGAAGGTCACCGGCGAGTTCGCCTACTCCTCCGACCTGTGGCACGAGGACATGCTCTGGGGCCACACCCTGCGCTCCGCGGTCGCCCACGCCGAGATCCTGTCCCTCGACGTCACGGAGGCCCTCGCCACCCCCGGCGTCCACGCCGTGCTCACCCACGACGACCTGCCGGCCCCCGTCAAGCACTACGGCCTGGAGATCCGGGACACCCCGGTCCTCGCCCACGGCAAGGTGCGCCACCACGGCGAACCCGTGGCGCTCGTCGCCGCCGACCACCCCGAGACGGCCCGCCGCGCCGCCGCCAGGATCAGGATCGACTACCGCGAACTGCCCGTCGTCACCGACGAGGCGTCCGCGCTGGCCCCGGACGCCCCGCTCGTCCACGAGGCCCGCGCCGACCACCACGCCGCGCACGTCCCGCACCCCAACGTCGTCCACCGCCAGCCCGTCGTCCGGGGCGACGCCGACGCGGCGGCGGCCCGCGCCGACGTGATCGTCACCGGCGAATACGTGTTCGGCATGCAGGACCAGGCCTTCCTCGGCCCCGAGTCCGGGCTGGCCGTGCCCGCCGACGACGGCGGCGTCGACCTCTACGTCGCCACCCAGTGGCTCCACTCCGACCTGCGCCAGATCGCCCCCGTCCTCGGACTGCCCGAGGAGAAGGTCCGGATGACGCTCTCCGGGGTCGGCGGCGCCTTCGGCGGACGCGAGGACCTGTCGATGCAGATCCACGCCTGCCTGCTCGCCCTGCGCACCGGCAGGCCCGTGAAGATGGTCTACAACCGGTTCGAGTCCTTCTTCGGCCACGTCCACCGCCACCCCGCGCGACTCCGCTACGAGCACGGCGCCACCCGCGACGGCAGGCTCACCCACGTCAAGTGCCGCATCGTGCTGGACGGCGGGGCCTACGCCTCCTCCTCCCCGGCGGTCGTCGGCAACGCCGCCTCGCTCGGCGTCGGCCCGTACACCGTCGACGACGTCGACGTCGAGGCCCTCGCGCTCTACACCAACAACCCGCCCTGCGGGGCCATGCGCGGCTTCGGCGCCGTCCAGGCGTGCTTCGCCTACGAGGCCCAGATGGACAGGCTCGCCGCCCGACTGGGCATGCACCCGGTCGAGTTCAGACAGCTCAACGCCATGGAACAGGGCAGCACGCTGCCCACCGGGCAGGTCGTCGACTCGCCCGCCCCGGTCGCCGAACTGCTGCGCCGGGTCAGGGCCAGGCCGCTGCCGCCGGAACGCCAGTGGGAGACGGCCGGCGAGCCGCCCGACGTACGGGCCCTGCCCGGCGGGCTCTCCCACACCACCCACGGCGACGGCGTCGTGCGCGGCGTCGGCTACGCGGTCGGCATCAAGAACGTCGGCTTCTCCGAGGGCTTCGACGACTACTCCACCGCCCGGGTCCGGATCGAGGTCGTCGGCGGCGAACCCGTGGCGACCGTGCACACCGCCATGGCGGAGGTCGGCCAGGGCGGCGTCACCGTCCACGCGCAGATCGCCCGCACCGAGCTCGGCGTCGCCCGGGTCACCATCCACCCGGCCGACACCCGGGTCGGCTCGGCGGGCTCCACGTCCGCCTCCCGGCAGACCTATGTCACCGGCGGCGCCGTGAAGCACGCCTGCGAGACCGTCCGCGAGAAGGTCCTGGAGCTGGGCCGCCGCCGGTTCGGCCCCCACCACCCCGCCTGGGCCACCGCCGAACTGCGCCTGGAGGGCGGCAAGGTGGTCACCGACGGCGGCGAGGCGCTGGCGGCGCTGGCGGACGTGCTGGGTGACGACGCGATCGACGTCGAACGGGAATGGCGCCACCGCCCCACCCGGCCCTTCGACCCGCACACCGGGCAGGGCGACGGCCACGTCCAGTACTCCTTCGCCGCCCACCGCGCCGTCGTCGAGGTCGACACCGAGCTCGGCCTGGTCAAGGTCGTCGAACTGGCCTGCGCCCAGGACGTCGGCAAGGCGCTCAACCCGCTCTCCGTCGAAGGACAGATCCAGGGCGGCACCACCCAGGGCCTGGGCGTCGCCGTCATGGAGGAGATCCTCGTCGACCCGGAGACCGCCCGGGTGCGCAACCCCTCCTTCACGGACTATCTGATCCCCACCATCCTCGACACCCCGGCCATCCCCGTCGACGTGCTCGAACTCGCCGACGACCACGCCCCGTACGGGCTGCGGGGCGTCGGCGAGGCGCCCACCCTGTCGTCGACCCCGGCGGTCCTCGCGGCCATCCGGGACGCGACGGGGCTGGAGCTCAACCGGACGCCGGTGCGCCCCGAGCACCTCACGGGCACCTGAGCCGTACGCGCCCCGCGCCCCGCGTGGCGCGTGCGGCGGCGGGCGGGTACGGCAGGGGAGCGGGTAGGCCGGGGGCGCGCACGTCACGGGCGTCGCGGGCGGAATCCGGGCGGATGCCGGTACCTTCGACACCCCCCGTCCGACCGCGCAGTCAAGGAGAGTCACCATGCTGGACATCGCCGTCGAGCTCGGCCGGTGGACCGGGCGGGGACGCGACTTCGCCGTCGCCACCGTCGTCGCGGTCGGCGGCAGCGCGCCCCGGCAGCCCGGGGCCGCCCTCGCCGTCGACCGCGACGGCACGGTGATCGGATCGGTCTCCGGCGGATGCGTGGAGGGCGCGGTGTACGAACTGTGCGAGCGGGCGCTGGACGACGGCGCGACCGTCCGCGAACGGTTCGGCTACAGCGACGACGACGCCTTCGCGGTCGGCCTGACCTGCGGCGGCACCGTCGACATCCTGGTGACGCCGATCCGCGCGGACGATCCCGACCGGGCGGTGTTCGCCGCCGCGCTGGACGCCGCCGCGCGGGGGGAGGCGGCGGCGCTGGCTCGGATCACCGACGGCCCGGACGAACTCCTCGGCCGCCCCCTGCTGGTCCGCGCCGACGGCTCGTCCTGGGGCGGACTCGGCGGCCACCCGGAACTGGACCGCACCGCGGCGGCCGAGGCCCGCGCCCTGCTGGACACCGGCCGCACCGCCGCCGTCACCATCGGCGCGGAGGGCTCACGCTGCGGACGGCCGCTGACCCTGCTCGTCGAGTCGAGCGTCCCGCCGCCCCGGATGATCGTCTTCGGGGCCGTCGACTTCGCCGCGGCGCTGGTGCGGGCGGGCAAGTTCCTCGGGTACCACGTCACCGTCTGCGACGCCCGCCCCGTCTTCGCCACCGAGGCCCGGTTCCCGGAGGCCGACGAACTGGTCGTCGACTGGCCGCACCGCTACCTCGCGACCACCGGCGTCGACGCCCGCACCGTGCTGTGCGTCCTCACCCACGACCCCAAGTTCGACGTCCCGTTGCTGGAACGGGCGCTGCGCCTGCCGGTGGCGTACGTCGGGGCGATGGGCTCGCGCCGCACCCACCTGGAGCGCAACGACCGGCTGCGCGCGGCCGGCGTCACGGAGACTGAGCTGGCCCGGCTGCGCTCGCCGATCGGCCTCGACCTGGGGGCCCGCACCCCCGAGGAGACCGCGCTGTCGATCGCCGCCGAGATCGTCGCCGACCTGCGCGGCGGCAGCGGCGTGCCGCTCAGGGGCGCGCACACCCCGATCCACCACGAGGCCGGTCCGCCGCCGGCCGGCGGGCTCGGCGTCGACCAGGAGATCATTCGGGCATTCGGCCTGAAGTGACCTGCTGAATCCCTCTCTTGAGGCGGCCCCGCACCCTCACCGGGGGTGCGGGGCCGCCATTTTTTACCCTCCCTTGATGACCAAAATTTGTCTGCTTTGCCCGTACATGGTGGGCGATAAGGAGAGAAAGGGATTTATCGAGGTGCGGATCGAGTTGCCACGGTGACGCGGGTGGGCTTATAAGAAGAGCGTGGCGGAAGCGATTCCGGGAATTCCGGGGACTGCGCCCGCCGCGGAGGTTTCCCATGTTTCTCACTCCGTCCGACACGGAGAAATTGCTGCTGAGCGTCGCCGGAATGGTCGCCCGGGACCGGAAGGAACGCGGCGTGCTTCTCAATTACCCGGAGGCCGTCGCGCTGCTCTCCTGCTGGGCCGTCGAAAGGGCCCGGGAGGGCGCCCTCGTCAGCGACCTGATGACCGAGGGCCGCAACGTCCTCACCCGCGCCGACGTGCTCGAAGGAGTACCCGAGATGCTCCATGACGTCCAGGTCGAGGCGACCTTCCCGGACGGGCGCAAGCTCGTCACGATCACCTCGCCCATCCCGTGATCCCCGGCGAGATCCGGACCGGCTCCGGCGTACTGAAAATCAATGACACCCGCACCCGGATTCAACTGACCGTGGTGAACGACGGCGACCGCCCCATTCAGGTCGGATCGCATCTGCATTTCCCCGACGCGAATCCCGCGCTTTCCTTCGAACGGGATCTGGCCGAAGGATTCCGGCTCGACATTCCCTCCGGTACTTCCCTGCGTTTCGAACCCGGAGTCGGCGCCGAGGTCTTCCTCGTGGAACTCGGCGGCCGCCGGGAGGTGCCCGGCATCGTCGTGCCCGGCGCCCGCACCGCACGAACGGACGACATGTGACATGGCAGAACTGACCCGGGCCGCCTACGCGGCGCTCTACGGGCCCACCACCGGCGACCGCGTCCGCCTCGCCGACACCGACCTGTGGATCGAGGTCGAGGAGGACCGCTGCTTCGGCGGCGACGAGGCCGTCTTCGGCGGCGGCAAGTCCATCCGGGAGTCCATGGGCCAGTCCACCGCCTCACGCGCCGACGGCGCCCTCGACCTCGTCATCACCAACGTCGTCGTCCTCGACCACTGGGGCGTCGTCAAGACCGACGTCGGCGTCCGGGACGGCCGGATCGTCGCCCTGGGACGTTCCGGCAACCCCGACATCGGCGACGGGGTCCACCCCGGCCTGGTGATCGGCCCCGGCACCGACGTGATCTCCGGCGAGGGCCGCATCCTCACCGCCGGCGCCGTCGACACCCACGTCCACTTCCTGATGCCCGGAGCCCTGCACGAGGCCCTGGCCACCGGCACCACCACCGTCATCGGCGGCGGCACCGGCGCCACCGAGGGATCCAAGGCCACCACCGTCACCCCCGGCGCGTGGAACCTCGCGATGATGCACCGCTCCCTCGACCGCGTCCCGCTCAACGTCATGCTGTTCGGCAAGGGCTCGACCGTCGGCGAGGACGGCCTGCGCGAGGCGGCGCTCGGCGGCGCCGGAGGCTACAAGGTCCACGAGGACTGGGGCGCCACCCCGCCGCCATCGACGCCGCGCTCAAGGCGGCCGACGCCTACGGGCTCCAGGTCGCCCTGCACGCCGACAGCCTCAACGAGGCCGGCTACGTCGAGGGCACCCTCGACGCCATCGCCGGGCGCGGCATCCACGTCTTCCACGCGGAGGGCGCCGGGGGCGGCCACGCGCCCGACATCATCACCGTCGCCTCCCACCCCCACATCCTCCCCGCGTCCACCAACCCGACGCTCCCGCACACCGTCAACACCGTCGCGGAACACCTCGACATGCTGATGGTCTGCCACCACCTCAACACGCGCGTCCCCGAGGACCTCGCCTTCGCGGAGTCCCGCATCCGCGCCACCACCATCGCCGCCGAGGACGTCCTGCACGACATCGGCGCCCTCTCCATCACCTCCTCCGACGCCCAGGCCATGGGCCGCATCGGAGAGGTGATCTGCCGCACCTGGCAGGTCGCCCACACCATGAAACAGCGCTTCGGCGACCGCGGCGCCGAACTGCCCGCCGACAACGAACGCGCCCGCCGCTACGTCGCCAAATACACCATCTGCCCCGCCGTCGCCCACGGCATCGACCACGTCGTCGGCTCCGTCGAACCCGGCAAGCTCGCCGACCTGGTGCTCTGGGACCCGGCCTTCTTCGGCATCCGCCCGGCCGCCGTGATCAAGGGCGGCATGGTGGTGTACGCGCCCCTCGGCGACGCCAACGCCGCGATCCCCACCACCCAGCCCGTGCTCCTGCGCCCCACCGCCGCCTTCGACGCCGCCCCGCATCTCTCGGTCAGCTTCGTCGGCCCGGCGGCCCTGGAGGACGGCCTCGCCGAACGCCTCGGCCTCGAACGGGAACTGGTCGCCGTGCAGCCCACCCGCCACCTCACCAAGGCGGACCTGCCGAACAACACGGCCCTCCCGCGGATCGACGTCGACCCGGAGACCTTCGCCATCCGGATCGACGGAGAACTCGTCGAACCCGCCCCCGCTACCGTCCTGCCGCTGGCCCAGCGGTACGCCATGTTCTGATGGCGCACCTGGCATCCCTGCTGCTCGGCGACGGCCGGCTCCCCGTCGGCGCGTACACCTACAGCGCCGGCCTCGAACCGGCCGTCGCGGCGGGCCTCACCCGCGACCGGATCCCGGCCCTGCTCCGGGCCCGGCTGCGCACCGCCGCGGTCACCGAGGCCGCCGCCGCCGTCCTCGCCCTGCGGGCCGCCGGGCAGGAGGAGGCGGACTACGGGCCGGTTCAACGGGCCCTCGCCGCCCGGACCCCGGTCGCACCCCTGCGGGAGGCGTCCGCGACCCTCGGCCGCGGGGTGCACCGGCTGGCCCGCCGGCTGGCCCCGGACCACCCGGCGGTCACCGCACTGTCCGCGCTCCGCCCCCGCCCGCTGCGGCCGGTCGCGCTCGGCGCCCTCGGGGCCGTCATGGGGGTGTCCGAGGAGGAACTGGCGCACGCCGTCGTCTACGACGAACTCCAGACCATCACCTCGGCGGCGCTCAAACTGCTGCCCGGCGACCCCCTCGACACGGTCGCCTGGATCCTCGCCGCCGAGCCCGACGCCTCCGCCGCGGTGGGCGAGGCCCTCGCGGTACGGGACCCGGCCGGGCTGCCCGCCCGTACCCCCCTGCTCACCGAACAGTGGGCCCTGGAACACGCACGACGAGAACGGAGACTCTTCCTTGCCTGACCAGCACGACCACCAGCACGACCAGCACTCCGGCCACCGGCACGACCACCGCTCCGGCCACCACCGGCACGACGCGGGCCCCGCCCGGCCGCGCGCCCTGCGGATCGGCGTCGCGGGCCCGGTCGGCACCGGCAAGAGCTCGATCCTCGCCACCCTCTGCCGCGAACTGGCCGGCGAACTCGCCATGGGCGTCGTCACCAACGACATCTACACCGACGAGGACGCCCGCTTCCTCCGCTCGGCCGGCGTCCTGCCGACGGAACGCATCCGGGCCGTCGAGACCGGCGCCTGCCCGCACACCGCGATCCGCGACGACATCAGCGCCAACCTCGACGCCGTCGAGGACCTGGAGGAGGAGTTCGGCCCGCTCGACCTGGTGCTCGTGGAGAGCGGCGGCGACAACCTCACCGCCACCTTCAGCCCGGCGCTCGCCGACGCCCAGCTGTTCTGCATCGACGTCGCGGGCGGCGGGGACGTCGCGCGCAAGGGCGGCCCTGGCATCACCGGCGCCGATCTGCTGATCGTCAACAAGACCGACCTGGCGCCGCACGTCGAGGTCGACGTGGACGCCATGGTCGCCGACGCCCGCGCCGCCCGCGACGGCCTGCCGGTGCTCGCGCTCTCCAAGCACGACCCGGCGTCCACCGCCGAACTCGCCGACTGGGTGCGGTCGGTGCTCGCACGTCACCGCGCCGGTGCCCTGGTCCCCACCGATCCGGGACCGATGGCACCGCACAGCCACAGCCACGACTCGTGACGGGCCCCGCGGCCGCCCGCCCCGAACCGGCCGACCCCACGGTCGTCGCCGTGGAGCGCGACGGAACGGGCCGCCACCTCGTCCGCGAACTGCGCCCCGGCGCCTTCCTCGCCCCCCGCCCCCTGGCGCCGGCCCCCGACCGGGTTCGGATCGCCCTGGTCGGCACCCGGGCCGGACTGCTCGCGGGAGACGAACTGGAACTGGGCGTCCGGGTCGGCCCCGGCGCCCGCCTGGAACTGGTCGAGCCCTCCGGACTGGTCGCCTACCACCACCGCGGCGGCTCGTCGCGCTGGCGGGCCCGGGTCGACATCGCGGAGGGCGGCGAACTGCTCTGGGACGCCCGGCCGTTCGTGGTCTGCGACGGCGCGCGGGTGGCCCGCTCCATGGACGTGACGCTGGGCGCCGGGGCACGGATGCTGTGGCGGGACACCCTGGTCCTGGGACGCTCCGGCGAACGGGGCGGCAGCGTGCGGGCGACCACCCGCGTCACCTACGACGGCGACGAACTGCTCGTCGAGGACCTGGACCTGACGGAGCGGCAGATGCGCGAGCTGCCCGGCGTCCTGGGGCCCAACCGGGTCATCGGCTC
Source organism: Streptomyces tyrfis (assembly GCF_037034285.1). NCBI lineage: Bacteria > Bacillati > Actinomycetota > Actinomycetes > Kitasatosporales > Streptomycetaceae > Streptomyces > Streptomyces tyrfis. Next base: position 84,748 of record NZ_JBAGJZ010000030.1, on the reverse strand, counting down.
GGTCACCGCCCTCGGCGCCCGCCCCGCCGGCCCGCCCCACCCGTACCGCACGGACCTGGCGGGCCCGGGGGCGCAGGTGCGCCTGCTGGACACCGTGGCCCCCGCGATCGAGGCGGAGCTCGCGGCGGTCTGGGAGGACTGGCGCCACCAGGGCGCGTCTCCGCACGGCCCGGGGACCTCCGGCCGGAGGCCGCCGGGCGAAGACCGGCCCCGGCACTGATGGCACTGAACTCCCCGGTGCCTCAGACCCGCGACGCCCCGTCGGCGTCCGGAGCCGGAGCCGGGGCCCGGTCCGCGCGGCCGTGCGAGGGCGTACCGCACGCCACCACGGCCGCGCACGCCAGCGCGGGCGCCGCCGCGATCGCGAAGCAGACGGACGGCGGCAGCCGGTCCACCAGCAGCCCCGTCGTCGCGCCGCCCAGCGCGGACCCGGCGTTGACCGCCGTGTTCACCCACGCGCCCGCCCGCGTCCGGGCGTCCGGATCCACCGACTCGTCCGCGACGAGATACGCCGTCGTCAGGGCCGGCGCGACGAAGACCCCGGCCGCCGCGACCACCGCGACCAGCGCCGGCACACCGGGCGAGAGACCGGCCACGACCAGCGCCGCGCCCAGACCGGCGACCAGGACCGGCAGCCGCACCCCGTTCGGGGCGCGCCAGGAAACCGCGCCGTAGGCGAGCCCGCCGACCGCGCTGCCCGCGGACAGCGCCGCGAGCACCCACGCCACCGACCCGCCCCGGTGGTGCTGCTCGGCGAACGCCACCACCAGCAGGTCCAGCCCGCCCAGACACAGCCCCACGGCGGCGGCCGCGAGCGCCGCGTGCCGCAGACCGGCGATCCCGAGCAGCGTCCGCCGCCCGCCGGCCGCCCCGTCCGGCGTCTCGGCCGGCCGTTCCGCCGGGCCCGGTCCCGTGCCGCGCAGCGCGGGGGAGGACACCAGCGCGCCCGTGCCCACCAGCACCAGCGCGGCGCCGATCGCGACGCCCGCCGCGGGGACGGTGTGCCGGATCACCACGCCCACCAGCAACGGCCCGGTGACGAACAGCAGTTCCTCGGCGACGCCGTCCAGGCTGTAGGCGCGCCGCAGCAGCTCCCGGTCCGGGAGGAGACGGCTCCACAGGGTCCGCATCACCGGCCCCAGCGGCGGTGTGCAGGTGCCCGCGGCCACGGCGAGCGTCCCCAGCGGGAGCGGGGAGGCCCCCGGCCGCCAGGTGATGTACGCCAGGACGGCGAGCAGGACCGCGTACGCGCCGGCCATCGGCGGCAGGGCCCGGCGCGGTCCGAACCGGTCGACCAGCGCGGCACGGACGGGGGAGAGGGAGACACTGGCGGCCCCGAACAGGGCCATGACCACACCGGCGACGGAGTACGAGCCGGTGGCGTCCTTCACCGCCAGCACCAGGGAGAGGGGGGCCACCCCGTTCGACAACCGCCCCAGCAGGGCGGCGCCGAAGGCGCGGGCGGCGTGCGGGGTGCGCAGGACGGAGGCGTACGAAGGGGCGGGGGAGCGCGGAAACATGAGGACGTTCCTCGTGAGGGCGGCGCGAGCGGGCCGCGCCGCGGGCATGCGGGGACACCGGAGGACCGCACCCGCTGGAACACGGGGCGCGGCCGGCACGGGGCTCTACGCACAGGGGAGGAACATGCGGACCAACGTATCAGGAGGAGAGGCGCGCGGCGGCGGGCGGTGCGACGGCCCGGCGCGCGGACGTGCGCGCCCGGCGGCTGCGCTCCGGTCCGGGCTTCGCCGCCGGAGCCCCGGAACGGTTCGACATGCCGCGGGACGCCTCGTACGGTGCGGGGCATGACGACGCCGTCGCACCGGATCCTCCAGGCACTCGACCGCTTCAACGCCGCCCATCCCTGGGACCACAACGCGCACTTCCACCGATGGATCCTGCGCCGGCTCCCGCGCCGGTTCGACAGAGCCCTGGACGTCGGCTGCGGCAGCGGGGACCTGGCCCGGCTCCTGGCGACCCGGGCGGGGAGGGTGCACGCCATCGACGCCGACCCGGGGATCGTGGACCGGGCCCGTGAACTCACGCGCCCCGACGCCCCGGTGACCTTCGCCGTCGCCGAGGCGCCGGCCGGGATGCCGGCCGGCCCGTACGACGTGATCACGTGCGTCGCCACCCTCCACCACCTTCCCCTCGCCGACGCCCTCGCCGGATTCCGGGAGCGTCTGGCGCCCGGCGGAACCCTGGTGGTGGTCGGCCTCGCCCGCGAGGAGACCGTGGGAGACCACCTGCTGGCTCTCGTCTCCAGTCCCCTGAACGCCGCCACGGGCTGGGTCAGGAACAGGGGCCGCAGGGCGCCGCGCCCGGTCTCGATGACCGCCGTGACCCGGCCCGCCGGGACGACGTACCGCGAGATCGTCCGCGAGGCACGGGACGTGCTGCCCGGCGCGAAGGCGCGGCGCAGGCTGTTCTGGCGGTACACGCTGGTGTGGCGCGACGGCTCCGGCGGCCGATGACGGCGAGGGGGACACGCCCCGCCGGGCCGCCGCCGTGCCGGCCGGGGCCGACGGGAGACCCCCGGCCGACAGCGCCCCCTCCGGTCTCGGAGGGGGCGCAGTCGGCGGCAGGCCCGTCGGCCGACAGCCGCAGGCCCGTCGGCCGACAGCCGCAGGCCCGTCGGCCGCGCGGCCGTCAGGCGGCCGGCAGGCCCGAGGTGTCGATGACCTGGCGGATCGCCCGGCCCGAGGCCAGCTCCTCCAGGGCCTCGTTGATGCCGGTCAGCGGCAGCGTGCCGGTGTGCATGCGCTCCACCGGCATCAGCCCGGCCCGCCACAGGTCCAGGAACCGGGGGATGTCCCGGCGGGGGACCGCGTCGCCCATGTAGGAGCCGATCAGGGACTTGCCCTCGCCGGCGAACGCCAGGGCCGGGACCTCCAGCATCCGGCCGGGGGCCGGCAGGCCCACCGAGACGACCTTGCCGCCTCGGGCGACGGCCGTCAGGCACTCGGCCGTCACCTTCGGGCTGCCCACCGCCTCCACCGCCAACTCGGCTCCCCCCAAGGTGAGTTCGCGGATCGCCTCGACCGCCTCGGCCGGGGCGTACGCGTGGGTGGCGCCCAGCTGGAGGGCCAGCGCGCGCTTCTCCGCGACCGGGTCGACCGCGACGACGGGGTACGCACCGGCGGCACGGGCCCCCAGCACCGCGGACAGGCCCACCCCGCCCAGCCCGTAGACCACCGCCGACTGGCCGGGGCGCAGGGCCGCCGTGTTGATGACGGCCCCGGCGCCGGTCAGCACCGCGCAGCCGAACATCGACGCCACCGTGAACGGCACGTCCGCGGGGATCGGCACCACCGACTCCTGGGCCAGCACCGCGTGCTCGGAGAACGCGGACACCCCGAGCTGGTGGTGGACGGTGGCGCCGGAGGCGTCGGTCAGCAGCGACGGGCCGTGCAGCAGCGCCCCCGCCCCGTTCGCCGCCGCCGCCCGCTCGCACAGGGCGGGCCGCCCCGCCGCGCAGTCGGCGCAGAACCCGCAGCTGGGCACGAAGACCAGGGCCACGTGGTCGCCGGGGGAGACCCGGTTCACGCCCGGACCGGTCTCCTCCACGACGCCCACCGCCTCATGACCGAGCGCCATCGGCAGCGGGCGGACCCGGTCGCCGTTGACCACCGACAGGTCCGAGTGACAGAGCGAGGCGGCCGCGATCCGGACCAGCACCTCGCCCTCGCGCGGGGCGCCCAGCTCCAGCTCCTCCACCTCCACCGGGCGGGTCGCGGAGTAGGGGCGGTCCGTCGACACCCCGCGCAGCACCGCCGCGCGGGTCCTCATGCCCGCACCTCCGGACGCGGGGCGCAGCGCAGCACGTCCCGGCTCTCCAGCAGCGGCACGACCTCGCCCAGCACGATCCGCTGGAAGTGCGGGGTGGCGCAGTGCGCGGTGAAGTCGGCCTCGGAGGCGTACTCCTCGTACAGCACGATGGCCCGCGGGTCCTCGGTGCCCTGGTGGACCCGGTAGGCGAGGTTGCCCGGCTCCTGGCGGGAGGCGGCGGCCATGGCGTCGAGCAGCGGGAGGACGGTGTCCTGCTCGCCCTCCTTGGTGCGGTAGCGGGCGACGACGACATAGGTCATGGGGGTCTCACTCCTGGGGTGGTGCGGCGGGCCTCTTCAGGGCGGCGGGCGGGACCGGCGGCAACTGGTCCCGGCGCAGATGCCAGAGGCGGGGGTCGGAGGTGGCGGCGGCGACGGACCCGAGGGCCAGCGCCAGCGCCACGTCGGCGGGGGTCTCCACGAAGCCCGCCGCGACCGAGGGGGACATCGCGCGCTGCGCCTGCGCGCTCATCCGGGCGACGATCGGGGCGGGCATGATCTCGACCAGGTCCGGCGCCCCGCGCGAGATCGCGTCCGTGGAGCGGCGCAGATTGGACCGGTCGGTGACGAACACCTTCATCATCGTCAGCAGGCCGAGCGGGCGGCCCTTCTCTATGAGGGAGAGCCGGGTGCTGACCACGCCGTGGGCGCCCATGTTCTTGATGAACTCCAGCGCGCCCCGGTCCTGGGCCAGACCGGGGCTGCTGTCCACGTTCACGAACACGGTCTTCCCCGCCCGGCCCAGCGCCGGCACGACCTGGGGCAGCTGCCCCACCGCGAGCGACGCCAGGATGCACACCCTGGCCGGTGCGGTCAGGAACTGCCGCAGCGGCTGGGTGCCGACGACCGACGCGACGACCGGGACCTCGGCGAGCGCCGAGGCGAGCCGGGGGTCGAGTGCGGCGGCGGACCGGGAGGGGGAAGGGTTCATGGCGAGGACCTGCCTGGAGAGGGAGGGTTCGTGTCTGCTGGGATCAGTTCAGCGGAGACGTACCGAATCGGCTGGGAAGGCCCAGTTTCCCAGGGTTGAGGATGCCCTTCGGGTCAAGGGCGTTCTTCACCGCGACGAAGGTCGCGAAGCCCGCGCCGAGCGACTCGCCGACGTACGGGCCGCGCAGCAGACCGCAGCCGTGGTGGTGGCTGATCGCCGCCGCGTGCTTGATCAGCACGGCGTTGGCGGCGTCCCACACCGACCGGTACCAGTCGCGGCGCGCCTCGGGCGCCACGTCGCCGCGGAGCGAGAAGTAGACGCAGGCGCCGTCGGTGTACGCGTGCGACTGGTGGGCGGAGGCGGCCAGGGTGCCGTCCACCGCCTGGATCGCGGCGACCACCTCGTCGTAGATCGCCGGCAGGGCAGTCCAGGACGCGGCCATCTCCAGGGTGTCGGCGACGAAGCCCGGACCGGGCTTGAAGCCGTCGGAGGACTTGCCGACGAGCATCCGCTCGTCGAGCCAGCGCTCGAAGACCGCCTGGCTGTCCAGTTCGGGCCCGTACTCCTCGCAGACCTCCTTGGCCACCTTGATCGAGGCGTCGACGATCGCCGGGTCGCCCTCGTCCGCGATGAGCAGCAGGTTGGTCTCCGGGTGGCCGAAGTGGGTGCCCGACTCCAGCTTGTCGTACAGGCGCAGGACGGCCGGGGTGGCGCCGCGCTGCATGATGCGGCGGCAGGCCTCCAGACCCTGGGCGAAGGTCGTGAAGCCGTACGCGGCGGCGGAGGCGTACTCCGGCAGCGGGTGGACCCGCAGCCGGGCCGAGACGATGACGCCCAGCGTGCCCTCGGAGCCGACGAACAGCTGGCGCAGGTCCGGGCCGACGGCGGCGCGCGCGTAGTCGCCGTAGGTGGCCCGGGTGCCGTCGGCGTGCACCACGTCGACGCCGACGACCATGTCCTCGATCTTGCCGTAGCGGGTCGAGAGCTGGCCGGCGCCCCGGCAGGCGATCCAGCCGCCGACGGTGGAGACGGCGAACGCGGACGGCCAGTGGCCGGTGGTGACGCCGTACTCCTCCTGGAGCTGCTTCTCGAAGAGGTCCCCGAACATGCCGGGCTGCACGTCCACGATGTTCGACTCGGCGTCGAAGCCGGTGATCCGGTTCAGCCCGCACAGGTCCAGGACCACGCCGCCGAAGACGGGGAGCGCCGCACCCGTGACGTTGGAGCGGCCCGCGGACGGGGTGACCGGGACGCCGGCCTCGTGGCAGATCCGCAGCACCGCGGCGACCTGGTCGGCGTCGACGGCCTCGACGACCACGGCGTCGGGGGTCGCGGGACGGCCCTCGGTCTCGCCGATCATCGAACCGGCCCACCAGTCGCGGGTCCGGGTCACGACCTCCTCGCGGGCGGTGTGCACGGCGTGCGCGGCCTCGCGCAGCGCCTCGACCACGGACCGAGGGACCTCGACCGGGTCCGCCTGGAGCGCGGCCTCGCCGTCGCCGATCGGGGTGTTCCGCGCCCACTTGGCGAAGCTGGGGGCGCCGACGGTGTAGTCGCCCCGGTTGAACGGGTGGGTGATGGTCTGACGGCTGATCATGCTGCTGCCCCTTCGAGGAGTACGGACTTTTCGTGACGGACGGCTGCGAGGTACTCGGCGACCGAGCGCTCGACCTCCGCCTCCGTGAGGTTCAGTTCCCGGCCGAGGATCGCGCCGACGGCCTCGGCGGCCTCCGCGGAGGCGTCCCGGGCGAACAGCCGGGCACGGGTGCGGCGGGAGAGGACGTCGTCGACCGAGCGGGCCAGCTCGGCGCGGGCCGCGTAGACGACCTCCGCCCCGGTGTAGGGGAGTCCCGCGACGATCGGCTCGGCCAGCGACGGGTCCTCCTGGATCAGGTCGCCGACGAACCGGGCCTCGGTGCCGAAGCGCTCGCCCAGGTGCGCGGCGATGCCGCCGGACGCGGCGACGGCCTCGGAGTCGTACCCCGCGCCGCCCAGCAGCGGGAGATCGCCGGTGCGGCTCCTCGCCCTGCGGCCGAGAACGGTCATCACCTTGTCGATGACGAGCTCGCCCATGTGCCGGCTGGTGGTGAGCTTGCCGCCGGTCACCGTGACCATGCCGGTGCGGCCGACGGTGATGTGGTGGTCGCGGCGCATGTCGAGGGTCGCGCCCTCCTTGCCGCCGACGAGCGGACGCAGCCCGCCGATGGAGCCGACCACGTCGTCCGGGGTGAGCTTCCCCTCGAACGCGGTGTTGGCTCCCTCCAGCAGGAAGTCCATCTCCTGCCGGGTGCAGTGCACGTCGTCCGGCGAGCCCTGGTAGTCCTCGTCGGTGGTGCCCAGCACGACGCTGTTGCCCCAGCGGGTGCAGGTGGCGCGGCGGGCCCGGCCGGGGATCGGCACGGTGACCGTGCAGTTGATCCGCACCTTGTCCCACGGCACCACGATGTGGACGCCCTTGGCGGGCCGGACCTGCGGCCGATGGCCCTCGTCCGCCTTGGCGTCCAGCTCGTCGGTCCACACCCCGGTGGCGTTGACGACGGCCCGCGCCCGGATGTCGAAGGTGTCTCCGTCCGCCGAGACCCGGGCGCCGGACACCTTGCCGGCCTGCGTCAGCAGGCCCTCGGCCTTCGCCCCGTTGAGGACCGTGGCCCCGAGCGCGGCGGCCGTGCGGACGATGGTGAGGACGAGCCGGGCGTCGTCGGTGCGGGCGTCGAAGTACATCAGCCCGCCCTTGAGGTTCTCGGCGCGCAGCGTCGGCGCCTGCGCCAGCACCTCGGGCACCGTGAGCCGCTGGTGGAGCTTGCCGATCCGCCAGCCGCCGACCAGGTCGTACGTCCACAGCAGGCCCTCGAAGCCCTTGGCGAGGCGGGCGTCGAACACGCCCTCCTTCTCCAGGATCGGGAAGAGGAACGGCAGCCGGTGCACCAGGTGCGGGGCGTTCTTCCGGAAGCGGTGGCGCTCCAGGAGCGAGTGGCGGACCAGGTTGACGTTGCCCTGCTCGATGTAACGCAGTCCGCCGTGCACCATCTTCGACGACTTCGACGAGGTGCCGGAGGCGAAGTCGTCCTTCTCGATCAGGGCCGCGCGCAGACCGCGCGAGGCGGCGTCCAGCACGGCGTACGCCCCGGTGATGCCACCACCGATGACGAGCACGTCGTACGTGTCGTCGGCCAGCCGGCGCTTGAGGGCCGCCCGGTCGAGCAGCAGGGGCGTCCGGCGGGTCGCCGCGGCGTTGCGCCGCGGTTTCCGGGCGGGCATGGTGATCACAACATCAACTCCTGGTGTTTCGGTTCGGCGGCCCTGTCATCGTGTGCGGGCCGCCGGTGTGACGGCCGGGGCCGTCAGTGGGGGGTGTGAGGTTCGGGTGCGCCCTCCCGCAGGGGGAGCAGCGCGGGGTCGTGCAGGTGGGCGATCAGCACATCGCGCCAGGCGGCCCGCTGATCGGCGCGTTCGGCCGCCGGGAGCGACGGTTCGAAGACCTGTCCGTGCGGCTGCGCCTCCACGACCTCCTCCAACGAGGACCACAGGCCGCGGGCGACCCCGGCCAGATAGGCGGTGCCGCGCAGGCTGGCGGTGGCGGAGTCGGAGACCCGTTCCAGCGGCAGCCCGGTCAGGTCGGCCTGGATCCGCATCAGCGGGTCGCTGCCGGAGACGCCGCCGCCGACCCGGAGCCGGGTGAACGGGGCGCCCATGGTGTCCGCGACCCCGTCGATCAGGTCGCACACCGAGTGCGCGATCCCGTCGAGCACGGCCCGGGCGAGGTCGGCGCGGGTGGTGGCGAGGGTGAGCCCGGTGAGGGCGGCGGTGGCCTCCGGATGCCAGACCGGCGTACGGACCCCGGCGAGCGCCGGGACGAAACGCGGGGTGCGGCCCGGCCGGGTGGGGACCCGGCCCGCCTCCTCACCGAGCTCCTTCGGCGACGCGAACAGGCCCAGGTCGTCGCAGAGCCAGCGCAGCGCCGAACCCGCCGTGGAGGTGTACGCCTCCAGGCTGTAGTGGCTGATGTCGCCCTGCCGCCGGCCGGGCTGGGCGAGCACCCCGGAGATGTCCGGCCGGGGCAGGGCGGGCGTGGTGCCGGTCGCCGCGTCGACGAACGCGCCGGTCCCGTACACGCACATGCCCTGCCCGGCGGCGAGCCCGCCGAGCGCGACGAGAGCGGCGTGCTGGTCGCCCATGGAGGCGGCCAGCGGGACGGCGACGCCGAGGGCGGCCGGGTCGGTGACGCCGAACCCGGCGTCGTCGGAGCGGAGCTCGGGCAGCAGGTCGAGGGGGAAGCCGAGACGGTCGATCCACTCCTCGTCCCAGGCGTGCTCCTCCAGCAGGTATCCACCGGTGGACGCGGCGTTGGTCGGGGTGGTGGCGTGCACGGCGCCGCCGGTCAGCCGCCAGATCAGCCAGGTGTCGACGGTGCCGAAGAGCAGCCGCCCCGCCCGGTGCGCCTCGGCCGCCTCCGGGTGCGCGGCGATCTGCCGGGCCGCCCAGAGGAACGGGGAGCGGGCGCCGACCGGCCGGCCCTGCCGGGCCAGCAGGGCGGCGTCCCACTCCGCCTCGTACGCGGTGAGCTCCTGCGCGTACCGCCGGTCCTGCCACACCACCGCGGGCAGCAGCGGCCGGCCGGTGACCCGGTCCCAGAGCATCGCCGTGGCCCGCTGCGTGGACAGCGCGACCGCGGTGACCTCGATGCCGTCCTCGCGGGCCCGGCCGACGGCCCGGCGCGCCACCTCGACGGTGGCGGTCCAGATCTCCATCGGGTCCTGCTCGACCGAGAGGTCGTCCGGGTGGGAGACCGCGATCGACCGGTAGAACACCTCGTGGGCGGCGCCCGAGTCGAGGACGACTCCGGCCCGGGTGCCCGTGGTGCCCTCGTCGATGGACAGCACGCCGCGCCGTGCGGCGGCGCCGGGGAACGTCTGCGTCATGGCAGCCCTTTCGTTGCGGGCATCGCGAGCGAGCCGTGCGGAGGGATACGGGAGAGGACGGGTACGGCGGTACGGGGGACGGGGCGCGGCGGGGTCAGCGCGCGGCCGCGGACGGCGCCGGCCGGGCGGCGGCCCCGTGGCCCTGCCCGACGGCCTCGTCGGGCGAGGCCGCCTTCGTCGGGTCCCACTTGATCACCAGGCAGGTGATCAGACCGAGCAGCGGCACGACGGAGAGGACCAGGAAGGTGTCGGCGAGCCCGAGCGAGTCCTTGATCTGCGGGAACACATACAGCCCGACGACGCTGCCGAAGCTGCCGACCATCCCGGTGACACCGGTGCCGAGCGCGCGCACGTCGCTGCTGTAGGAGAGCGCGGCGATGGACTTCCCGTTGGCGCCGGGGCCCGCCGAGTGGCAGAGGATGAACAGCACCGGCAGCAGGAACGCCACGGCCGTGGGCACCTTCTCGAAGGTCAGCCCCATCGCCACCAGGGCCACGAAGACCCCGGCGAAACCGGCGGCGGAGCTGAGGCGCAGCCCGAGGCGGCGGCCGAAGTACGCCGACAGCAGCCCGCCGGCGATGCCGAAGGCGTTGAACACCATCGAGCCGACGGTGGCCTTCTCGAAGCTCTCGCCGAAGATCGCCAGGCTGATCAGCGGCAGGTACCAGCCGACCGCGAAGTACTGCATCGACTGCCCGAGCGAGATCACCGAGGAGAGGACCGTGCGCGGCAGGTACTCGCCCTTGAACAGCAGCCCGGCCTGGCGGAACCCGATGGCGGGCGCCTCGGCGGCGGCGCGGGTCGCCTCGTCGGGCTTCCCGGCGACCGCCTCGATCCCGTAGATCCGGTCCAGGTTGGCCACCGACTCGTCCAGCCGGCCCTTGCTGGCCAGCCAGGTGGGGCTCTCCTTGAGCATCAGCGCCTGGCCGATCAGCAGCACGGCGGCGACGACCGAGGCCGAGCCGACCGACCAGCGCCAGATGTCGGCGCCGACGTCCAGGTTGAAGAAGACCAGGGCGAGGGCGAGGTTGCTGGTGGTGGCGACGTACCAGACGGCCTGCCACAGATTCAGCCGGCCGCCCAGCTTCGCGGGCGTGTACTCGGCGAGCAGCGCCATGGCGACGGCGAAGTCGATGCCGTACGCGACGCCCACCAGGACCCGGCCGAGCCAGACGACCGTGAAGTCACCGGCGAACGCGGCGAGCAGGGCGCCCGCGATGGCGAACACCTTGGCGATGAGCAGCGGGGGAACACGGCCGATCCGGGTGGCGAGCCAGCCGCCGACCGGGTTGAAGATGATCGCCAGGGCCGGAGCGGTGGCCGTGAGGATCGAGACCTGGGTGCTGGTCAGCTCCATCTGGGTCGTCATCGGACCCAGACCGGCGCTCAGCGCCGCGTTCGAGTAGGCGTCGAGGAACAGCCCGCCGAACACGAGGAACCAGATGATCTGCGCCCGGCCGGTGATCTTTCCCAGCCCATCGATGAGCGCAACGACGTCGGCGACGCCTTTGACGCTCGGACGTTGTGCCATGAGTCCGCCTTCGAGGAAGACCCGTCGGCGGCACGGGGAGCACAGAAACAGGCATGACGAAGCCACCGACAGGTGGTCTGTGTCTGTGCCTGTCAAAACACTGCGGAAAGCGCCGCAGCACGTGAACTGCCGCTGGAAGTACCAACTAGGCAGGAGATTAGGAACCGGCCATGAGAAACGTCAAGGGTTTCGGCCAGGTTACCGAAAAGTGACGCTGTCCCGGCGGCGGTGCGCACCGGGGGACGGCCCGCCCGGCGCCGTCCCGCCCGGCGCCGGCCCGCGGCCGGACGGGTCAGCCCCCGGCGCCCTCGCCGACCAGCTCCATGTACCGCGACCAGTCCCAGTGCGGGCCGGGGTCGGTGTGGTCGTTGCCGGGCATCTCGTTGTGCCCGACGATGTGCGCCCGGTCCTTCGGGATGCCGTACCGGTCGCACAGATGGCGGGTCAGCGCCGCCGAGGAGCGGTACATCGTGTCCGTGAACCACGACGGGTCGTCGACGAAGCCCTCGTGCTCGACGCCGAGCGTCGAGGGGTTGGCGCCGAGCACGTGGTACGCCGTGTCGCCGTCGCGGACCGCCTGGGTGATCTCGCCGTCGGACGAGCGCACCAGGTAGTGCGCGCTCACCCCCGCCGCCGGGTTCCGGAACCAGTTGATCGAGCCCGCGTACGAGCCCTGCATGACATGGAGGACCACCTTGGTGATCTCCGCCGAGCGGCCCTTGGCGAAGTTGTTCGCATGGGCCGGGGCCCAGAGCGCCGACGGGTAGTCGGGGCTGGGCGCGCGCACGTCGTCGGAGGCGGCCCCGTCCTTTTGCGGGGCGACCGGGCGGCCCGGCACCGAGATCCGCTCCCCGTCGGGGACGACGGCGTCGATGCCCTGGGCCAGGAGGGAGTAGACGGCGTCGGCGTAGAGGGCCGAGGCCCCGCCGTCCGTGCCGCCGTACCGGGCGACGACCGGGTACCAGGCGTCGACGTCGGCGCGCTCGCGGGCGTCCAGGCCGAGCCGGTCCGCGTAGTCCCGCAGCACCGCCGCGCCGCCCCTGACATTGGTCGCGGCGTCGGCGCGCAGGGCGGCCGGGGACGCGCCGGTGAGGGCCGCGGCCCGCTCCAGCGTCCGGCCGGCGGGGGCGTCGACCAGATGCATCACCCCGTAGCCGTCGGCCTGGCTGGGACGCCCGGCATGGCCGTCCAGGCGGGTCTCGGCATACCCCACGGCGGCGAGCAGGTCGCGCGGCACGCCGGACTCCCCGGCCGCCCGCCGGAGCGCCCGGTCCAGAGGACCTGAGCCGCCGTCGTCGGCGAGGGCCGGCGCGCCGGCCGCGGTCAGGACGGTGGCGGTGAGGGCCGCCAGCACGGATGCGCGGGCCCGTGCATGGACGGCGGCTCGTCGGGGCATACCTGCTCCTGCTCTGTGCGGTGGGGGAGAGAAGAGGAAGGGCCCCCGGACCCGGGCGGGCCGAGGGCCGGAGCCCGCTCAGCGTATCGACGTGTTCAGGGCATGACATGCTGCGCGGTCGTGTCCAACTCCCTTTCACCCGAACGGACTTGACGGGCCGTCCGGGCATCCGGTCGTGCCGCTACCAGCGGTCGCGGTGGATGACGTCCGCCGCCGGCCGCCGCCGCACCGGGCCGAAGCGGCCCAGCGGCAGGCCGACCGGGACGACCGCGAAGGTGCGCATGTCCTCCGGGATGCCGAGGACCTCCTTCCACTCCCGCTCCAGCATCAGGTGCCAGAGGGTGATGTTCGCCGCGAGCCCCAGCGCCCGCGCGGCCAGCAGCAGGTTCTGCACGCCCGGGTAGACGCACGAGCCCTCGGCGAGCGCCTGGAACCGGGTCCCCGTCCGCGCCATGTGCTCGGTCCCGGCCGGACCGAGCGCCCGCGCGGAGGCCCGCAGCCCCTCCTCGTCCACCCGGGGCTCCGGAAAGCGGTAGCACGGAATGATCAGCGCGGGCGTGTCGGCGAAGTGGTCGCGCTGGTACTCGATCGCGGCGACCATCCGCCCGTACGCCGCCTCGTCCATGCCCTTCGGCGCGTACTTCCCGGTGGTCGCCAGATACGCGTCCACGCACCGTCGCCACAAGGGGGCCAGACGAGCCATCACCTCACGATCCGTCACCACTACGTACTCGTAGCACTGCATGTTGCCGCCGCTCGGGCCCCAGACCGCGGCCTGCACCAGCCGCTCCAGCAGCTCGTCGGGCACCGGGTCGGGCTTCAGGCGGCGCATGGCGCGCATGGTGGACATGACGGAGAACAGCGCCGGTCCGTCGGCCCCGCCGGCGGTCTGCGGCGCGTCGGCCGGCCCGGTCGCGTCCGTGGTCGTCATCGCTTCTGTGGTCATGATCGCGGAGTCTAGGAACGCGGTCCCGCCACCGGGAGGGGCCGATCGGCCCCGGCCCGGACCATCCGGCCGTGCGCCCCCCGGCGGTCGGCCGCGGCGCCTCCGGCGGACTGCCGGGCCCGTGCCCCGGTCCGGCGCGCGGGGCCCGGTTCCCCGGCCCGGACCGCCCCGGGGCACCGGCGGATTCGCACGACTGGACGACATCCCTCCACACGGGGGAACGCGGAACGGAAGCACCCGCGCGAAGGCGTATAAAGGGTTCCTCCGGACCGGCCGGCGTCCCCCGAATGGCACTCACCCCCCTCACGCGGCAGGGCGTCACCGCGTACGAGAGCGCAGGAGTGCCGCATGAGCACGGCAGAACAGATCAACGCCTTGCTGGTCGCCAACTTCGGGACCGACCCGCTCGCCATCCGCCCCGAGGAGCCGCTCCGCCGGCTCAGTCTGGACTCCCTGGCCCTGGAGGAGCTCCGGCTGCTCATCGAGGAGCGGATGGGCGTCGACCTCGACGACGTCGAGCTGACCTCCCGGGACACCGTCGCGGATCTCGTCGCCGTCGTGCACCGCAAGGCAGCCGCGTGACGGCCCGCCCAGGGCGCCCCGCCCCGTTCGCCGCCGCGGTCACCGGCATCGGCCTGGTCACCGCCGCGGGCGCGGGCGCCGACGCCACCTGGCGCGCGGTCACCGCGGCCGACAGCGCCCCCTGCGTGCCGCGCCGGCCCGAACTCGACGGGCTGCCCTGCGACTTCATGTACACCATCACCGGCCTGGACACCCGGGCCGTGCTCGGGGTCGCCGTCGCCCGACTGATGGACCGCTTCTCCCAACTGGCCGTCCTCGCCGCCCGCGAGGCCGTCGCGGACGCCGGACTCGACCCGGCGGTCTGGGACGGCGCCCGGGTCGCCGTCGTGATCGGCTCCGCGCACGGCGGGCTGCCCTTCTACGACGAACAGCACACCGTCCTCGCCCAGCGCGGCGCCCGCCGCGTCTCCCCGAAACTCGCCCCTCTCACCGTCGTCAACGGCGCGGCCAGCAGCGTCGCCACCGACCTCGGCGCCCACGGCCCCAGCCAGGCCGTCTCCACCGCCTGCTCGTCCGGCACCGTCGCCATCGGCACCGCCCATCAGATGCTCCGCGCCGGAGCCTGCGACATCGCCGTGGCGGGCGGCGCCGAATCGGTCTGCTCCCGGCTGCTGGTCGCCAGCGCCTGCCAGTTGAAGGCCGTCTCCACCCGGCGCGACGATCCCGAGGCGGCCTGCCGCCCGTTCGACATCCACCGGGACGGCTTCGTCATCGGCGAGGGCGCCGGACTCCTCGTCCTGGAACGACCGGAACACGCCCGTGCCCGCGGCGCCAGGGTCCGCGCCCGCGTCGCCGGATACGGCGCCTCCAGCGACGCCCACTCCGCCGTCGCCCCCGACCCCGGGGGCCGCGGCATCGAACGCGCCCTGCGCACCGCCCTCGCGGACGCCGGGGTCGACGCCCGGGACATCGGCCACGTCAACGCCCACGGCACCTCGACCGTCTCCAACGACCTCATCGAGGCCACCATGCTGCGCCGGGTCCTCGGCGAGCACCCCCTGATCACCTCCACCAAGGCGATGACCGGACACACCCTCGGCGCCGCCGGCGGCATCGAGACCGCGCTGACCGCCCTGGCCCTGGAGCACCAGCTCGTGCCCCCGACCGTGAACCTGGACGCCCCCGATCCCGCCATCCCCGTCGACCCGGTGCGCAAGGAGGCCCGGCCGGGCGTCTTCGACGCGGCCGTCAAGACCTCGCTGGGCTTCGGCGGGCACAACGCCGCACTCGTCCTCACCAGGGCCTGACCCGGAGACGAGGACCCACCATGGCCGAGGAGATCATCCGGACCCTGTCGGTGCGCGGACTGCGCTACGGCTACCGGGTCCTCGCACAGCCCGCGCCGCGCACCGAACCGGTCGTCGTCCTCGGAGGCGCGCTCCAGGGCATGCACGGATGGCCGCAGATGGACGACCACCTGGGGCCCCTCGCCCCCGTCGTCACCGCCGACCTGCCCGGCATGGGCGACGCCGACCCGCTCCCGCCCGGGGCGGACGACGACCTGCTGCGCGAGGCCGTCACCGGGATCATCGACGACCTCGGGGCGCCGAAGGTCAACCTGTTCGGGTTCTCCTACGGGACCTCGATCGCCTTCGACTGCGCCCGGCGGCACCCCGGCCGGATCGCCCGGCTGGCCCTCGGCGGCGTCCCCTGCCACATCAGCGAGGAGCAGCGGGCCGGCTGGGCCCGGGCCGTCGGCCGGCTCGCGGCCGGCGACACGGCCGGGCTGGCCGGCCTCGCCGCCGCGGCCCTGATGTGCCAGAACCCGGAACGCCACGTGCACCGGCGGGAGCTGGCGCAGCGCTACGTCCGGCGCTCCTTTCTGCGTGCCCTGACCCACTCGCCGCACGCCGCCCGGTCGCTGCACCGCTCGCTCGAACACCGGCCGGACTTCACCGGCGGTCTCGCCGGGGTGCCCGCCCTGGTCTTCGCGGGCGAGCACGACACGGTGACCTCCCCGGAACGGCAGCGGGCCTTCGCCGCCACGATCGAGGGCAGCCGGTTCGTCACGATCGGGCAGTCCGACCACTGGGTGGTGCTGGAGCGCCCGGACGACGTGGCCGACCTCATGGCCCGCTTCTTCACCGACCGCCCGCTGGAACCGGCGCCCGGACTGGCCGCCGTCCCCGCGCCGCGCGGACCGCGCGCGGCCGGCGCCGGGGGCGTGAACGCCGCGCCCGGCGCCGGCCGCGTGAACGCGCCGTCCGGCCCGCCGGGCCGGCAGGCCGGACGGCGGTGACACCGGTGGGGGCGTCCGGCCGTCCGGTCGCCCCCACCCCGTGTCGCGGGCACCCGCCCGCGACGGCGTATCAGGCCGTCCCGGCTTCCTATCCGGTGACCTTGACGCGCACGATCTGCGGGTCGTGGTCGCTCGCCTGGTCCGCGAACTCCGCGTTGATGTGCACCACGTCGTAGTCGAAGCGGCGGATGGCGGGGCTGGTCAGGATGTGGTCCAGCGTCTGCGAGTTGCCGTCGTACACATAGCTGTAACGCTCGTTCGCCGGCAGCGTGTTGATCAGCGGCTTCAGCACCTTGCCGGCAGTCAGCGCGCTCACCGTCGGGGAGAAGGCGAAGTCGTTGAGGTCCCCGAGCGTGACGATCCGGGCCGAGTCGTCCGCCGCCAGCAGGGACTTGACGAAGGTGTTGACCTCCGCCGCCTGCCGCACCCGCTTCGTCTCCGAACTGCGCTTGGGCTCCTGGTACTTGCCGTGCAGGGGCTGGTCGCCGCCCTTGGACGCGAAGTGGTTGCCGATGACGAAGACCGGCTTCCCGTGGAAGCGGAACTCGCCGACGAGCGGCTTGCGGCTGTCGGCCCAGGCGTCGCTGTTCGGGGCGATCCGGCCCGGCGACACCGAGAGCGTCACGCCCTTCTTCGTCCGCACCGCGGCCACGGTGGTGGTGGCGGTGCCGCCCGGACGGTCGACGAAGTCGACCCTCTTGGGGTTGAAGAGGAAGACGTTGCGGATGTTGCCGCCGGGCTCGCCGCCGTCCTTGTTGTTCTCGGGGGCGATGTACCGCCACGCGTACCGGGGACCGCCCGCGGCGACGATCGCGTTGGTGAATCGCTTCAGGGTGGCCTCGGAGCCGACCGTGCCGTCGTTCACCGCGCCGTTGTCGTCCTGGATCTCCTCCAGCGACACGATGTCCGGCGAGGAGAGGTTGACGGCGACGCCCTCGGCGAGGGTGTCGAACTTGGCCTGCTCGTCCAGCGCGTCCAGGTTCTCCACGTTGTACGTGGCGACGGCGAGCTCGCCGCCCTTCTGCTTCCGCGTCACCTCGCGCCGGAGGTGACGGTCGGTGCGCGTGCCGAGCTCGGTGGCCTGGAGGGTGTAGCCGCCGTACGAGGCGTAGTCCATCACCCCGGTGGTGGCGCCGGACAGCACGTCGCCGACGTTCGCGACCGGGACCGGGTGGCCGGCGTCGAGCGACATCACCTTGACGCGCCCGGTGTTCTGGCCGTCGTACGAGGAGTAGAGGGTGCCGCCCCGCGCCGTCCGGTTCTCGTGCGGCTTCACGGTCACCCAGACCTCGCCGTACGCGTTGGTGGCGCCGGTCACCCGGGTGTCGGAGATCTGGACCCGGGTGCCCTCCAGCGACTCGTACAGGTCGAGGGCGTACACCGACGGTTCCAGGGGCAGCGGGTCGATGGATCCGCCGCCGGCCGACGGCACATAGGCGTCCGGCACCGAGGCGGCGTCGAGCACCACCGGGGCGGGCAGCGGGTTGCCCGAGGACAGGACCGTCGTCCTGGGCGTGGTGATCTCCGTGACCGACTGGCTGGTCGTCGACGGGTAGTACTCGTCCACCTTGCCGCTGACCAGCACCGAGTCGCCCACGGCGACGCCCGGGGCGGCGGAGCCGGTGAACACGAACACGCCCTCGCTGGTACGGGGGTCCGAGTCCGGGGAGGGGTCCTGCATCCAGAAGCCGCGCGAACCGGTGGCGCGCACGCCGGTGACGATGCCCGGGACCCCGGCCACCTGCCGGCCGTTCAGCGGCGACACCCGGGTGGTGCCCTGGATGTCGTGGATCCGGACGCTGCCGGGCTCGGTCGGGCCGCCGGGGTCGACCGGTCCGGAGCCGCCGGACGTCTCACCGGCCGAGTTGACCGGGGTCGGGGCGCCCGCGGTGAAGTCCGCGGCGTTGTCATCGGTGTCGGCGAGGGACGCCCCGCGCGCCACCGAGGCGGTGTTCGACGCGCCCGCGGCAGGGCCGCTGCCCTCCCTGACGACGGCGGAGCCGTAGCCGACGAGGTCCACGATCCGGCTGTCGGCCGCGCAGTCGGCGGCCGTCTTGCAGGTCAGCGGGGTCGTCCCGGAGACGAGCGCCACGGTGCCGCCGGTGGCCGCCATCGCGATGTTGCCGGCGGCGTCCGGCGTCGGCAGCGCCTCGGTGCCGCCGGTCCCCGGGGCCTCGGCGACGAGGTAGCGGCCCCCGGGGGCGAGGGAACCGGTGAGCGCGGAGACCTGCCACAGCGAACCGGCCGAGGGGGCGGCGGGCAGATACTGCACGCTGAAGCCCGACAGGCTGTACGCGGCGGTGCCGGCGTTGGCCAGCTCGATGAAGTCCCGGGTGAGCGTCGCACCCGAGTTGCCCCCGCCGCCGTACACCTCGGAGATGACGGCGGTCGCGGACGGGGCCGCGAAGGCGGCGGGCAGCGCGGTGGCCGACAGCGTCACGGCGACGGCGCCGGCCAGGAGGACGGAACGGGGTCTGGTTATGCGCACGGTGAGTTGCTCCCGAAGTCTGGTGAGGGCAAAAACTATGCGCGTAGAACCACCCTTGACAAGACATCAGAAGTGAATTCCGTACATCATGACGGCGTCCGGGAGGGACGAGGGCGGGTCCCGCCCGGTGCGCAACCGAATGGTTGCCCGAGAAGTGCCGCTCGACAGGACAGCCCTTAGGGTGAAGGGGGAGACAGGAGCGCGGACGGAACGGGCGGCGGTGGCGGCGATGACGGTGACGGACGCGATGTTCAGGGCGCTCGCCGACCCGAGCCGGCGCGAACTCCTCGACCGTCTGACCGCGCGGGACGGACAGAGCCTGCGCGAGCTCGGCGAGGGCCTGGCGATGACCCGGCAGGCGGTGGGCAAGCACCTGGCGGTCCTGGAGGCGGCGTCCCTGGTCGTCGCCGTGCGGCGGGGCCGGGAGAAGCTGCACTACCTCGACCCGGAGCCGCTCCGGGAGGTCGCGGACCGTTGGATCGGACGCTACGGACACCACCGCCCGGCCGCCCCGTCCCGCCTCGCACGGACCTTGGAGGGAACAGCCATGGACAAGCCCGAGTTCGTCTACCCCATCTACATCCAGACCACGCCCGACAAGCTCTACCAGGCGCTGACCGACCCCGAGTCCATCCGGATCTACATGGGCGGGTACGGCCCCGACTCGACCTGGGAGCCCGGCGCACCGGTCCGCTGGAAGATGGACCCGGACGGGGAGTTCGAGGAGGTCGGGCAGCGGGTGCTGGAGGCCGTGCCGGGCCGGCGCCTCTCGTACACCTGGCACACGCTGCAGCCCATGCACCGCCAGATGTTCGACTTCGCCTCGGACGAGGAGTGGGAGAAGGCGGTCCGGGAGCGGTCGAAGGTCGCCTTCGACATCGAGCCGGCCGAGGAGCCCGAGGCGGGAGTCAGGCTGACGGTCACCCACGACGGCTTCGACAGCCCGGACAGCAGGATGCTGGAGGGCGTCAGCGGCGGCTGGGTGGTGATCCTTTCGACGCTCAAGACCCTGCTGGAGGGCGGGAAGTTCCTCGACGAACCGGCGTGACGTGACGGCGGTACGTCCGGCGTCCGCCGGTACGGTCCGGCCTTTCCGGCGTCCGGCGTCCGGCGTCCGGCGTCCGCCGTCCGCCGTGCGGCGCGTGGCGGACGGCGGGGCGCGGCGGGGCGCCGGACGGGGCGGCGTTCAGGCCGTGGGCACCCGGTCGAGGAAGCCGGTCACCGACGTGATCCGTCCGTCCTCGGCGAGGGTGATCACGTCCGATCCGGCGACCGGCGCCGAACCGTCGGCGGGCAGCACCAGTTCCCAGCTGAAGCGCACGACGTCGTGGTGCCCGTCCGGGGTGCCGAGGGGTCGGAACTCGTAGCCGGGGAACTGCTCGTGGGCCCCCGCGATCACGGCAGCGAGCTCCTGGTGGCCGCGCACCTCGACCAGCGGGTCGGTGTAGGGGGCGGTCTCGGTGAAGGCGTCCGCCACGGCCTTCTCCAGGTCCTCGGGGGCCGCGTTCCAGGCGGCGAAGTAGCGGCTGACGGCGTGCTCGTGCGCGGTCATGGTGTGTTCCTCTCCTGGTGTCCCGGCGGTGGCGCCGGGTTTCCGTCGGTGAACACACGATCTCCGACGACCGGTGGCACGTCGATTACTCCCGAGGTCATGCGGGACCGGACCATGCGGGACCGGACCATGCGGACCGGGGCCGAGCCCCACCGGCGTCACACGCGACCGGGTCATGCGCGACCGTTGTCATGCGCCGCCGAGCCATGCGCGCGGGTCATGCGCGCCGGGTCAAGCGCGGCCGGACGCGGCCGCGGACGGGCACCGGCGGCCTGCGGAGGCATGGCGGGCGCATGGCGGGCGGCTTCGCCCGCTCACACCTGGTTGTCCGTCGGGATCACATGCACGGCCGCCTCCTCGGCGGACGCCGCCGCGCCGTCGATCCCGACGTCCTCCGCCGCCAGCGTGTCCGGATCGTCGAGGTCCAGCTGCCGGGTGAGACGCCCGGCGCGCATCACGCCGACCTCCATGTCCCAGAGCTCGCCGTCGCCGTTGGAGAGATCGCCCACACCGTCGCCGTCGGCCGCGGCGACATCGGGAAGCTCCCGCGCCAGACGGCCCTCCAGGGACTCGCCGCTGTGCTGCTCGGCGGCCGTGGTGCCCCGGTCCTCCACCGCCCAGGGCCGCTCGGGCGGGGAATAGCCCTCGTCGAGCGGGTCGGCCGGGCCGCGGACGTCGAGGGTGTCCCCGGCGTCGAGCTGCTCGGTGAGGTCGGATGCCTCCGGCGACTGGGGCTGGTAGACATCGTCCCCCATCTCGGCATCCTTCATGGTCGGTTCCTTCCCGGTCCCGGGGGCCCGGCCACGCGGCCGTACACACGACCCGGGTGAAGCGGGCGGCTCCGGTGGATACGGGTCATGTCCCGGAACGCGCGCTCGATGCGCCGAGGTCCCCGAAACGCCCTTACGGCTTCAGGATAAGTGGCCGGGGCGCGAGTCCGCAGCCGTTGGCCCCTGGGCGCGGACGGCCGGTCCGAGGCACGATGAGAGTGGCAGGCGGGCCAGGTCCTGCGCCCCATCGGTATTCGGGAGAGCCGCCATGGATTACCCGGAGATCTACGAATTGGTGTTCCAGTCGTCCGCCGTGGAGGACGACACCGTGACCGTCCGGCGTACCGAGCGGTCGGGCGCGGGCGGGTACCCGATCTACGAGGACGAGACCGGGATCGTGCGCGCGGAGATCAGCGACCGAGGAGAGGTGCGCATGCTGGCCAGTGGCGGACACCAGGTTCTCGGCACACCGCTGGTGGTGCGCGAACCGAGCGCGTGAAGCGCCCCGCGCGTGCCGTACGCGGGGGCCGGCGGCCTGCGCGGCCCCCGGGCTCCCGGACCGTGTGCGGCTCCCGGACCGTGTGCGGCCTCCGGTCGGTGTGCGGCCGTCGGACCGTGTCCGGCGGCGGGGGCGGGACGCCCGCCGTGCGCGGGACGGCCCCTCGGGTCAGCCCTCGGTCCAGCCGTGGTTCTTGGCGAACTGGAGCATCGCGCCCCGGATCTGCAGGATCTGAGCACCCGTCAGCGAAGGCGCCGACTCCAGCAGGATGTCGGTCACCTCCCGGGTGTACGCGGCCGAACTCAGCACATCGCACAGGGTGTCGTCGTCCGGGGACGCGGAGTGGGCGGACGGGGCGGGCCTCGGCGGGGTCAGCGGCTTGCCATCGGGGCCCTCCGCGAGCCTGACGGAGGACGCCTTCAGCCCCCGGTCGCCGTCCTCGATCTCGAACTCGACCACGGTGCCCGTGTGCACATAGGACTCGGGGATCAGCATGTCGTTCACATGGAGGAAGACGTCCTCCCCACCGTGATCCGGCGCGATGAAGCCGTATCCCCGCGCACTGTCGAATCGCACCACGCGACCAGAAACCACACCTACCCCCAGAAAAGAACCGGGCCCCTCGCCCGTCGCCTCACATGGCTCGACCGGAGAATAGCCCGGGCGGTCGCGTCGCGCGACCCGCCCGGGGAATCGCGCGCGGCTCAGCGCAGCGTGCGCGGCGGCGGAGGAACGGCTCCGGAGGCCAGCGGGGAGCGGGCCAGCTCGACGCTGCCGGCCGCGACCATGCCGAGCGCGAGCAGCTCCGGCAGCAGCCACCACCCGGTCCGCAGCTGCTCGCCGAAGAGCGTCACCCCGTACAGAACGCTGATCACGGCGTCACCCAGGGTCAGCGGGGGCTGCACCGCGACCAGCATGCCCGCCTGGAGGGCGTTCTGCAGGAGGAACAGCGCCCCGACCCCGGCTGCGGCGGTGGCGTACAGCTGCCAGGAGGTCAGCAGCGCCACCGCCCCGCCGCCCCCTTCGAGCCGCGCCATGGCGTCCTTCATGAGAGCGGCCGTGAGCGCGTAGCCGCAGGCGGCGGCCAGGCCGAGCAGCGCTCCCCGGGCGTTGCCCCGGGTGCCGAGGGCCGCGCCGATCAGCATCGCCTCGAAGATCCCGGTGAGGACGAGCGCCGGGACCCAGAGCACCCCGTGCACGGAGGCGCCCCCGCCCGCCGGCGCCGCCGAGGCCATGCCCAGGGCGAGCCCCAGGGTCATGGCCGCCACCGCGTACCAGAGCCGGCCGGGCAGCCGGACCCGCATGGCGAACCCCGCCATCAGCAGCGCGGCCGGAAGCTCGATCACGAAGATCGGCTGGACCACGGCGATCGGCCCGGTGGCCAGTGCCACCGCCTGGCAGACGGCCGCGACGATCACCATGCCGATCCCGGCGAGCCAGGTCCGCCGACGCAGCAGATGCCCGATCAGCGACAGGCGCATCGCCTCGCTGTCCGGGACGTCGCGGGCCGCCCGGCGCTGCAGGACGGAGGCCGCGCCGTTGCTGAGTGCGGTCAGGATGGCGAACAGGACACTGATCACCTCCTCATGATGCGGGCGACGGGCCCGCGAACCCGGGTCCGGCCGCCCTGCGGCATGGCGGGACGCCGAGCCGCCGGGCGCGCCCGCCCGCGCCGGACCGGCGGCTCCCGCGCGGGCGTCCCGTCACACCCTCCGCGTCCGCCGCGCCTGCCGCGCGCCCCGGCCCGCCGGAACGCACGGAGCCGCTCCGCGCCGGAGCACGGGCCGCGCGCCGCGCCACACGGGTGCGCAAGCGGCGTGCGGACCGGTGCGCGAGCGGTGCTCCACATCGGCGCTCCCGGGCGGTTCGCCCGGGAGCGCATCCCACGAAAGGCGCCGCCCCTACGGCAGCAGCCCCGCGCGCCGGGCTGCCACCACCGCCTCCAGCCGGGTGTGCGCGCCCAGTTTGCGCATCGCCGACCGCAGATACCCCTTCACCGTCTCCGGCCGCAGGCCGAGCCGTGCCGCCGCCACCGCGTTCGTCGTGCCCGCGGCCACACAGGTCAGCACGTCCAGCTCACGGGGCGCCAGCCGCACCTCGCACCGCGCCGGAGCGCGGGCCTCCGCGCCCGACGCCGAGGCCAGCCGCCCGCACACCGCGAGCAGCTCCTCGCGCAGCGCCGGGTCGACGACCCTCGGCATCAGGGCGCGCAGTTCGCGATGGGCCTCCCGCACGTCCTCCCACGCCTGCGGGGTCGCGGCCCCGTGGTCGGCGGCCTGGTCCCGGGCGGTGGCCAGCAGCTGTCGCACCTCGTCCCGCACGACCAGGGCCTGCTCCACGTCGCGGGCCGCCGCGACCGCCGCGTCGAACGTGCGGTCCCCGAGCGTCAGCGGCTCGCGCAGCGCCCCGTACAGCAGGCCGCGCACCCTGCGCCGTACGACGACGGGCACCGCCACCACGGAGCGCAGGCCCTCCGCCGCGACGGCCATGTCGTACTCGTGGCTGATGTGGCGGGAGGCGCGGTAGTCGGTGACCGCGCACGGCCGGGACAGGGCGATCGACTTGCCGCCCAGGCCGCTGCCCGCCGATATGACGAGCCCGCGCAGGGCGGCGGTCTGTGCCCCGTTCAGTTCGGCGATCCGGGCATGGCGGGTGTCCGCGACCAGCCCGCCGAAGACCACGGGCAGCCCGCTGGTCCGGCGCAGCCGCGACAGCGCTGCCCGCATGTCGACCGCATTGTCGGGTTCCGGCACGCTGACGCCTCTCTGACCGGTCCGGAGGGCTGGGCGACCCCGCCCGGCGCACCCCCGTTCGGGGGTGGTGAGATCTGGGTCACTGTTTACATGATGTTAAGCGACCGGTCCGGTCCGCAACGAGGAGGGCACATGTCGGCAACCAACGCGACGGAGACGTTCCGGGCCGCCCGGGATTTTCTGCTGCGGCACCGCGAGGACTACCAGGCGGCCTGTGAGGGCTTCCGCTGGCCCCGGACCGACCACTTCAACTGGGCGCTCGACTGGTTCGACGTGATCGCCGAGGGCAACGACCGCACCGCCCTGCACATCGTGGAGGAGGACGGCGAGCGCACCGAGGTGTCCTTCGCCCGGATGTCCGAGCGCTCCGCCCGGGTGGCGAACTGGCTGCGCGCCCAGGGGGTTCGGGCCGGTGACCGGATCCTGGTCATGCTCGGCAACCAGGCCGAGCTGTGGGAGACGGCCCTCGCCGCGATGAAGCTGCGCGCCGTCATCGTCCCGGCCACCCCCCTCCTCGGCCCGGTCGACCTGCGGGACCGGGTGGAGCGCGGCCGCATCCGGCACGTGCTGGTACGGGACGCCGACACCGCCAAGTTCGACGAGGTGCCCGGCGGCTACACCCGGATCGCCGTCGGCGCCGACGTGCCCGGCTGGCTGTCGTACGCCGGAGCCGACGGCCACCCGGCGGCCTACACGCCGGACCGCGAGACGGACGCCGACGAGCCGCTGATGCTCTACTTCACCTCGGGCACGACGGCCAGCCCCAAGCTCGTGGAGCACACCCATGTCTCCTACCCGGTGGGCCACCTCTCGACGATGTACTGGATCGGCCTCAAGCCCGGCGACGTGCACCTCAACATCTCCTCGCCCGGCTGGGCCAAGCACGCCTGGTCCAACCTCTTCGCGCCCTGGAGCGCCGAGGCGACCGTCTTCATCTTCAACTACACCCGCTTCGACGCGGCGCGGCTGATGGCGGAGATGGACCGCTCCGGGGTCACCAGCTTCTGCGCGCCGCCCACCGTCTGGCGGATGCTGATCCAGGCCGACCTCTCCCAGCTGAAGAACCCGCCGCGCGAGGTCGTCGCGGCCGGAGAGCCGCTGAACCCGGAGGTCATCGAGACGGTACGGCGGGTCTGGGGCGTCACCATCCGGGACGGCTTCGGCCAGACCGAGACCTCCGTCCAGGTCGCCAACACCCCCGGCCAGCTGCTGAAGGCCGGGTCGATGGGGCGCCCCAGCCCCGGGTTCCGGATCGAGCTCCTCGACCCGGTCACCGGTGAGCCCGGCGCGGTCGAGGGCGAGATCTCCATCGACCTGTCGAACCGCCCGGTGGGCCTGATGACCGCGTACCACGGCGATCCGGAGCGGACCGCCGAGGCGATGGCGGGCGGCTACTACCGCACCGGCGACATCGGCTCCCGCGACGTGGACGGCTACATCACCTATGTCGGCCGCGCCGACGACGTGTTCAAGGCGTCCGACTACAAGATCTCGCCGTTCGAGCTGGAGAGCGCCCTGCTGGAGCACGAGGCCGTGGCCGAGGCCGCGGTCGTCCCGGCCCCGGACCCGGTGCGGCTCGCCGTGCCGAAGGCGTACATCGTGCTCGCGGACGGCTGGGAGCCCGGCCCGGACACCGCGAAGGTGCTGTTCGAGCACTCCCGCTCGGTCCTCGCCCCATACAAGCGGGTCCGCCGGCTGGAGTTCGCGGACCTGCCCAAGACCGTCTCCGGCAAGATCCGCCGCATCGAACTGCGCGAGCGCACGGCGCAGGGCGGCGGCGCCGAGTACGACGAGGGCGACTTCCGATGAGCGGGCCGCGCCGCGCGCACATCACCGGAACCGGGCACGCAGAGGGGGAAGTGGAATGAGCGAACTGTCCTACGCGCACGGCATCGGCACCACGCCGCTGCTGGGCGACACCATCGGACGCAATCTCGACCGCGCCGTGGAGGCGTTCGGCGACCGCGAGGCGCTGGTCGACGTCGCCTCCGGACGGCGCTGGACCTACGCCGAGTTCGGCGCGGCCGTCGACGAACTGGCCCGCGCGCTGATGGGATCGGGGATCGGCAGGGGGGACCGGGTCGGCATCTGGGCGGTCAACTGCCCCGAATGGGTGCTCACCCAGTACGCCACCGCCCGGATCGGCGCCATCATGGTCAACGTCAACCCGGCCTACCGCGCGCACGAGCTGGCGTACGTGCTCAAGCAGGCCGGGGTGTCCCTGCTGATCTCCTCGCTCTCGCACCGCACCAGCGACTACCGCGCCCTGGTCGGCCGGGTCCGCGACGACTGCCCCGGTCTGCGCGCCGTGCACTACATCGGCGACCCCTCATGGGACGAACTGCTGGCCGCCGCCGGGTCCGTGACGGAGGAACGGCTCGCCGCCCGCGAGGCCGAGCTGTCCTGCGACGACCCGATCAACATCCAGTACACCTCGGGCACCACCGGCTTCCCCAAGGGCGCCACCCTCACCCACCACAACATCCTCAACAACGGCTATTTCGTGGGGGAGCTGGTCGCCTACACCGAGCGGGACCGGGTCTGTCTGCCCGTCCCGTTCTACCACTGCTTCGGCATGGTCATGGGCAACCTCGCGATCACCTCGCACGGCGCCTGCATCGTGATCCCGGCCGCCGCCTTCGACGCCGCCGCGGTGCTCGCCGCCGTGGAGCGGGAGCGCTGCACCTCGCTCTACGGCGTGCCCACGATGTTCATCGCGGAGCTCAACCTGCCCGACTTCGCCTCGTACGACCTGTCCTCGCTGCGCACCGGCATCATGGCCGGATCGCCGTGCCCGGTCGAGGTGATGAAGCGGGTCGTCGCGGAGATGCACATGGAGGAGGTCTCCATCTGCTACGGGATGACGGAGACCTCGCCGGTCTCCACCCAGACCCGACGGGACGACGACCTGGAGCGCCGCACCGGCACGGTCGGCCGGGTCATGCCTCATCTGGAGGTCAAGGTCGTCGACCCGGTGACCGGAGCGACCCTGGAACGCGGCGTGGCGGGCGAGCTCTGCACCCGCGGCTACAGCGTGATGCTCGGCTACTGGGAGGACCCCGAGCGCACCGCGCAGGTCATCGACCCCGGCCGCTGGATGCACACCGGCGACCTCGCGGTGATGCGCGAGGACGGCTATGTGGAGGTCGTCGGCCGGATCAAGGACGTCATCATCCGCGGCGGCGAGAACATCTATCCCCGGGAGGTCGAGGAGTTCCTCCACGGCCATCCGAAGATCGCCGACGTGCAGGTCGTCGGGGTGCCGGACGACACCTACGGCGAGGAGGTACTGGCCTGCGTCATCCCGAAGGACCCGGCCGACCCGCCGACCCTGGAGGAGCTGACGGACCACTGCCGCGAACAGCTGGCCCACTACAAGATCCCGCGACGGCTGCGGATCCTGGAGTCCTTCCCGATGACGGTCAGCGGAAAGGTCCGGAAGATCGAGCTGCGCGAGGGCTACGGGGCCTGAACGGCCCGCCCCGGCGCCGGGGCGCGGTCAGGCGGCCTCGATGATGTCGCCGCCGGCGCCCCGGGTCGCGGCCGCCCACTCGATCAGCAGGACCTCGTAGGCGGCCGACTCCACGGAGGACCACTCCTGACCGGCCCGCGCGTCGACCAGCGCCCGTATCGCCTCGTTCGCCTGGGCGGCGGACGGGCGGGACGAACGGGACGGGGAAACGGGGCCGGTGGAGGGTGCGTGTCGTGGAGTTAATGCCATGCGCCCCAGTTTAGGGGCCGCCACTGACAAACCACCGAACATCTGTGTCCCGCTGGCCTGAACGTGACCGATCGCACTCAGTGTGGCCGGCCGGTTCCACCGGGTCGACGAAGCCCGTCAGGCGGCCGGGAGCCCCCGCCGCATGCAGACCCGCGGCCAGCGGTCCAGACCGTGTTCGGCCTCGGCGGTCCTGATCTTGCGCAGTCCGTCGGTGAGTTCGGCGTCGTCGAGGATCCGGAAGCCGAGCCTCGCGTAGTACGGGGCGTTCCACGGGACATCGCGGAACGTCGTCAGCGTGAGCGCCTCCAGGCCCTGGCCGGCCGCCCACGCGGCGAGGTGGTCGATGAGCCCGCGGCCCAGTCCGCGCCGGGCGGCGGAGGGGTGGACGGTGACCTGTTCGACATGGGCCGCGCCGTCGACCGGATCGGCGATCAGGTAGGCGACCGGGCGGTCGTCGCCGTCCGCG
This sequence comes from Streptomyces tyrfis, assembly GCF_037034285.1. Taxonomy (NCBI): domain Bacteria; kingdom Bacillati; phylum Actinomycetota; class Actinomycetes; order Kitasatosporales; family Streptomycetaceae; genus Streptomyces; species Streptomyces tyrfis. The sequence goes on along the minus strand of NZ_JBAGJZ010000030.1, from coordinate 56,128 downwards.
GTGACCCAGGCGCGGCCGGCCCGGCGGTAGTCGTCCAGCACGTCCAGCGGCAGCGGGTCGTCGTCCGCGATGGCGGCCATGCCGAACGCGCGGAACGGTTCGCCGGCGGCGCGTTCCATGTCCTGGAGCAGCGGGAGGTCGCGGTGATGGGCGGTACGGATGAGCATCCCGCCAGTATGGCGTCCGGAACGGGACGGCCGCCGCCCGGCCCCCGGGCAGTGGTGCGGCCCCGGGCCCGGAAGCCCCGCCGGACACCGGTCTCGGAGCACCGGAGCCGGACGCCGGGCCCGGGTGCCGGACTCCCGCGCGGGCTCTCTTGACGGCGATCCGGCCGCGCCCGTACATTCGTTTCCGCATAACAGAATAAGGCTTCCATGATGCGGAATTGGTGCTCTCAGGTGGCGCGACAGAGCCCGACTCCACCAGGTCCGAGCAGGAGCACTCAATGCCTCGAATGACCGCTGCCCGAGCGGCAGTCGAAATCCTCAAGCGCGAAGGCGTCAGCCATGCGTTCGGTGTGCCGGGCGCGGCGATCAACCCCTTCTACGCGGCCCTCAAGGCGTCCGGCGGGGTCCACCACACGCTCGCCCGTCACGTCGAGGGCGCCTCCCACATGGCGGAGGGCTACACCCGGGCCCGGCCGGGCAACATCGGCGTCTGCATCGGCACGTCGGGACCGGCCGGCACCGACATGATCACCGGTCTCTACTCCGCCTCCGCCGACTCCATCCCCATCCTCTGCGTCACCGGGCAGGCCCCGACCGCCGTGCTCCACAAGGAGGACTTCCAGGCGGTCGACATCGCCTCGATCGCGGCGCCCGTCACCAAGGCCGCGACGACCGTCCTCGAAGCCGCCCAGATCCCGGGCGTGTTCCAGCGCGCCTTCCAGCTGATGCGCGGCGGCCGGCCCGGACCGGTCCTGATCGACCTCCCCATCGACGTCCAGCTCACCGAGATCGAGTTCGACCCCGAGCTGTACGAGCCGCTGCCGGTGCAGCGGCCCGCCGCGTCCCGCAGACAGATCGAACGGGCCCTGGAGATGCTGGACGCCTCCGAGCGCCCGCTGATCGTCGCCGGCGGCGGCGTCATCAACGCCGACGCCTCCGAACTCCTCGTGGAATTCGCGGAACTGACGGGTGTTCCGGTGGTGCCGACGCTGATGGGCTGGGGCGCCCTCCCCGACGACCACGCGCTGAACGCCGGGCTGGTCGGCCTCCAGACCTCGCACCGCTACGGCAACGCCAACTTCCTGGAGTCCGACTTCGTCCTCGGCATCGGCAACCGCTGGGCCAACCGCCACACGGGGAAGCTCGACGTCTACACCAGGGGCCGTACCTTCGTGCACGTCGACATCGAGCCCACCCAGCTCGGCCGGATCTTCGCCCCCGACCTCGGCATCGTCTCCGACGCCGGGGCCGCGCTGGCGCTGTTCGTCGACGTGGCCAGGGAGCGCGAGGCGGCCGGCAGGCTCAAGGACCGCTCCCGGTGGGCGGCCTCCACCCAGGAGCGCCGGGCCGCTCTCCAGCGCCGTACGCACTTCGACGACGTGCCGCTGAAGCCGCAGCGGGTGTACGAGGAGATGAACCGGGCCTTCGGCCCCGAGACCCGGTACGTCACCACGATCGGCCTCTCCCAGATCGCCGGCGCCCAGATGCTGCACGTCTACCGGCCGCGCCACTGGATCAACTGCGGTCAGGCGGGCCCGCTCGGCTGGACCGTTCCGGCCGCGCTGGGCGTCGCCACGGCCGACCCGGACGGCTCCGTCGTCGCGCTCTCCGGCGACTACGACTTCCAGTTCATGCTGGAGGAACTGGCCGTCGGGGCGCAGCACCGCATCCCGTACGTCCACGTCCTGGTGAACAACTCCTATCTGGGGCTGATCCGCCAGGCGCAGCGCAACTTCGACATCGACTTCCAGGTCAACCTGGAGTTCGAGAACATCAACTCGCCCGAGATCGGCGTCTACGGCGTCGACCACGTCAAGGTCGTCGAGGGGCTGGGCTGCAAGGCGATCCGGGTCACCGAGCCGGACCGGCTGCTGCCGGCGTTCGAGGAGGCGAAGAAGCTGGCGGCCGAGTTCCGGGTGCCGGTGGTGGTCGAGGCCGTCCTGGAGCGCGTCACGAACATCGCGATGAGCGGTACGGACATCGCGTCCGTCCACGAGTTCGAGGAGATCGCGACCGAGCCGGGCCACGCGCCCACCGCGATCCGCCCGCTCAAGGACTCCTGACGTCACGTCAACTATGCGTCGACCGACGGTTGTTCGGCCGTCGGCCAGCGGTCCCCGTTTCCGGCGAAGAGCCCGGGGCGGGGACCGTTCGCGTGCGGCGTCTCCGGCCGGGAGGACGTCACGGAGGGCGCGGAGGCCGCCGGCGCGGGCGGAGGTCGCAGGCGTGGGCGGCGGACCGGTGCGGGAGCCGACGATCTCCGGGGCGAGCATGCGTCGTCGGCCGGCCCGGTCCGCCGCGGACCGCCGTGCCCGCCGGGGCCGGACACGCCGCAGGGCGCGGAGTACGCGGGACCGTTTCCGTGTCCCTGTCGTACTCCGCGCCCCGGCACGGTGGTTCGGGAGTCGCGGCGGCGGCGCCCGGACGGCGCGTCCCGTCCCCTTCAGGTCTGGGGACGGAACCCACCGGCCCGCCACCGCACTGGCGTCGCGCGGCCGCCGCGACCCGGTGCCGCTCCCGGCGGGTTCCGCCGGTCATGGCACTGCTCCTGTCCGCGCCGCGCACCACCCCTCATCCGGGTACGCGGCACGAACAGGGGTCGGGGAGAGGAGGACCGGGGCGGCGGGCAGGGGCTTCGCCTCGCCCGCCGATCGCCGCCCCGGCTGCCCTCGGAGGAGCCCACACAGTGGGCGCCCCTCTCAGTCCTCGCGCAGGGCGCGGACGGCCTCCTCCACGCGCCGCCCGTAGTCGGCGTCGGCGGCGCGGAAGTGCGCGAGGTTCTTCTCGATCACGTCGTCACGGGAGACCTGGGACAGACCCCCCGCGATGTTCGCGACCAGACGGCCCTTCTCCTCCTCGGACATCAGCCGGTACAGCTCGCCCGCCTGGAAGAAGTCGTCGTCCTTGGCGTGGGCGGGCGCCGCGTGGGCGCCGGTCCAGCCGTGCACCGCGAGCGGGGCGGAGAGCGCCTCGCCGGTCTGCGCCGGGCCCGCGTACGAGTTGGGCTCGTAGTTCTTGTCGTGGCGGCTTCCGTTGCGGGTGGCGTGCAGCCCGTCCCGGCCGTAGTTGTCGACGACCGCGGTGCGCGGCGCGTTCACCGGCAGCCGGGTGTGGTTGACGCCCAGCCGGTAGCGGTGCGCGTCCGCGTAGGCGAACAGCCGGCCCTGGAGCATCTTGTCCGGCGACGGGCCGATGCCCGGCACGAAGTTGTTCGGGGAGAACGCCGCCTGCTCCACCTCCGCGAACACGTTGTCCGGGTTGCGGTCCAGGACCAGCCGGCCCACCCGCCGGAGCGGGTGATCCGCGTGCGGCCAGACCTTGGTCAGGTCGAACGGGTTGAAGCGGTAGTCCGCCGCCTCGGCGGCCGGCATGATCTGCGCGTACAGCGTCCAGGACGGGTTGACGCCGCGCTCGATGGCCTGGAGCAGGTCCGTCTGGTGCGAGGCGGGGTCCTTGCCCGCGAGCTCGGCGGCCTGCTCGCTGGACAGGCAGCGGATCCCCTGGTTGGTCTTGAAGTGGTACTTGACGAAGAACGCCTCGCCGTCGGCGTTGGTCCACTGGTAGGTGTGCGAGCCGTACCCGTTCATGTGCCGGTACGAGGCGGGGATGCCCCGGTCACCCATCAGCCAGGTGACCTGATGCGTGGCTTCGGGGGAGTGTGCCCAGAAGTCCCATACGTTGTCGGGCTCCTGACGGCCCGTGAACGGGTCGCGCTTCTGCGAGTGGATGAAGTCGGGGAACTTGAGCGGGTCCTTGATGAAGAACACCGGGGTGTTGTTGCCGACCAGGTCGTAATTGCCCTCGTCCGTGTAGAACTTGAGGGCGAAGCCGCGCGGGTCGCGCACCGCGTCCGCGCCGCCCAGCGAGTCGGCCACGGTCGAGAAGCGGATGAACGTCTCGGTGCGCCTGCCGATCTCGGAGAGGAAATCGGCCCGGGTGAACGCCGTGACGTCGTCGGTGACTTCGAAGTAGCCGTACGCGCCGGAGCCGCGGGCGTGGACCACGCGCTCGGGGATGCGTTCGCGGTTGAAGCGGGCCAGCTTCTCCAGCAGGTGCTGGTCCTGGAGCAGGAGCGGGCCTCCGGCGCCGGCGGTGGCGGAGTTCTGGTTGTCGGCGACCGGGGCGCCGGACTCGGTCGTGAGCACGCGCTGCGTCATGGTGTCGGGGCGACCTTCCGTACGGGATCTGCTGAGCTGCCGAACTGCGACGGTGTGAGGCTCCAGGAGCGTAGGTACGCCCCGAACCGGGCGTCAACAGTTTGTTGAAACTGGGGTGTCTGGTGTTCCGGACGGCGCCGGCGCCTGGGCGCGACAGGACAGGTGTCAGCGCCGGCGCCGTCCGGAAGTCCGTGACGGCCGGGCCGCCGCCCGGCCGCCGGTGGGACCGGGGCGGCCGGGGGGCGCGCGGCCGAGGGGTGTCGAGACCGGGCGGCCGAGCGGCGCGGCCGGGCCGGTCAGTCGCGTACGGGCTGTCCCGAGAGGCGTTCGACCGAGCGCAGCAGCGCCGAGTGGTCCAGGCCGCCGTCGCCCTGGGCGCGCAGCGAGGCCACGAGCTGGGCGACCACCGCGCCGACGGGCAGCGCGGCGCCGACGGCACGGGCGGCGTCGGTGACGATGCCCATGTCCTTGTGGTGCAGGTCGATCCGGAAACCCGGGGCGAAGTCCCGCTTCAGGAAGTTGTCCTTCTTGCGGGTCAGCACCGTCGAGCCGGCCAGCCCGCCGTTCAGGACGTCGAGCGCCGCGGACAGGTCGACGCCGGACTTCTCCAGGAAGACGACCGCCTCGGCGCACGCCTGGATGTTCACCGCGACGATCAGCTGGTTGGCGGCCTTCACCGTCTGGCCCGAGCCGTGCGGGCCGCACAGCACGATGGTCTTCCCGAGCGCCTCGAAAAGGGGGCGCGCCGCCTCGAAGTCGTCCCGCTCTCCGCCGACCATGATGGACAGCACGGCCTCGACCGCCCCGGCCTCGCCGCCGGACACCGGGGCGTCCAGCACCCGGACGCCCTTCTCCGCCGCCCTCTTCGCGAGGTCCACGGAGGTCTGCGGGGTGATCGACGACATGTCGATCAGCAGCGCGCCGGGCCGCGCGTTCGCGAGGACGCCGCCGGGGCCGTACGCGACCGCCTCGACCTGCGGGGAGGCGGGCACCATCGTGATGACGACGTCGGCGTCCCGGACCGCCTCGGCGATCGAGCCGGCGCCCCGGCCGCCGGCCGCCACCAGCCGGTCGATCTTCTCCTGCTCCAGGGTGTGGCCGGTGACGTCGTACCCGGCCCTGATCAGGTTCTCTGACATGGGGGAGCCCATGATTCCGAGGCCGATCCATGCGACCTTGGGGAGGTCGTCGCTCATGAGGATGCCTTCCGATCAGCGTGTGTACGAGGGGAGTCCGGCGGCCCGCGCGGAGGGCGGCAGCCAGTCGAACGCCTCGGCGCTCGGCCGGTCGCCCGGCTTGTACTCCAGGCCGACCCAGCCGTCGTAACCGGCCGCGGTCAGCTCGTCCAGGAGCCGTTCCAGCGGCAGCGAACCGGTGCCGGGCGCGCCGCGCCCCGGATTGTCGGCGATCTGGACATGGCCGGTCGTCGCGGCGTACGCCGCGATCACCCCGCTCAGGTCCTCGCCGTTCATCGACAGGTGGTAGAGGTCCAGCAGGAACCTCGCGTTCCCGAGCCCGGTCGCCGCGTTGACCCGGTCGACGACCTCGATCGCGGCCGGGGCGCTCACCAGGGGATAACGCGGCGACTCCGGCGCGTTGAGGGCCTCGATCAGCAGCACCGCCCCGATCCGGTCGGCCGCGCGGGCGGCCAGGACCAGGTTCTCCAGGGCGAGTTCGTCCTGCGCGGCCGGGTCGGCCCCGTCGACGCGGTTGCCGTACAGCGCGTTGAGCGCCGTGCAGCCGGCCGAGGCGGCGAACTCCGCCGCCACCTCCACGTTGGCGCGGAAGCGGTCCGACTCCGGACCGGGCAGCGAGAGCGCGCCGCGGTCGGGGCCGGGCAGCCGGCCGGCGTAGAAGTTCAGGCCCACCAGCCGGGTGCCCGCGTCGTCGAGCGCCTTCTTCAGGGCGTCGAGCTCGGCCCGCGGCGGCGTGGGGGTCCCGGTCCAGGGCCACCACAGCTCGACCGCCGTGAAGCCGGCGGCCGCGGCGGCCGCGGGACGCTCCAGGAGCGGGAGTTCGGTGAAGAGGATCGAGAGGTTCACATCGAAGCGCTGGTCCGGAAAGCCCATGAGGGTTCGGTGCTCCTTCCGTATTGCGGAAGTAAGTTTCTGCTGAACGGAAGACTGCCCCGGGGTGGGAAGAAGTGTCAAGGGGCCGACCGGAATTCGGGCCCCGCGTCCCGGCCGCCCGCGCACGTCCCGGGCGGGCCGGAGCCGCGATCGCGCCGGTTGCCGACGGGGCGTGCGAGGGGTCAGGCTGGCCGCGCCGGGTCCGGCGCGCCCGCCCGGCACGGCTGTCCCCCCACGCCCCACGAGGTGCCTCGCATGAACCACGCCACCAGCCGGCGCACCGTCCTCGGAGCCCTGCTCGCCGGCGCCGCCCTGACCGCGGCCCCCGCCCCGCCCGGCCGCGCCCGGACCGCCGGGCCCGCCGCGGACACCGGAGCCGCGCCCCCGGAAGCGGGCCGGACTGCGGGCCGGACCACGGACCGGCTGCTGCTGGGCACGTACACCTCGGTCGAGGGCGGCGGCCCGGGCATCGGCACAGCCGTCTACGACGCCGGCACCGGGGCGATCGCCGCCGGGCCCGCGATCACCGGGGTCGCCGACCCCTCGTACCTGGCCGCGCACCCCGACGGGCACACCGTCTACGCGGTCGACGAACGGCGGCGGGGCGAGGTGACGGCCGTCGCCCTGACGCCGGACGGCGGGCACCGGGTGCTCGGCGCCCGCGGCACCGGCGGGGCGGGACCCGCCCATCTCTCGGTCCATCCCACCGGGCGCTGGCTGCTCACCGCGAACTACACCTCGGGCAGCGTCGCGGTGCACCCCCTCGGCGCCGACGGCGCGCCGGGCGAGCGCACGGACCTGGTCGTCCACGGCGCCCCGCCGCCCGGCCCCGGCCAGGACGGACCGCACGCCCACCAGATCCTCACCAGCCCCGACGGCGGCCACGTCCTCGCCGTGGACCTCGGCACCGACACCGTCTACACCTACCGGCTCGACGAGGAACGCGGCAGGCTCGCCGAGGTCTCCCGCGCCGCGCTGCGGCCGGGGGCCGGGCCCCGCCACCTCGCCTTCCACCCCGGCGGGCGGTACGCGTACCTGGCCTGCGAAGCCGACGACACCGCCGTCGTCTGCGGCTACGACCCCGCCACGGGCGTCCTCTCCCCGGGCGCCCCCCAGCCCACCGGGAGCGAGGGCGCCAACCACCCCGCGCAGTTCCTGGTCACTGCCGACGGCCGGTTCGCCTTCCTGGCCAACCGGGGGCACGACAGTCTGGCCCGCTACGCCGTCGAGGACGACGGGGCCGCCCTGCGCCTGCTCGGCACCGTGCCGACGGGCGGCGACTTCCCCCGGCACACCGCCTTCTCCCCGGACGGCGGGCTGCTGTTCGCCGCCAACCAGCGGTCGGGCACGGTGACGGTCTTCCGGGTCGGCTCCCACGACGGGAGCCTGACCCGCACCGGCGGCGACTTCCCCTTCCCGGCCGCCGCCTGCGTGCTCCCGTACCGCACCGGCGGTCCGTCGCGGCGATGACCGCGGGCCGCCGGGGCGGTCCGGTGGCGGTCACCGGGGCGGTCCGGGGGCCTTCCGTTAGGGTCGGGCCCCTGACCGCGTGTTCACCCGGACGCGGCGAACGCACGTGGGAGGCACAGTGCGCCTGAGAGTGGAGTTCACCACCGAGCCGTTCGATCTCGACGAGGCGCCCGCCCACGCGGTCGTGGCCCGCGAGGTCATCCAGACGGCCGAGCTGGAGGCCGTGGACGTCGGGCCCTTCGGCAACACGGCGGAGGGCGGCGCGGACGCCGTGCTCACCGCGGTGGACACCCTGCTCCGCCGCGCCCTGGCCTCCGGCGCGACCCGGGTGTCGCTCCAGGTCAACGTCCTCGGGGAGGGCGCGAAGTGACCGGACGGGCGGACCACCCCCTCGTCGCGGCGGTCAAGCCGCTCGTCGACGCCATGGGCGCGGAACTGCTCGCGCCCGACCGGGCGCGGGGCGACGACGTGGTGCTGACCTGGGAGGGCGAGGAGGTCGTCGCGGTCCGGCTGCCGCAGCTCTCGGAGTCGCTCGACCACATCCTGGCCGCCCTGGAGCGCCGGCACGGCATGCCGCTCGCCGAACTCGACCGCAAGGCCAAGCAGGCGGTGGTGCGCGGACTGGAGGCGCGCGGCGCCTTCTCCGTACGCCACGGCGTGGAGACGGTGGCGAGCGCGCTGGGCGTCAGCCGGTTCACCGTCTACAACTACCTCAACAGGGAAAACGCCGCCAAGGGACGGTAGTTGGGGCGATCGGCTGACAAAGGCGGCCGACGGCCGCGCGGGCCGCCGCCCGGGACCACCGGGCGGCGGCCTTCTGCGTTCCCGTAATTTCAACAAAGTGTTGACGTGGTGTTGCGGAGGGCGTTAGCTATCCGCAGCCCGACCGACGCGAAGCGACGAGTCGCACCGCGAGAACAGCCACGGAGGCTCCCGTGACTTCGAGCTCCACACCGGGCCTCACCCGGTTCAACACCCTGGCGGACGACGAGGCGGCCGACGCGTTGCACGAGGTGTGCGCCAGCGCGGCCTGGGGAAGAGCGATCCTCTCCCGACGCCCCTACGCCACCGCCGAAGCCCTGCTCTCCGCGAGCGACGCCGCCACGGCCGCGCTGACCGCGGAGGACCTGGCCGAGGCCATGGCCGGTCACCCGCCGATCGGCCGCCCGAAGCCCGGGGACCCGGTCTCCTCCCGTGAACAGCGGGGCATGGCCGGCGCCTCCGGGGAACTCAGGGCCGAGATGCTCGCACTGAACCTGGCCTACCAGGAACGGTTCGGACACGTCTTCCTGATCTGCGCCACCGGAGCCACCGGTGAACAGATGCGCGACGCCGTGAAGTCCCGGATCGGGAACTCGCCGGAGCGGGAGCGCGGACACGTACGCACCGAACTCGGCAAGATCAACCGCATCAGGCTCACCCGTCTCGTCACGGAAGACGCGCAGCACACCGTCATGGAAAGAGAGTGAAGGTCTTGAGCACCCCCGCCACCGCATCGGTGTCCACCCACATCCTGGACACCAGCATCGGCCGCCCCGCCGCGGCCGTCGCCGTCCGGCTCGCCGCCCGCGGCGGGAAGGACGCCCCGTGGACCGCGCTCGGCGGCTCCACCACCGACGCGGACGGGCGCTGCCAGGACCTGCCGGCACTGCCGGAGGGCACCACCCAGGTACGGCTCGACTTCGACACCGAGACGTACTTCGAGACGAACTTCGCCAGCACGAGGCCGGCCGAGGCACAGCAGGACGCCCCCCGCGCAAGGGACAGCGGCGCGTTCTTCCCCGAGGTGGCGATCACCTTCGCCGTCGCCCCGGGGGAGCACTACCACGTACCGCTGCTGCTCAACCCGTTCGGCTACTCCGTTTACCGAGGGAGCTAGCACCGACATGACCGCCGATTCCTCCCGCCCCCGCCCTGTGATTCTCGGTCAGAACCAGTACGGCAAGGCGGAGAACCGCGTCGTCAGGATCACCCGGGACGGCGACACCCACCACATCAAGGACCTGAACGTCTCGGTCGCGCTCTCCGGCGACATGGAGGACGTCCACTACTCCGGGTCCAACGCCCACGTCCTGCCGACCGACACCACCAAGAACACGGTGTTCGCCTTCGCCAAGAAGCACGGCATCGAGTCGGCCGAGCAGTTCGGCATCCACCTCGCCCGCCACTTCGTCACCTCCCAGGAACCGATCAAGAGGGCACGGATCCGGATCGAGGAGTACGCCTGGGAGCGCATCGCCGCCTCGGACGCCAACTCCCGGTTCATCGGCGCCGACGACGTCAAGCACTCCTTCGTCCGCCGGGGCCAGGAGACGCGCACCGCCGAGATCACCTACGACGGCGAGAAGTGGCAGATCATCTCGGGGCTCAAGGACCTCGTGGTGCTCAACTCCACCCACTCCGAGTTCTGGGGCTACGTCAAGGACGAGTACACCACCCTCCAGGAGGCGTACGACCGCATCCTCGCCACCGAGGTGTCCGCCAGGTGGCGGTTCAACTGGACGGACGACGAGAAGCGGATGCCCGACTGGGAGAAGTCCTACGAGCGGACCCGCAGGCACATGCTCGACGCCTTCGCCGAGACCTACTCCCTCTCCCTCCAGCAGACCCTGTACCAGATGGGCTCGCGCATCATCAACAGCCGCGGCGAGATCGACGAGGTCCGCTTCTCGCTGCCGAACAAGCACCACTTCCTCGTGGACCTGGAGCCGTTCGGCCTCAAGAACGACAACGAGGTCTACTTCGCGGCGGACCGCCCGTACGGCCTGATCGAGGCCACCGTGCTGCGGGACGGCGCCGAGCCGCAGATCCCGGTCGACATGACCAACCTCTGACGCGGCGCCGCGCCGGTCCCCGCCCGTATCCACCCGGGCGGGGACCGGCCGGACCGGAGGGAACCCGTTCTTCCGCCACCTCGGCACCCATGGCCGCCCGGCCGTGGCACTCGAATCCTCCCGGGCCGTGCCGTCGAACCGTCATCCGCGGTGGCCGGACGACGCCGGTTCGACGACGCGGCCCGGTCCGTGCCCGTATCCCCGGAGACAAGGAAGCGCCATGGCCGCGAAGGCGACCCCCGAGCACGTGGAACGCACCGTCATCGAGAACTGCGCGATCGCGACCGTCGACGCCGACGACACCGAGTACGCCTCCGGGCACGTCGTCGTCGCGGGCAACCGCATCGAGTCCGTCGGCGCCGGCCGGGCGCCCGCCGGCCTGGCGAACGTGGTGCGCCGCGTCGACGGCGCCGGACACCTGGCCACCCCGGGCCTGGTCAACACGCACCACCACTTCTACCAGTGGATCACCCGCGGCCTCGCCACCGACCACAACCTGTTCGACTGGCTGGTCGCCCTGTACCCGACCTGGGCGCGCATCGACGAACAGATGGTCCGCGCCGCCGCCCGGGGCTCGCTCGCCATGATGGCCCGGGGCGGCGTCACCACCGCCATGGACCACCACTACGTGTACCCGCGCGGCGCCGGCGACCTGTCCGGCGCGGTCATCGGGGCCGCCCGCGAGATGGGCGTGCGGTTCACCCTCGCCCGGGGATCGATGGACCGGGGCGAGTCGGACGGCGGACTGCCGCCGGACTTCGCCGTGGAGACCCTCGACGGCGCGCTCGCCGCCACCGAGGCGACCGTCGACGCCCACCACGACCCGTCGTTCGACGCCATGACCCAGATCGCCGTCGCCCCCTGCTCCCCGTTCTCCGTCTCCACCGCACTCCTCCGGGAGGCCGCCGAACTGGCCCGCCGCAAGGGAGTGCGCCTGCACACCCACGGTTCGGAGACGGTGGAGGAGGAGAAGTTCTGCCGCGAGCTCTTCGGCATGGGACCCACCGACTACTTCGCGTCGACCGGCTGGCTCGGCGACGACGTGTGGATGGCGCACTGCGTGCACATGAACGACGCCGACATCGCAGCCTTCGCACGCACCGGCACCGGCGTAGCCCACTGCCCCTCGTCCAACGCGCGGCTGGCCGCGGGCATCGCCCGCGTCCCCGACCTGCTGGCGGCCGGGGCCCCGGTCGGCCTCGGCGTCGACGGCACCGCCTCCAACGAATCCGGCGAACTCCACACCGAACTGCGCAACGCCCTCCTCGTCAACCGCCTCGGGACCCATCGCGAACGGGCCCTGACTGCCCGTCAGGCCCTGCGCCTTGGCACCCACGGCGGCGCCCGGGTGCTGGGCCGCGCCGACCAGATCGGCTCCCTGGAGGCCGGGAAGCTCGCCGACCTGGTGCTCTGGCGGATGGACACCCTCGCCCACGCCTCCATCGCCGACCCGGTCACCGCGCTCGTCCTCGGCGCCCCCGCCCCGGTCACCCTCTCCCTCGTCGACGGGGGACCGGTCGTCGAGGACGGCCGCCTGATCACCGCGGACGAGGACGCCATCGCCCGCGCCACCCGCGACGAGGCCCGCCGCCTCGCGCGGATCACCGCCGGGGCCTGACGCCCCGGAACACCCCGTACCGGCCGGCCGAGGGGGACGGCCCTCGGCCGGTCGCCGTGCACCCGGAACGGGTCCACGGCCCACCGGCGCCCGCGGCGCGTACCCACCCCCGCGCGCCCCCGCACCGGCAGACAGAGCTGCCCGCACCAGCTGCCGCACGACCTGCCTCATCCGCACGACGCACCACTCGCACCACCTCCCTGACAGATACGTCACCGCAGACGTGTAACCGACCGGAGGAACCGCCGTGGCAGCCAAGCCCAGGTTTCACAACGACGCAGTCGCAGCGTCCGACGCCGCACCAGATTCCACCGCCGCCCCCACAACGGACCCGGCAGACCGGAAACACCCGGTCGACGAGACGCTCCCCCCGCTGAAGCTGTTCACCAGCGGCCTCCAGCACGTGGCCGCGATGTACGCGGGCGTCGTCGCCCCGCCGATGATCGTGGGCGCCGCCGTGGGGCTCAGCGCGAAGGAGACCGCCTTCCTGATGGGGGCGAGCCTCTTCACCGCGGGCCTGGCCACCCTGCTGCAGACCCTCGGCATCTGGCGCATCGGCGCCCGGCTGCCGTTCGTCAACGGCGTCTCGTTCGCCGGGGTCACCCCGATGGTGGCGATCGGCAAGGACCGGGGGCACGACGGCATCGCCGTCATCCTCGGCGCGATCATCGTGGCCGGACTGCTCGGCTTCCTGCTCGCCCCCTACTTCTGCAAGCTGATCCGGTTCTTCCCACCCGTCGTCACCGGTACCGTGATCACCCTGATCGGCGTCTCGCTGCTGCCGGTCGCCTTCAACTGGGCCCAGGGCGGCAACGCCAAGGCGTCCGACTACGGCTCGGCGACCAACATCACCATGGGCGCCGTCACGATGGTGATCGTCCTCGCCCTGCGCAAACTGCTGCGCGGCTTCCTCCAGCAGATCGCCATCCTGCTCGGCCTGGTCGCCGGCACCCTGATCGCGATCCCGGTCGGCATCACCGACTTCAGCGCCCTGGGGGACGCCGGACTGGTCGGCTTCCCCACCCCGTTCCACTTCGGCGCGCCGCGGTTCGAGGTCGCCGCGATCGTCTCCATGTGCGTGGTGATGCTGGTCAGCATGACCGAGTCCACCGCCGACATGCTGGCACTCGGCCGGATCGTCGGCCGCCCGGCGGACGAGAGGACCATCGAGGGCGGGCTGCGCGCCGACACCCTGGGCAGCGCCCTCAGCCCGCTCTTCAACGGCTTCATGTGCAGCGCGTTCGCCCAGAACATCGGACTGGTCGCGATGACCAAGGTGCGCAGCCGCTTCGTGGTGGCCGCGGGCGGCGGCATCCTGATCGTGCTCGGGCTGGTGCCCGTCGCCGCGTCCGTCATCGCCCTCGTCCCGCTGCCCGTCCTCGGCGGCGCCGGGATCGTCCTCTTCGGCACGGTCGCCTCGAGCGGCATCCAGACCCTGGCTACCGCCGCGCTGGAGAAGGGCGAGAACGCGCTGATCGTGGCCGCGGCCCTGGGAGTCGGCCTCATCCCGATCGCCGCGCCGGAGTTCTACCACGCCCTGCCCAAGGACCTCCTGGTCGTCCTCGACTCCGGCATCTCGACCGGCTGCGTGGTGGCGGTCCTGCTGAACCTGGCCTTCAACCACCTCGGCGCCGGGACGGCGGACCGGGAGCAGCCGGACCGGGGCGCGGCGGAGGCGCGGGAGCAGACCACGGCCGCGGCCTCCCCGGCGGCCGCGCACTGACCCGGCGGGCCGGGGCGGCGGCGGGTGCGTCGGCCCTCCGAGGCACGGCCGCGCCCGCCATGCCCGCCGCGGTCGTGTGGTCGTGCGGTCCCCGCGGTCGTGTGGTGTACGGTCCCCGCGGTCGTGCGGTGCATGGTCCCCGCGGTCGTGCGTCAGCCGATGTGGTAGCTGTCGCCGTACACCTTCCAGTCGAGCGGCGGGTCGAGGTTCAGATTGCCCTCCCTGAGGAAGACCCGCTGGGCGGTGTCCACCCGGCTGGTGTCGGAGTGGGCCTCCTCCCACTTCATCGCCCGCACCCGGGCGTCCAGGAAGGCTTCGAGGTAGGCGGCCTGGTCGCCGCCCCGGGCCGGCGGCTCCGCCCGGGCCAGGGCCTGCTCGCGAATCGCGCCGAAACCGGTGCGGGCGTCGCCGCCGCCGTGCATGACGAAGGCGTCGTAGTACGCGAACTGCCCCAGCGCGCCGAGGCCGTCGGCCTTGCCCCGCGCGACGGCCGGATCGAAGTACAGCCGGTCCCGCTCGTCGTTCTGGGCCCTCCGGAACGCCGGGTCGGCCGCGGCGGTCGCCCAGTCCTTCGTGAAGTCCGGGTCCAGGCCCGCGTGCGAGTCGGTGCCGACGGCCTTCCGCAGCGCGGGAAGGTACTTGGCGAGGACGTTGCCCGGCTCACGGGCGGTGTACAGCTCGACGAGGCCGAGCATGTCACCGGTGCCGGAGCAGAAGCCGATGATTCCGGCGGTGTAGCCCCGGCCGTCCTCGATGTCCTCGATGTACTTGTACTGATCCTTCCAGTCGAGCGAGGAGTTCTCCGCGCTGGAGACCAGCCGCATGGCGATCTCCTTCTTCGCGGGATCGTCCAGCCCGGCCCGGGACCGCCCGGCGGACGGGGCGGTCCGCGGCTCCGCCGCCGGGTGAGAGAAGGCGCCGGCCCAGGCCGCGACCGGAAGCGCCGCGAGGACCACCCCGGCCGCGACGACCGCGAGGCGCGCGGTGCGGGGGCCGGGGCGCGGGGTACGTGGGCGGGGAGCGGACACCGGTCCTCCAGGAAGGGGTTCGTCGAACCGTCAGTTCTACCAGCGTGGCCGCCGGTTCTCTCGGGGCGGCCTCGCCGGCGTGCGCCGAGCCACGCGGTGGACGGCGGTGGAGGACCGTACGCCGCTCGGGCGCGTCCTGCGGCGTCGAGGCCCCGCACCGCGCGGCGGGCGCGATGCGGGGCCTCGACGCGTGGGCGTCGGCGGTCGCGGGCTCAGCAGTTGAGGTAGGCCGTGTGGATCCAGACGCCGGTGCGGCCGCCCCACAGGTCACCCATGATCCAGTTGCCCTGCTGTCCGCGCGCGTTGAGGTTCTGCCCCTTGTTCACCTGGCCCAGGACCGGGTAGTCCGTGCCCGGACCGCCGCGGTAGTTGACCCCGTTGTCGTTGACGGTGCAGACTCCGGCCGGCGCCTTCGCCGTCTGGCCGGCGGCCGGGCTCTGCGCGGCCTGCGCGGCGGGTCCCAGGGCCATTCCCAGACCGGCGGCCAGGGCCGCCGCGGCCACCATCATCCTCTTCATCATGTGGTTCTTCCCTCCGTTCTCCGGCACACGTCGGGTGTGCCGTTCACCGGCCTCAACGGAGCCGCCGGCCATCGGGTCACGGCTTCGGGAGAGCCTTTGAGGAGGAGCGAAAGCGCAGGTCCCACGACGTACGCACCGGCGTGCGCGGCCGGCCCGCGCGCGCTTCCCGCGCCCGGCGGACGGAGGTTTGACGGGCGGAGCCCCGCCCGGCGGCCGCCGCCGCCGTCACCACGCCCCGGCGCCGCAGGGCGCCCGCCTCGACGCCCCCATGGGCGTACGCGCGGCCGGATGCCCGCCGTCCGCCGGCCACCCCGCACGGACCGCGCCCCGCGAATCGCCGGTCGCGCACGCCTCTCGCGCCCGCCCGCCGCCACGCGTTCCGCCTCTCGGCCCGCGCACGCTCCGGCAGACGCCCGTACGCGCGCCGCCCGTGTACGCCCCGCAGGCCCGCACACGCCGTCGCTCAGGCGCACGCGCGCGCCGCGCGCACGCGCCCGGGACCCCGCGTTCAGCGCACCACGCGTCCCCGCAGCACGATCCGGCTCGGGTGCTCCAGGACGGCCGGGTCCAGCATGGGATCGGTGGCGTACGCGACGACGTCGGCGGGCGCGCCGTCCACCAGGCCCGGCAGCCCCAGCCAGTCCCGTGCCGTCCAGGACGCCGCGCCCAGCGCCGCCTCGGCCGGCAGCCCGGCCCGCAGCAGCCAGGACATCTCGCCGGCGACCGTTCCGCAGGGGAAGGTGTCGGTGCCCGCCAGGACCGTCACGCCCGCCTCGTGGGCGGCGCGCACATTGGCGAGCATGCCGTCCCAGCCGGCCAGCCACAGATCACGGCGCGCGCCCGGCTCCCGGGCCCGCATCTCGTCCTCCCGCGCGCCGAAGGCGCTCAGCGTCGGGACGAACGCCGTGCCCTGGGCGGCCATCCGGTCCAGCAGCGCCGGGTCCAGGTGCATCCCGTGCTCCAGGCTGTCGGCGCCCGCCAGCACGGCGTTGCGCGTGCCCTCCGCGGTCTGGCAGTGCACCGCGACCTTCCCGCCCGCCGCGTGCACCGCCTCCGCCACCGAGGTCAGCAACGGCAGCGGCACGGCCGGTTCGTCGGCAGCCCAGTCGCCGATCACCTTGCACCAGCCGGACGAGGCGGTGGCCTCCTCCACGGCCGCCCGCACCAGTTCGTCCTCGGTCACATCGCGCCCCAAGCCGGGGAAGAACCGGCCGGGCGTGGCCAGCCACCGCCCCGCCGACGTCACATGCGGCAGCCCGGGGTCCTCCGCCACCCACGCGGGCATCCGCGCCGCGGTGCCGGGCGTGCGCACCGCGAGCACCCCGGCGTCCCGGTGCTCGCCCAACTGCCGGCGCAGCAGCTCCTCGTCGAACGGGTCGTCCGCCTCCAGGCCCTGTCTTCAAACTGCCGCCTGCCGTGCGACGCCTGGCACGCGCGCTCGCGGCGTTGTCGGAGTCGTCCTCGTACGTCCGGTACGAGGACGATCCTCCGCCTTGCGATCGCACGCACCAGACGCCGCACGGCCCGGTCTCCGGCCGAACGACGGCAGTTTGAAGACAGGGCCTAGCGCGCCCGGATGCGTGTGCACGTCCACGAGCCCGGGCAGCAGCCAGCCGCCGTCGACGACCATCTCCGTGTCCATGTCCGCGAGCCCGCCCGGCGGGCCGCCCGCGCGCAGCACCCCGTCGACGACCAGGAAGACCCGCTCCTCGCGTTCCGGCAGCACGATTCCACGTATGCACAGCATGGACCGACCGTATGCCACGTCGGCGGGCGCGGCCGACGGACCGCCGGGCGGCAGCTCGTACACACCGGCATATTGCGGAACGTTCCGATCCACCCTCTTGTCGAGGCCCCCGGCACCATGCGATATAGGTCTGGACCATTGCTGCCGGATGGAAGGCACGACCGTGCAACGCCCTCACACAGCCGCCGCGTTGTCCTGCTCCGCCGCCCTGCTGCTCGCCGCGCTCACCGCCTGCGGCTCCGCTCCCGAGGCGGATACCGAAGCGCCCACGGCGCCGCGCCATGTGACGGCCCAGTCCGGCAGCGCCACCTCCGCGCACGTCATGTGGGAGGCGTCCTCCGACGACAGGGCGGTCACCGGTTACGAGGTGTACCGGAAGGGTGCGAGCGGCGCACCGGAGAAGGTGCGTTCCCTCCCCGCGACGAAGGTGATGACCGACGTCGAGGGGCTGACCGCCTCGACGTCCTACACCTTCACCGTCCGGGCCCGCGACGCCGCCGGGAATCTCTCCGCGCCGAGCGCCGCCGCGACCGTCACCACACGCGCCGCGACCCCCGCCGACCACGCGCCGCCGACCCGCCCGACGAAGGTGCGCGGCAGCGTCGGCGGCGCCCGGGCGGTCGACCTGTCCTGGAGCCGCGCCACGGACGACGTCGGCGTCACCGCGTACGACATCTACCAGGAGGACTCCCGCATCCACAGCGTGCCGGGCGCCGAGACCACGGCCCATGTGACCGGGCTGCGCCCCGGCACCGTCTACACCTTCACCGTCCGGGCCCGGGACGCCGCCGACAACTCCTCGCCGGACAGCGACGCCGTCGACCTCACCACCGCGTCCGAACCCGGCGCGCCGGCCTCCGCCGCCCCCGCCGACCTGCGGGTCACCAACCGGGCACAGGGCAAGGAGTACGCCATCGACCTGGACTGGGAACAGCCGAGGACGGGCGGCGAGATTCCCGCGTACCAGCTCTTCATGGACGGCAGGCTGACCACCACCATCGTGTGGGGCTCCACCCCGCCCGCGGGCCGGGCGCACTACCGGCTCACCGTCACGGACCCGCGCGGCACCCGCTACTCCCTCAAGATCCGCGCCAAGCTGCCGGACGGGAAATGGGGGGACTTCTCCGCCCAGCGCACCGTCGTCCTGGGCGAGTGAGCCGAGCGCGCGCGTGCGGCGCGGGACGCACGTGCGGGGCGGAGCGCGCGTGCGGGGCGGGGCGCGCGTGCGGGGCGGGGCGCGCGTGCGGGGCGGGGCGCGCGTGCGGGGCGGGGCGCGCGTGCGGCGCGGAGCACATGTACTGGACGGACCACGCGTGCGGGCCGGCGGCCGATTCGGTCCGCCGCCAAGGGAGGTGACGAGTAATCAGTTCGTGACGCGCACGGTCTCCACCCATCGCGGCGGCTGCGGGGCGTTCGCGCCGATGAGCGCCGCGACCAGCCGGCAGGAGGGCGCCTCGTCCGGCCAGGGGGTGAAGCCGTCGGTGAGGACGACGACGATGTTCGGCCGGTCCCGGGCCGCGAGCGCGGCGGCGATGCCCACCCGCATGTCGGTGCCGCCGCCCCCGCCCAGCTCGACCTGGTCGGCGGACGTCACCCGGGACACGGCGTGCACGTCCGCGTCGCAGGCCAGCACCGTGACCCGGTTGCCCCGGACGCCCACCTCCCGCAGCACCCCGGTGACCTCGCCCAGCGCCGTGCCCAGTTCGTCGTCGCCCATGGACCCCGAGGTGTCGATGACCACGGCGACCCGGGGCAGCGGGCGGCGCAGGCTGGGCAGGACCACGCCGCGCAGCGCCGCGCTGCGCCGGGACGGCCGCCGATAGGTGTAGTCCATCGCCCCCGCCGCCCAGGCCGCGGCCTCGCGGACGGCGCCCGCCAGTACCTGCCGCCAGTCGACGCTCGGCTCCAGGATCTGGTCCGCCCAGCGCTCCCAGCCCGCCGGGAGCGTGCCCCGGGTGCGCCGGTGCGCGCGCATCGCCTCCGCGGCGTGCCGGCGCAGCGCCTGCGCCTCCACCGGCCCGAGGCTCGTCGGACCCCGGTCGCCGGGCAGCTCCCAGGGCGAGGGCCGCCCGTGCGCGCCCGAACCGCAGTCGTGCGCGGGCGGCCCCGGCGGCAGCGAGGGCAGGTACTCCTCGAACATCCGCCCGGGCGGCAGGCCGAAGAGCCGGGGCTCCAGCCGGCCTTCCGGCAGCGGCAGCCCGTCGGCGATCAGGTCGTCGTTGATCTCGCAGTCCTGCGCCACGTTGAGCCGCTGGTGGTCGCGCTGGTCGGCGGCGGGGAGCCGTCCGGACCGGCCGTGATGGTCGCGCAGCAGATGCGCCACCTCGTGCAGCCACACCCCGGCGAGCTCCGCCACCGGCGTCGCCGCCACGAACGCGGGCGACACATAGCAGCGCCAGTGCCGGTCCACGCCCATCGTCGGCACCCCGGTGCTCGGCACCACCGTCAGCGCGTACAGCGCCGACGCCAGATACGGCCGGTCGGTCGCCGCCCGGTAGCGGGCGGCGAGCAGCTTGGTCATGTCCAACGAGGCCCGTTCCGGGGCCGGTTCCGGCTTCGGCACGCCGTCCCCGTCTCAGCCGCTCTGCGGCAGCGCGCCGGACAGCTGGAGCAGTTCCAGGAACGCGTCGATGCCCTCGGGCACCGGCCAGTCCGCGTCCCGCATCGACGCCAGGTCGACCGCCGCCCTGGCCGCCACGTCGGGCACACCCGCGTCCACGGCCTTCGCCAGCACCGCCCAGCCCGCCTCCCAGCGCTGCCGGGTGAGATCGCCCTGCACGGCCGCCACGATCGCGATGAGGAACGCGAGCTGGCGGTCGCCGCGCTCCGGCAGGGCGAACGCGTCGGGATTCGCCAGCACCCGGTCCGGGTCGGGCAGGTCGAGGTTCTCCAGGTACGACAGCAGCTCGATGCCCGCGCCGTCGCCCACCGCCCCGGCCAGCGCGGCGGCGAGCGCCTCGCGCTCGGCGCCCGTCGCGTATCCGGTGGCGAGCAGGCGCAGCGCCATGTCCCAGGTCCGGGGCGACGGCCAGGCCCGGCCCCGGCTCTCCGCGTCCTCCGGGATGTGATGGACGAGTCCGGGGCGTGCGGTGAGGAACCCGGAGACCGCGCCGCGGGCCCGCGCCGCCGCTCCCGGCACCCGCGCGGCCTCGACGACCGGGACCGTCACCTCCGGCCAGGTGCCGGCCATGCCGCGTGCCACGGTGCGCGGATCGTGCGTCCACTGCAGATGCACGAAGCGGTTGGCGAGCGGCGGGCTCAGATGCCAGCCGTCCGCCGCGCTCGACGGCGGGTTCGCCGCGGCCACGACGCGTACGGACTCGGGGAGCGCCAGGCTGCCCACCCGCCGTTCCAGCACGACCCGCAGCAGCGCCGCCTGCACGGCCGGGGGAGCGGACGACAACTCGTCGAAGAACAGCAGCCCCCGACCCGCCCGGGCCAGGCGCACCGCCCAGTCCGGCGGGGCCATCGGCACACCGGTGGCGGCCGGGTCGTCGCCGACGACCGGCAGCCCGGCGAAGTCCGACGGCTCGTGCACACTGGCGATGACCGTCTCCAGCCCGAGGCCGAGACCGGCCGCGAGCTGCTCCAGACCGGCCGACTTGCCGATGCCCGGCTCGCCCCACAGCAGCACCGGCTGATTGGCCGTCACCGCCAGTGCGAGAGCCTCCAGTTGAGGGTTCGTGGCCGGCTCGGTACGGGTCGCCCGCAGTCTGCGGTTGAGCTCGTCGGCGGCGGCCAGCGGCCCCGGAGCGGCGGACGTGGGCGGTGTGACGGGCGACCGGCCGGGCGCGGCGGTCGACGAGGACGGCCGGGGCGCCTGCTCCGGTCCGGCGACCGGGGACGGAGCGACGGGCGGCTGCGCGGCCGGGCCACGGGCGACGGTGCTCACTCTTCCTCGTCCTCGCTCTCCTGCTCTTCCCGCTGCTCCTCCCGCTCCTCCTGCCACTCGTCCCACCACTCGGCGCCGACGCCCGGGTGCTCCTTCTCCACCCGTTCCCGCAGGAACTCCAGATCCGTACGGCGGTACATGCGGATCAGCTGGGCCAGCGACAGCTCCATCTGGTCGGTGACGTCGATCCGGGCCCCGGCCTCGATCAGCGCCGTCACGAGTTCCGCCGATCCGCGGTCGGCGACCGCTGCGCAGAGCGGAGTGCGCCCCCGGTGGTCCAGGGCCTCCAGACCGAGACCGGCGGCCAGCAGCCGGGGCAGCAGCTCCTCGTGGTCCAGCAGGTGCAGCACATGGAGCAGGCTGCGCCGCCCGCCGTCCAGGATCCGCGGATCCACCCCCGCGTCCAGCAGTTCCAGCACGCCGGCCGTGTCGCCGTGCTCGGCGCGCAGGAAGAAGTCCCGCCGCTGCGCCCGCAGGGCCCTGGGCAGCCGGCCGGTTCCCGTGACGCAGGAATGCTCCACCGCGAAGCAGCCGGTGACCGCGCCGCCGAAAGCCCGCAGCGCGTTCTCGCGCTGCCGTTCCTGATCGCTGTGCGGCATGCCGAGCCGTCCGTCGCGGAAGGCGACCTCGTGCCAGGACCCGCCACACCTCACCCGTACGGGCTCGGGGCGCGGCGGCGGGGGAGGGCCGTACGCCGTCCGTCCGCCGGGGAACAGGGCGCCGGCGACCAGCGGATGCAGCTGGTCCGGGGTCAGGGCGCCGGCCCGCAGCAGGCCGAGGTCCGGCAGCTCCCGCGAGAGGCAGTCGGGCAGGTCGACCACGTCCTGGGGCGCTTCGGACACGACCCTGATCAGGGGCCCGCCGCCGTCGCCCCGGCCCGTGAGGTGCAGCAGGACGCCGGTGCGCCAGCTCTTGCCGATCCGCAGGCAGGCCGTCGGGTACAGGGCCGCGAACCGCCGGGCCTCCGCCGCCAGTCGGGGCACGTCCAGCCCCAGCTCTCCCACGGCCTTCTCCGGCTCCGCCTGGTACCAGCGCGGCGTGGCCGGCACGGTCGGATCGAGCTCGATGCCGGCCGCCGCCAGGGCGTCGGACACCCGCCCCCGCCGGTACAGCAGCGTCACCCACTCGGCGCGGGCCACCGGATCGCCGGGGCCCGGATCGTCGGCGGGCAGTTCGTCCGGCGCGAGCGGGACGCCGTCGGCGCGCAGGAACGGCAGCCGGTCCGCGCCGCCCGCGCGGGCGCGCAGCTCGTCGGTGCGCCGTGCGTCCCACAGGGCACGGCACTCCCGCCAGTCCGTGACGCCCGCGCGGAAGACGGCGGGGGAACCGGTCCGCCGCAGCGTGCCGAACCGGAGCGAGAGCCGCTGCGGACCCTCGGTCAGCACCGGGGTGCGCAGATACAGATACGGCGCGGACGCCCCGGCTCCGGGCGCGTCCGCGGCGCCGTAGCCCGCCAGGACCACGGTGAGCCCGGCGGAGAGCGTGGAACGCCCGCCCAGCACCCGCGGCAGGTGCCAGCGCACCAGGTCCGGGACCAGGTGCCGGAGGTCGTCCTCCAGCGCCCCGGCGACCTCGGGCCCATACCGCGCGGCGGCCTCCGGCAGCTCGAAGCCGATGTCGAACCGGGCCGCCGCGCAGGCTCCCCGCCAGTCGCCGACGGCCCGCCGACCGGCGGACTCCTCGATCATCGAGCGGGGCACCGCGTACCGGCGCACCTGCCGCCAGCTCGCCAGCAGCTCAGGGTCGAGGGCCGCCGCCGTCGCGTCCAGGCTCACCGGTAGACGCTCCTGACCGCGAGCAGGTCCGCGTGCGCGCCGCGGTCCGGGCGCAGCCGCTCCGCGAAGCACCGCTTCACCCGGCGCGGCAGACCCGGCCCCAGCCCCACGTACTCCAGGCGCGAACCGGGGCCGACGGCGGCCAGCAGGTTCTTCGCGCCCCGCCCGGTGAGCCCGGTGTGGCGCAGCTCCAGCCGTCGCAGCGGACTGCCGCGCAGCGCCGCGGCCAGGGCGTCGGCCCCGGCGTCGCCGGTGGCGTTGGACGGGGCCCCGAGGGTCCGCTCGGACAGCGGGCGGCCCAGGTCGAGCGCCTCGATCCCGTCGAGCGCGTCGGCCAGGGCGCGTGCCCCCTCGGGGCCGATCCCGTTGCCGCCGAGGCCCAGTCGGACCGGCCGGGCGGGGTCGGCGGCGGCCGCGAGCACGGCGGCCCCGGCGTCGCCGAGGTGGTTGGACGGCAGATACAGCTCCCGCACACCCGCGTCCCGGATCAGCGCGGCCAGCAGCGGCGCGGCGTCGGGGCCGAGCCCGTTGCCGCCGAGGAACAGGCGCTCGACCGGCCGCGACCGCTCGGTGAGCACGGCGAGCAGCGCGCCGAGACCGTCGGCGGTGAGCCCGGTGTTCACCAGGTCGAGGGTGCGCAGCACGGTGTTGGCGCGCAGCACCGCCGCGAGCGCCCGGACGCCGGCGTCGCCCACCGGGTTGCGCTTCAGCCACAGCGACCGCACGGTGTCGTCCCCGGCCAGCGCGCCGGCCAGCGCCGAAACGCCGTCGGCCCCGATGCGGTTGCAGCCGAGGTAGACCGTGCGCAGGCCGTGCCCGCCGGGCGCGAGCGCGTCGGCCACGGCCCGCGCGCCCTCGTCCCCCAGCGAGTTGGTGCCCAGCAGCACGTGCGCGGCGTGCGGAGAACGCGCGGCGACGGGCATCACCCGTGCCGCGCCCGCCACTCCGAGCCCCTGCTTGCACAGATCGACCCGGCCGTCCGCCCGCAGGGAGCCGAGCGCGAAGGTCTCATCGGCCTCGACGGAGTGCCCCGCGTCCAGCCGCTCCAGCAGCGGATCCAGCAGAGCCGGGTCGGCGAGCGGAATGTCCGGGTGCTCGATCGCGGGACAGCGCACGGGCATCGGCTGCAACATCACTACTCCCAGGTCCCCGTCGGCACCCGGCCCGGAGAGGGACGACCGCATTCCTCGCCCGCTCGGGACGAACCGACGCCATCGACTCCGCTCCACGAAAAGGTGGCAAGACCGGTCGGATTCGAACCGACGTCCTCCAGCTCGATGCTAGGGCGCGACGACCTCTGCGCTACAGCCTTGCCACGGCCGATCATAGCCACCACCGAGCCTGATTCGCACATCAGTGCCACATCGTTCCCGCGCACCCGCCGCCCCGGCCCCGCCCGCACGGCCCACCGGACCGGAGGCGCGCAACGTTCGCCCTGCTCAGGGCACTTGGACTGCCCGGTTCCTCGGTGCCCGTCAGCCCGGCGTGCGCCCTCAGCGCGCGCTCGGCGCATCCAGCGGACCGCATGCGCACTCTGCCCTGGTGTCGTGGCGACTGCTTTTCTGGAACGGCTGATGCCCACGGATCAGACATGGATCAGAGATGGAGCGGAGAAAGGGAAGGAGAGCAGTGTCCTCGATGTCGCAATCCAGAACGCAGGGCCAGGAGAGGTGGCCCGCTCGCAGTTTCCTCGGCGACATGTCAGAGCCCGTCCGCGCCAAGCTCCTGGCGATCGGTACCCGCTGTCGCTACCTGCCCGAAGAGATCCTGATTCGCGAAGGCGACCGTTCCAACCACGTGGTGCTCCTGCGATCGGGATTCGTCAAGGTCACCGCGCGCCTGGACAACGGTCATGAAGCGCTGCTCGCCATCCGGGTCGGAGGGGACGTGGTCGGCGAGATGGCCGCCATCGACGACGGTGCGCCGAGGTCGGCCACGGTCACGGCCTGCGGCGAGATAGCCGCCAGCATCGTCCGGGAATCCGACCTCCGACACTTCCTCGAGTCTCACCCCGAGGCGGCGCGCGCAGTCAACCGGATCGTCGTCCAGCGGCTGCGCTGGTCGAACCAGAGACGGGTGGAGTTCGGAGGCTATCCGGTCAAGATACGGCTCGCCCGCGTGCTCGCGGAGCTGGCGGCCTCGCACGGACAACCGGTGCCGCGTGGGCTGGTCATAGGTGTGGACCTCACCCAGCCGGAACTGGCCGCGCTCACCGGCTCGGCGGAGGTCACCATCCACAAGGCGCTCGCCGAACTGCGCAGGGAGGGGCTCATCACCACCGGATACCGGCGCACCACCGTCCTGGACGTGAAGCGGCTCCGGGGAATCGCCCGCCTGGGCGAGATCGGTCCCTGACGCGGGCGTCACCCGCCCCACCCACCGAAAACCGTATTTCTACGACCCACTCGGTGTTCTCCACCCCCTGACGCACAGTTGAGCCCGACCTCGCTCGAACCAAGGCGGATGGGGGACCCATTCATGAAACCGCATGCCGACTCGCAGGAGATCATTACGCGCCATCTCTGCATGGCCGCCGACGTGGAGAAGTACAGCCGTCTCGACACTCCGGGCCAGGAGGCCTTCCAGGCCGATCTGGTACGGGTGCTCGAGGACGCGGCGGCCCTCAGCGGCCTGGACCGCACGACCTGGGAGCGTCAGCCGCAGGGCGACCAGGAGTTCGCCGTTCTGCCGCTCGACGCCCAGGAGTCGGTGGTGGTGGGGAGCTACGTGCGGAATCTGGCCATCCGGCTTGGCGAGCGCAACGCCAACCTCGCCGAGAGCGAGCGCATGAGGCTCCGGCTCGCCATCGACTTCGGCGTGGCCCGCACGGCCGCTCTCGGCTACAGCGGGCCCGCCCCGGTCTCCGTCGCCCGGTACCTCAACGCGGACCAGCTCAAGCGCGTACTCGGGTCGCTCGATTCGACCGATCTCGCCGTGATCGTCTCGGACCGGGTCTACCAGGACGTCGTCCGGCTCCGGGGCGAGGGCCAGGGTCTGGACCCGAGCCGCTATGTCAAGGTGCACGTCAGGGAGAAGGAATTCAGCGGCTACGGCTGGATCCACGTGCCCGAGCACGGCCCGGAGGAGTTGGAGCCGCTCATGGACGCCCCGGAGCCGGACCGCGCCCCGGACCCCGGGCCCACCCCCGTGGTGCGGCAGAACAAGGACGGTGTCTTCCACTTCGGCAGCGGCGATGCCGCCAGGACCATGCACAAGAAGTACTACGGGTGATGGCGCTCCAGCCCATGGACGACACGACCGAGCCGGTGGACCCGGCCGAACCCCAGCCCTCGGAGGGGACCTCCGCCGAGGAGGACGCCGAGTCCGCGTCCGTCGGCGCCGAGGCGGACGAGGAACGGGCCGACCACATCAGACGGTTGCGAGAGCGTGGTCTTTCCCAGACCTTCATCGAAGGAGGCATCGAGGGAGGGGCCGTCGGTTTCGGCGGCGGTGACGCGGCCGGGACCATCTACAAGAACTACTACGGCAACGCCACCCCGGCCGTCGACCCCGTGGATGGCCGGGTACCGCCCGAGGACCTGGACCGCCTGCGAGAGCTGTACGTGGACCCCGGCTCGTATTCCAGCCTGGCCAAACACCTGACCAAGCATGGAGTCGCGGTTCTGCGCGGGGCTCCCGGTTCGGGGCGATACACCACGGCATTGCTCGCCGTGCAGAAGGTCATGGACACCGATGTAGTCGTCCTGGACGCGCAGGCCGGTGTCCGTCGGCTGGTGCGGGAAGGGGGAGGGCTTCAGGCGAGCCGAGGCCATGTCATCGAGAGCGACGGCGCGGAGTGGGTGAACGACTTGCGTCCGCAGATGCTCATGCGGCTGCGCGAGGCGACGTACCGCCGCTCACCGCTGGTGATCGTCTTGGACGACCAGACGCCGGTCGGGGGGCTGACCGGACACGTCGTCGAGCACGAGGCAGCGGACGGGATGCGGTTCAAGGTGCTGGAACGGCACCTGACGGTGCTGCTGGACGACCGGCCGTCGGATCGGCTCAAACTGCTGGAGCACGCGCGTCTTCAGGAGGACCTGCGTGGGCGCAGGTCCATGGCGGAGGTCGCCGGCCTGGCGGGTCAACTGGTGCGGCGTGTGCATGCCGACGATGACATCGATCAGATCGTCCAAGGACTCGGAGCCGAGCTGCGGGCCGAGGCGGTGAAGCTCCTCGGACCCCCGCAGAAGGCTGGAGCCGACGGTGCCAAGGCACAGGAGGTGTCTCTTTGGTCCCGGGCGTTCCTGCTGGCCTGCGCAGTGCTTGACGGCATCACCCTGAGCCGGGTGAGCCGGGAGTCGCACAGGCTTGCCGAGCTGCTGCACGGGGTGCGCTCACCTTCCTCGGTACCGGAGATTCCCCTGTTCGAGAAGAGCGTGCGGGACTGGTCGGGCCACTCCGACGTGGAGTTCACCGACCAGGCTGGGAATCCCGTCGAGTCCCGGCACCCCGAGTGCCTCGTGCGGATCAAGCGGCATGGCCTCGGGGAGGCGGTCATGGAAGTGCTGTGGCACGACCACACCGGTGCGCGGGGCGCTCTGCTGGAGTGGCTGGACGGCCTCGTCCTGCGGCGTGAGGAGGACATCAGGGTGTCGGCCGCTCAGACGGTCGGCCTGCTGGCCACGCTCGACTGGGCCTATGTGCACGAGGAACTGCTCGTGCGGTGGGCATCCGACAAGGGGGAGCACGCCGACCGACGGAGGTTCGCGGCGGCCTGGGCACTGGAAAGGGCGGTGACCGACCCGCTGCTCGTCCCCAGGGTGCAGCGCTTGCTGTGGCGCTGGTCCCAGCAACGCGATTTCCGGGCATGCGCCCAGCTCGCCTACGGCACCCAGATCGGTGCGAAGTTCCCGACCGAGGCGCTGAGCAGTCTGGAACGGATCGCGGCGTCGGGGATGAAGAGCGTGTGGGCCGCAGTCCGCGAGATCTACGCGGCGGGATCCCGTGTCCAGGTTCTGGAACGGCTGGCGTCCTGGTCGGCCTCCTCGCGCCACTGGCTGCGCGAGGACGCGGCGAAGTGCCTTCAGGGGCTGAGCAGGTTCCGTGGAGAGCGGGCGGTCACCGCCTTCCTGAAGGAACCGGGCCCACGTGACCACCTGTTGGTGCTGAGCCGGCACGTCCTGCTCAGTCGTGTGCACCACCAGCACGGTTGGAACGCCATGCGGCTGTGGGTGGAGCGGGCCGCGGACGAGCCGGGCCTGGACACGTTGGTGGCCGACTTCTTCGCCGAACTCCCGGAGCCGGGCGTCGAGGGCGACGCCCTGCGGACGCGGTTCCTGTTCTACCTGCGGCTTTGGAGTCATCAGCTCACCGACGGCAGCGCCGCTGAGCGTGACGGCAGCACTGCCGAAAGCATCCGTTCCCATGTGCAGGAGGAGTGGTCGATGTGAACAGCACATCGCGTCGCGGTTCGTTCGCCTGGTTGCGTGCTCTGTTCCGCGGTGGGCCAGGGCCTGCCGCCGGGGTGCCTTTCACGCCCGTGACGGTCGAGGTGCCGGAGGTCGTCTCGGTGCACCGCAGCTCCACCGTCGCGTTCGAGACGCCCGCCAGGGGCGACGGATTCGGATTCCAGGTCGAGATTCGCTGCGACTGGTGCGCCGAGGGTCGCCTCGACGAGGAGCAACTGGGCTTTGCCATCGACGGCTATCAGGCGGCCATGCCTCAGCGACTCGCCGAGCGGGTCCGCGGTGTCGCCCGCCGATACGAGCCTTTCCGGGCCGAGGAGGCGGAGCGTGCCGTCAACGAGGCTCTGGGGGAAGGGGAGTGCTACGAGAGCGGGCTGGTGAGCTGTCGTACCACCGCCTGCCTCCGGCCCGCGGCGGAGGTACTGGATCAGCAGCGCAAGGCGGCTCTGGAGCTCCAGGACATCGAGCACCGGTACGCGAAGTCGGCGCTCCAGGTGAAGCTGCTGAACGAGGTGGCCGAGAAGTGGCGGGCGTTTCTCGCTTCCGGGATGGCGGGAATGGGACAGGACCGCGACGCGCTCTCCTGGCTCACGCCGTGGGCGGTACTGCTGGCGGAGCAACCGCATACGGCGGCGATCGAGATCGGCGACATGTTTCGACAACGGCAGAAGCAGGTCGAGGAGTTCGCTAAGTTTCTGGAGAAGCAGGTGAAGGCGTATCAGACACAGGACCTGTTCGACTTCGTCGTCACCAATGAGCGGCAGCTCGGACATGCTATGCGCCTGTTCGGTCTTCCCCTGCCGGGCGAATCGGGCTCCGCGGGCGGTTTCTCGGAGCCGTTGCCCCGGACCCGGCCGGTCCGGGACTGAGGCAACGGGCCCGGTTCAGGTCAGCAGCGGACCGGCGAGGAGGAAGAGCCCGACGGCCGCGGCCATCAGCCCCGTCCAGACGACCCCCCTGGCGACATAGCGGTGCTTGGTCATCACCACCTGGGCGAGCACCGGTATCAACTGCCAGATCTCCTTAAGCTCGCCGTCCTCGTCCCGTGACGGAGGGGTGCCGTCGGCCATGGCCAGCAACGGGAGGCTGAACCTGTTCGGGAGGGGCGGCGGCCCCAGGCGGGGCCGCAGCGCCTGGACCACGCAGTACACCGCGGGCAGAAACGCCGCGACGTGGAGCAACAGCAGGCCGCCCGCGGCCCAGGCGGCGGGCCCGCCGCGCTCCCACGCCTCGTGCACGACGCCGCCCTGCGGGATGGCCGTGGCCATCAGTCCGGCTTGAACGGCGCCGAGGACGCCGACCTTGGTGTCGGCGAACTGGGCGGACGCCTGGAGCGATGTGTAGACGGTCAGACCGGACCGGAGGCCGGCGGCTTTCTCGTCTCCCGCGGGGACGGTCGCGGGGACGGGGGCGGAACGGGACACGGAAGACCTCCTGGCACCGAGTGGTCGAGGACTCCCAGTAACCCCTTTGACGGGGCCGAAGAAAAGGCACAAATGCGGATTTCCCTAGTTTGGAGAGCTCGGTGAGACTCTTGGACCAAGCACGCGCTGGCCGACTCCTGGCGTGGGCGCTTTCGCTGATCGCCGTGGCGGCGTGCAGTGGCTGCGGCGCGTTCGACGCGCCCGCAGCCCGGCCCTGCGCCTGGATGGACCACAGCTCCGACGGAGCGGACGACACACGGCAGAGGACTGTCGTTCTCATGGACCGGAGTTCGTCCACCAGACCGGACGAAGC
The DNA here is from genome assembly GCF_037034285.1 of Streptomyces tyrfis. Taxonomy (NCBI): domain Bacteria; kingdom Bacillati; phylum Actinomycetota; class Actinomycetes; order Kitasatosporales; family Streptomycetaceae; genus Streptomyces; species Streptomyces tyrfis. The sequence goes on along the minus strand of NZ_JBAGJZ010000030.1, from coordinate 25,982 downwards.
CGCCCCGCCGGGCGACCGGGTCCCGGACTGGGTGGCCACCCTGCTGGGCACTCGGGGGCTGACATTGCCGGTGCTGGAGGGCGGGGTCCTTTCGATGGCCGGATTCGACGGTACGAGGGCCACGGTCGACTGGGAGGTGAATCGCGCGTTCGTCGCGCCTGTGAAAGGCAACGACACATTGAAGAAGGATCGGCGGGCGGGCCGGCTCGGTTGTCTGGAGGGGCGACTGCGGCAGTTGTCCGCCGAGGCGTCGAGCACCGCTCGTACGGACGTGCTGGGAGCGCTTGCCGCGGCCGGCGAACAACTCGGCAGCGGGGATGGGCGCCGCCGGATCGTCGTGGCCACCGACGGACTGTCCAACACCGGCTGCGCGGACCTGCGCTCCGCCGGGTTCGACGGCACGGCGGAGATCGAGGAGGCGGTGGAGCGCTGCCGGAAGGCCGGCGAACTGCCGGACCTGGCGGGTGCCGAGGTCGATCTCGTCGGCATAGGGCGCGCTGCCCGGGGCGCGACGCCGTCCTCCCAGCAGACCGCCTGGCTGGCCGCTTTCTGGACCCGGCTGTGCGAGGCGACCGGCGCCTCCCCCTGCGAGGTGGCCACCACCACCCGCGTCCGCGCGGCGGGAGAGACCACCGACACGGGGAAGGGCGAACCTGAAGTAACCTTCCCGGCCGTGACGGAGCGCTCGGCCGACCGGGTCACCACGATCGTCCTGCCCGGCTCCGTGCTGTTCGCGACCGACCGGGCCGAGTTGTCCCCGGCGGCACGGAGCACATTGGACGAAGCGGCGCGCCGTATCCAGGACCTCGGCCCCGTCACGGTGGCCGTCACCGGGCACACCGACTCGCGCGGCAGCGAGCAGCGAGGCCGGCAGCTGTCGCTGGCCCGCGCACGAGCGGTCCGGACCGGTCTCGCGGAGCGCGGGATCGCGGTGGCCTCGGCCCGCGGCTACTCCGACTCCCGGCCCCGGTGCACCCCCGAGTACCGCGGCGGGGTGCCCGACTACGCGGCCATGGCGTGCAACCGTCGGGTGGAGATCGCCGTGACCGTCCGCCGCTGATCGACGCGGGGAATCCCTTGGCTGTTTCGAGAAGTTCATCGCGAAAGAGGACGACGACCATGTCCCAGAACCACCGAGGCATCCCGTGCCACCACGGCTGCGGATGCGACATCAGACGCCTGGTGAAGAGCGCCGAATACGGCCCCGAACGCGACCCGGAGCACCTGGACAACGGTGAGATGCGGATGCTGCTCCGCGCGGCCCGCGAGGTCGCCGAACTCGTCAGCCACAACCGCGACCGGCTCGCCGCGGCGCGTGCTCGAACGATCGACGCGCACGCGCGGACCGAGGAAGCGGTCCAGTCTCTGGCTCGTTTCGAGGCCGCCGCTTCTCTCCGGGCGAGCCGGGAGGCCCAGGACGCGGTCGAGTCGCGGCATGCGGGGGACGGGGCCCACGACCGGCGCCGTCGTGACATGTGGATACGGGTGCTGCGGTGGCCCGTCGTCGCCGCCATGGCCATGTTCGACGCGTGGTACTTCATGCGGGTCTTCCAGTACCTCACCACCAGCGAGGAGGAAGTCTCGTTCTTCGAACAGACGGTCTCCTTCCTGCCGGGGGTCGTTCTCGCCCTGGCGCTCATGCTGTCCGGGCACGCGATCGCGGCTCCGTTGCACCGGGTGCGCGAGGGGCTGCACGCCCTGCGGGACCGCCGCCCCGTGCTGTCGTTGCTCGGTTCGCTCACCCTGCCCGTCCTCTATCTGACCGCCGTGCTGTCCACCGTCACCGTGTGGGCGGTCCTGCGGGCCCGTGACACCGGAGTGGACGAGGTCGAGGGCGCCCGCTACGCGCCCGGCTGGGTCGCGGTGCTGATGCTGGTACTCGCGATCACTGCCGTGGCGATGAAGGTGATCGCCCACAACCCCTATGCCGACAGTGCCGCTGCGGCTCGCCGCACCCTACTGCGGGCCACGCTGACGTACGCCTGGCTCGTGCGGCGGGTCGGTCGTGCCCTGCGCGAACACGAGCGGGCCTGGAGCGACCTCTGTGCGCTGCGCGACGAACTCGCCTCGCACGTACGCCTGGAGAGCATGCGCGCCTGGGAGGCGGCCATCCTCACGGCCCGCATGCTGCATGGGCAGGCGGGCCACACCCCGCCCGCTCCGGCCGTCCTGCCGAGCGGGACCGGGAGCGGGGCACAGGCAGCCTCATGGGCGGCGCCGCTCTTCAACGGGGTGGTGGAGCCTTCGCCGGAACTCGGTCCCTTGATCGAGGCCCACCGGATCGCCGTGGTCTGCGCACCCACCGAACTGCGAGCTCTCCGTGCCGAACTGATCAGCCGCATCGACGCCCGGCTCGGCCCTGCGTGAAGGCCGAACGGGACGAATGGCGCCCCAATTGGTCTGTACCTATTGACGAGTTGGTCCAGACCTTTTAGGTTCCCCTGTGCTCCATGGCACCAGGCAACGCCCCAGCTCCCCTTCAGGACCGCCTCACCGGTCCCTGCCTCATGGGAGAAACACCATGTCCGAGCACCTGCCCCTCAGAAGGAGAACCGCGACCGCCGTCGTCGCCGTTCTCGGACTCCTCCTCGCGCTGCTGTCGCTCCAATCCGCGCCCGCGCACGCGGCGGGCAAGCTGACGGCCACCTTCGCCACCGCCGACAACGGGTCGTGGTGGAAGGGGACCTACGTCCTGCGCAACGACACCGACAGCGCCGTCACCGGCTGGAGCCTCGAATTCGACCTGCCGGCCGGGGTCACCATCGACACCTCGTACAACGGCACGGTCACCACGCAGGGCAGCCATGTCACCGCGGTCAACGCCCACTACAACGGCACGGTCGCCGCGCACAGCACGACCGAGCCGTACAGCTTCTGGTTCGTCGCCAAGGGGCCCGTCGCCGAGCCGACCGGCTGCCGGATCAACGGCGACAAGTGCGACGGCTCGCCGGACGCGCCGCCGGGGGCGCCCGGCGGGCTGAAGCAGACCGACGTCACCGCCCGCACCGCCTCGCTGTCCTGGACGGCGGCCGCGGCGGGCGACTTCCCCGTGGCGTCGTACGACGTGCTGGCCGGCGGCGAGGTGGTCGGCACCGCCACCGCGACGACCAGCACCACCGTCACCGGGCTGACCCCGGCCACCGCGTACTCCTTCACCGTCCGGGCCCGGGACACCCGCGGCAACACCTCCGCCGAGAGCGCCCCGCTGACCGTCACCACCGTCGACCCGGCGACCGACACCTCCCCGCCGACCGCACCGGGCTCGCTGCACGCCACGGCGACCGACTCCTCCTCCGTCACCCTGGCGTGGACCGCCTCCACGGACGATCAGCGGGTCGCCGCCTACGACGTGTACCGGGGCGGCGGGCTCGCCGCCACCGTCTCCGGCGCCACGACCACCGCCACCGTCGGCGGCCTCTCGCCCTCGACCTCGTACACCTTCACCGTCAAGGCGCGGGACGCGGCGGACAACGCCTCCCCGGCCAGCAACACGCTCACGGTGAAGACCGACGACATCGTCGGCAAGGGGAAGTACGCCAAGGTCGGCTACTTCGTCCAGTGGGGCATCTACGGCCGCCAGTACTTCGTCAAGAACCTCCACGACTCCGGCGCCGCGGACAAGCTCGACATCGTCAACTACTCCTTCGCCAACATCGACCCCACCAACCTCACCTGCCTGAACGGCGTCACCAAGGCCACCACCCAGGACCCCCAGGACCCCGACCAGGGCACCGGGGCCGGTGACGCCGACGCCGACTACGCCCGCCCGTTCAGCGCCGCCCAGTCCGTCGACGGCGTCGCGGACGACGGCTGGGGCAGACTCCGGGGCAACTTCAACCAGTTGAAGAAGCTGAAGCAGCTCCACCCGAACCTGAAGATCGTGGTCTCGCTCGGCGGCTGGACGTACTCGAAGTACTTCTCCGACGTGGCGGCCACCGACGCCTCCCGGAAGAAGTTCGTCGCCTCCTGCGTCGACATGTACCTCAAGGGCAACCTGCCCCAGTACAACGGCGCGGGCGGACCGGGCACGGCCGCCGGGATCTTCGACGGCTTCGACGTCGACTGGGAATGGCCGGGCACCGGCACCGGGCACCCCGGCAACCACTACTCGCCCGACGACAAGGCCAACCTGACCCTGCTGCTCGCCGAGTTCCGCAAGCAGATGGACGCCCTCGGCGGCGGCCACCGGCTGCTCACCGCCTTCACCCCCGCCGACCCGCAGAAGATCGGCGAGGGCTGGGAGCTGGACAAGGTCTTCGACTCGCTCGACGTCGCCAACGTCCAGGGCTACGACTTCCACGGCTCCGGCAGCGACAACTCCTGGGAACCGGACCGCACCGGCCACCAGGCCAACCTCTACGTCGACGACCAGGACCCCTACGACTTCCACTTCAGCGCGGACGCCGCCATCAAGGCGTACACCGACGCGGGCGTCGAACCCCGCAAGCTGACCCTCGGCGTCCCCTTCTACGGGCGCGGCTGGCAGGGCGTCACCGACGGCGGCGTCGCCGGTGAATGGCAGTCGGCGCAGGGCGCGGCCCCCGGCCAGTTCGCGGAGGAGGCCGGCACCCGCGGGTATGCCAACCTCATCGGCGCCTTCCCGACGATGACGATTCGTCATGACGAGCAGTCGGTCTCCACGTACGGCTTCACCGGCAGCCAGTGGTGGTCCTTCGACGACGCCTGGTCCATCGGCAGGAAGACCGCCTACGTCAAGGACAAGGGCCTGCTGGGCATGATGATCTGGGAGATGTCCGGCGACACCCCGCAGGGCACCCTGCTCAAGGCCGTCGACACCGGACTGGGAGGCTGACGGACCGTCGTCTCCCGCCAACTCTCCGTCCGTTCCCTTCCGTTCGCCGTCCGTTCCGGCCCGTTCGGAGTCCCCTCCCGCCTCCCGAGCCACGGGGGAGGGGGCTCCCCGGACGGAGATCGGGGGCATCCCCGATGAGCGGCCGCCGTGGCGTCGACAGCATGGCGGCATGACACCTCACCCTCTCGCCCGCCGCTCCCTCATCGGCGACGCCCTGGCCGGGGCGGCGCCGGTCCTGACGGGAGGGGGCGCGGCGCGGGCCGTCGCGGCGCCCCTCGCCCCGCCCGTCCGGTCGGCGGACGCCCCGCCGCTCACCCCGCTTCCCCCGCTCGACCCGTCGACGCTGCGCGCCTGCGTGGCGGACCTCGACCACCCGGCGGCCACCTCCGCACAACTGCGCGTCGCCGGACCGGCCGGGCGCTGGTACGGAGCCGCGGGCGCGGCCGACCTCGGCAGCGGCCGTCCCGTCCGGCCCGGCGACCGGTTCCGCGCGGCCAGCGTCACCAAGGCGTTCGTCGCGACACTCGTCCTGCGCCTGGCCGCGCACGGACGCGTGGAGCTCGACGCACCCGTCGGCGGTCAGCTGCCCGGCCTGCTGCCGCCGGCGTTCGGCCGCATCACCGTGGCCCAACTGCTCGACCACACCAGCGGACTCCCCGACCACCGGGGCGTTCCCGTGATCCGCACGCCGGAGGACGTCGTCCGCCACCGGTTCGACCGGTGGACGCCCCGGGAGATCGTGGCCACGGTGACGGGGGATCCGCTCAAGTTCGCACCGGGCACCGCCCAGGAGTACCGCGGCGTCAACTACGTCCTGCTCGCCCTGCTCGTCGAGGAGGTGACGGGGCAGCCCTACGGGGCGGCGATCCGGGACCGGCTGCTGCGCCCGCTGGGGCTGGAGCGGACGCTGTTCCCGGGGGACGACCCGCGGCTGCACGGCCCGCATGTGCACAACTACCTGCGGATGACCGACGGCTCCCTGCGGGACGTCACCGTGTACGACCCGTCGTCCAGCTGGGGCGAGGGCGAACTCGTCTCGACCGTCGACGACCTGGACCGGTTCCTCGACGCGCTGTTCGGCGGTGAGCTGCTGCCGGCGCGGATGACGGAGCGGCTGTTCACCCTGCCGCCCGGGGACGTGCGGATGCTGGACGGCGGTCCGGCCCGCTACAGCATGGGGCTGCAGACGGCCACGGTGAACGGCGTGACCTTCTGGGGCAAGACCGGTGAGTGGCACGGTTGCCGCACCCGGATGTTCTCCACCCGCGACCGGCGGCGCCGCTTCGTGCTCGTCTGCACGCCGACGACGATGGACGCCGACGACGCCATGACCGGCCCGGGTGGTCGACGCGCTCACCGGGGCCCCGCCCCGGTGACCGTCCCGCCCGTGACGCGACCGGCCATGACGTGACCGGCCATGACGTGCCCCGGCCATGACGTGCCCCGGCCCGGAGCCGCGAGGCGTCCCGCGGCGGGGCACGTCGTCGACGCGGCGGGTCAGCGCAGCCGCTCGTACGCGGGCAGGGTCAGGAAGTCCGCGTAGTCCTCGTCCAGGGAGACCTGGAGCAGCAGGTCGTGGGCCTGCTGCCACTGCCCGGCGGCGAACGCCTCGTCGCCGGTCTCGGCACGGATCGCGGCGAGTTCCTCGGCGGCGATCTCGCGGGCCAGCTCCGCCGTGGCGCGCTCGCCGTTCTCGAAGACGACGCCCGCGTTGATCCACTGCCAGATCTGCGAGCGCGAGATCTCCGCCGTGGCCGCGTCCTCCATCAGGTTGAAGATGGCGACCGCGCCCAGGCCGCGCAGCCACGCCTCGATGTAGCGGATGCCGACCGCCACCGCGTTGCGCAGTCCCTCGTACGTGGGCCTGGCGTCCAGGCTGTCGACGGCGATCAGGTCGCCCGCGGCCACCGACACGTCCTCGCGCAGCCGGTCCTTCTGGTTCGGCCTCTCGCCGAGGACCGCGTCGAACGAGGCCAGGGCGATCGGGACCAGGTCCGGGTGGGCGACCCAGGAACCGTCGAAGCCGTCGCGGGCCTCCCGGTCCTTGTCCGCCCTGACCTTTTCGAAGGCCACCTTGTTGACCTCCGCGTCCCGGCGCGACGGGATGAACGCCGCCATGCCGCCGATGGCGTGCGCCCCCCGCTTGTGGCAGGTGCGGACGAGCAGTTCGGTGTACGCGCGCATGAACGGGGCGGTCATCGTCACCGCGTTGCGGTCCGGGAGGACGAACCTGGCGCCGCCGTCACGGAAGTTCTTGACGATGGAGAAGAGATAGTCCCAACGGCCCGCGTTCAGCCCGGAGGCGTGGTCGCGCAGCTCGTAGAGGATCTCCTCCATCTCGTACGCGGCGCTGATCGTCTCGATGAGGACGGTGGCGCGGACCGTGCCCTGCGGGATGCCGACGTAGTCCTGGGCGAAGACGAAGACGTCGTTCCAGAGCCGGGCCTCCAGGTGCGACTCCGTCTTCGGGAGGTAGAAGTACGGGCCCTTGCCGAGGTCGATGAGGCGCTGGGCGTTGTGGAAGAAGTAGAGGCCGAAGTCGACCAGCGCGCCCGGCACCGGGGCGCCGTCGAGCTGGAGGTGACGCTCATTCAGGTGCCAGCCGCGCGGGCGGGTGACGACCGTGGCGAGTTCCTCGGCGGGCTTCAGCGCGTACGACTTCCCGGTCCTCGCGTCCGTGAAGTCGATGGCGCGGGTGTAGGCGTCGATCAGGTTGAGCTGGCCGAGGATCACGTTCTCCCACGTGGGGGCGGACGCGTCCTCGAAGTCGGCGAGCCAGACCCGGGCGCCGGAGTTCAGCGCGTTGACGGTCATCTTCCGGTCGGTGGGGCCTGTGATCTCCACCCGGCGGTCGTTCAGCGCGGCCGGGGCCGGCGCGACCCGCCAGGAGTCGTCCGCGCGGATCGCCGCCGTCTCGGGCAGGAAGTCCAGCGTGGAGGTGCGGGCGATCTCCGCGCGGCGCTCGGCGCGGCGGGCCAGCAGCTCGTCACGGCGGGGCGTGAACCGGCGGTGCAGCTCGGCCACGAACGCGAGGGCCGGGCCGGTCAGGACCTCCTCCTGCCGGGGCAGGGGCTCGGCATCGACGATGGCCAGCGGGGACGGCGCTGGTGCGGACATGAGCTGTCACTCCTTCAGCGGGCGGTGCGGTCGGCGCCCCACGACCGCCGGCCGCCCGGAACGGCACGGGGTGCCACGGCTCCGGGGAAAGGGGCGCGGACGCCGTCTGGGGCGCAGAGGGCTTCTGATCAGTGGATATTAGTTTCCTTATGGTGGAAGTTCAATCGTCTGTTGACGTCGAGATGCTCCGAGTCGACAGAAGTGGGACGGCGACGGGGCGCCGGTGGCGCGGAGTGCCGCCCCTCCCGGAAGGGGCGTTGCGCCCGCCGCCTCCGGGAGGGGGCGCCGCCGGGCCGTCGTTCGCGCGTGCGGCGTCCCCGGTTCCGGCGCTGCCGGCCTCACGCGAGGCGCCGCAGGTCCTCGGGGCGGTCGATGTCGTACGGCCGGGCCACGTCCGAGCACTCCACGAGGGTGAGCGCGTCGTGGTGCGCCCGCAGGTAGGCGCGGGCCCCCCGGTCGCCCGTCGCCCGTGCCGCGGCCTCCGCCCACCGGTCGGCCCCGATCAGCACGGGATGGCCGCGCCGGCCGTCGTACGAGGCCGCCGCGAGCGAGGCGCGGGAACGGCATGCCGACCGCACCCGTGCCACCGCCTCCGGGCCGATGCCCGGCTGGTCGACCAGGAACACGAGCGCCGCGTCCGCGTCCGTGCCGGCGAGCGCGCCGAGCCCCGCCCGCAGCGACGAGCCCATGCCCTCCGCCCAGCCGGGGTTGACGGTCACCGCGCACCCGGCGAGGTCCGCCCGGGCCCGTACCTCCTCGGCGGCGGCGCCCAGCACCACCTGGACGCGGTCGCAGCCGCCCGCCCGAAGCGCCCCCGCCGCGTGCTCCACCAGCGGGCGGCCGCCGTGCGCGAGAAGGGCCTTGGGGCGTCCGCCGAGCCGCCGCCCGCCGCCCGCCGCGAGCAGCAGGCCCGCGACCACCGGAATCCGATCCGTTCGAGTCATGCGGACTGCATACCCGCTGCCCACCCGGAACGCTTGTGCGGATCCCACCCGAACGGCGGCCTCGAACGGCGTTCCCGGCAGGGCCCTCGAACGGCGTACGAGGGTCCGGGCGTCCCGGCCGCGCGAGCGGAGCGCGGCCTGGGACGGCGGTGCCGGGAGGGGCGATGACCTGGGACGGCGGGGTCCACAACGCGCCGCGCGGATCACTCGTACGGGACCGCCGAATTCTGTCCGCGGAGTGGCGCACGGCACCCGCGATGGCGTTAACTTGCGGGAACCCCCGGACACTTGGCAGCGATCCGGGACCCGGTCGGAACACTGGCACACGGACGTGCGAGGGGGAGTGCTTTGTTGCGAAGCGTGGGACAGACGCGGGTGACGAGCAGCGGTGAAGACCCGAGGGTGACGGAGCTGCGCACGGCCGTCTCCCGGCTCCGCAGGGAACTGGCGGGACACCCCTCGGAGTTCCCCGACCGCGGCATCGCCGAGGACGAGCTGGCGGCCCTGGACGCGATGGCGATCAGCGGCGAGCCGGAGATCCCGCGGCTCCGGCGTTCGCTCCTGCTGATCGCCGGGGCGATCGGTTCGATGAGCGCGCTGGCCGCCGCGCTCAGAGACGTGCGGGTGGCCGTGGACCTCTTCGGCGAGCCGCCCCGCGGCTGACCGGCCGGCGGACGCGGCGGAGCCGACGGCGCCGGGACGCCGGTCAGCGGCGGATGAGCCGGCGCGCCGTGGCCGCGGCGACCGCCGAGGTGCGGGAGTCCACGCCCAGTTTCGCGTAGATGTGCACCAGGTGGGACTTCACCGTCGCCTGGCTGAGAAAGAGCCTCTTGCTGATCTGGAGGTTCGACAGACCCTCCCCGACCAGGTGCAGCACTTCGAGCTCGCGCCTGGTCAGGGCCTGCGCCGGGGTCCGCATGCGGTCCATCAGCCGGTGGGCGACGGCCGGCGCGAGCGCCGACCGGCCGGCCGCGGCGGTGCGGACCCCCGCCGCGAGCTCCTCCGGCGGCGCGTCCTTCAGCAGATAGCCGGCGGCGCCCGCCTCCACCGCCGCCAGGATGTCGGCGTCCGAGTCGTACGTGGTGAGGATCAGCACCCGTGGCGCGTCCGGCCGCGCCGTGATCGCCGCGGTCGCCTGCGAACCGTGCATGCCCGCACCGAACTGAAGGTCCATCAGGACGACGTCGAAACCGCCGGTCGCGGCGAGCGCCACGGCCCGCTCGGCGGTGGCCGCCTCGTCGACCACCCGGAAATCGGGCTCGGCGTCGAGCACGGCCCGCAGCCCCGCCCGTACCACCGGATGATCGTCGGCGAGCAGCAGCCTGATGGGGCCGGTCATGCCGCCGGGAGCGGTCATGTCGCTGGGGTCGGTCATGCGGCGTCCTCCTGTCCGGTACGGCCGTCGGGGAGCGGCAACGGGAGGGTGAGGGCGACGGCGGTGCCCTCACCCGGCGCCGACTCGACACTCAGCGTGCCGCCCAGCGAACGGGCCCGGGAGCGCATCGCGGGCAGCCCGAAACCGCCCGGCCCGGCGTCGTCCGCCACCGCGCCGGCGCTCCCGGGCACGAACCCCCGGCCGTCGTCGACGACGTCCAGCGACACCGATGTGTCCATGAAGCTGAGGGTGATCTCGGCGCGCCGCGCCCCGGCGTGCCGCACCGTGTTCGCCAGCGCCGACTGGGCGGTGCGCAGCAGCGCCACCTCGTACGGGGTGGGCAGTTCCACCGGGGAGCCGCTGACCGCGAACTGCACCGTGAGACCGGGGGCCGTGGTGCGCGACGACAGGCGTTCCAGGGCCGCCGCCAGCGAGCCGTTCTCCAGATCGGGCGGCGACAGGGCGCGGACGAAGCGGCGGGCCTCGGCGAGATTGTCCTGGGCGGCCTCCCTGGCCCGGCGGACGTGCGCGGCGGCGGGGGAATCGGCGGACAGGCCGCGCTCGGCGGCCCGCAGCAGCAACTGGATGCTGGACAGGCCCTGCGCCAGGGTGTCGTGGATCTCGCGGGCCAGCCGCTCCCGCTCGGCCAGCGTGCCCGCCGCCCGTTCCGCCTCGGCCAGCTCCGCCCGGGTCGCCACCAGCTCCTCGATCAGCGCCCGGCGCCGTTCGCTCTCCCGGAACAGCGCCTCGTAGCCGAGGACCGTGGCGACGGCCACCGCCGCGCCCAGCAGCGGACCGAGGAACGTGCCGGGCGTCGCGGTCGGGCTGTGCAGCAGGAAACCGGCGATGGCGGCGCCCGCGGTGACCACCACGGTCGGCAGCGCCCAGCGGATCCGCAGCAGATGCAGTTCGAGGAAGTACAGCGGGAAGGCCACCCACAGGGCGTCCGGCGACAGGACCAGCAGGGTCAGCCAGACCGCGCCCAGCAGCGCCAGCCAGAGCGCGGCGGCGGGCGAGCGCGGTCGTACGGGCGGAGCCAGGGCGCCCGCCGCGTACCCGGCGGCCATCACGGCACTCACCGCGACGATCGCGGCGGTGCGCGGGGAGCCGTCGCCGAGCGCCCGCACCGCCACGAGCGCGAGCAGGCCCACCAGCAGCGCGTGCAGACAGAACCGCAGCGCGGCGGTGACCGGGGGGTGGGTGCGGGAATCCATGACGCGTCCAGCGTAGACGGGAGCGGACCGGGCGCGGTCAATCGAAAGGTTGATGCCGAAGCCCACCGGCGAGCGATGCCCCCGGCGGCCCGTGCGCCGAGGCTGGGGGCATGTTCGTCGCATGGAGAGATCTCCGGTTCGCCCGGGGAAGGTTCGCGCTCATGGGCGCCGTCGTGGTGCTGATCACGTTGCTCGTGGGCCTGTTGTCGGGGCTCACGGCCGGACTGGCCAGGGAGAACACCTCGGCCGTGACGGGGCTGGACGCCGACCGTCTGGCGTTCGCCGCGCCGCCCGACGGCCGATCGGTGTCCTTCACCGATTCGGTCGTCCCCGAGAGTGCCTGGCGCGGCTGGGCGGAGCGGCCCGGGGTGCGCCGCGCCGAGCCGCTCGGCATCCGCACACTGGAGGCGTCCGCCGGGACGGGCGGGCGCACGGCCGCGGTGTCGGCGTTCGGGGTCGAACCGGACGGCGGCCTGGCCCCCGGCGGCGCGGGGCGCGTCGGAGCGGGCGCGGTGGTGCTGTCCGAAGGGGCCGCCGACGACCTGGGAGCGGGCGTCGGGGACCGGTTGCGGCTGGCCGGCACCGAGGTCACCGTGGCCGCAGTCGCCGGGGACGCCTCGTACAGCCACACCCCGGTCGTGTGGACCTCGCTCCAGGACTGGCAGCGCCTCGGGACCGGCGGCGCCGACCGGGCACGCGGGGCCACGGTGATCGCCCTGACGACCACCGGCGACGCGGACATCGCCGCGGGCGACCGGGCCGCGGGCACCCGCACGCTCACCCTGGCGGACTCACTCACCGCCATCGGCTCCTACCAGGCCGAGAACGGCTCGCTCCAGCTGATGCGCGGCTTCCTCTTCGCCATCTCCGCCCTGGTCGTCGGCGCCTTCTTCACCGTCTGGACGATCCAGCGCAGCGGCGACGTCGCCGTGCTCAAGGCGCTCGGCGCCTCCACGCCTTATCTGCTGCGCGACGCGCTCGGACAGGCCGTCGTGATGCTCGTCGCCGGGACGGGGGCGGGCACGGCGCTCGCCGCGGGCGTCGGCGTGCTGATCGGCGGCGGGGACGTGCCGTTCGTCCTGGACGCGGCGACCGTCCTGGTCCCGGCCGCCGTCATGACCGTCCTCGGGGCCGCCGGTGCGGCCCTTTCCATCCGGCGGATCACCGCCGTCGACCCGCTCACCGCGCTCGGGAGTGCCCGATGACCCTCGCCCTCACCGATGTCACCCTCACCTACCCGGACGGCGACGGCAGGCTCACCGCCCTGGACCGGGTGTCGCTGGACGTGCCCGCCGGCTGCCTGACGGCCGTCGTCGGACCGTCCGGTTCCGGAAAGTCCAGCCTGCTGGCGGTGGCCGCGACCCTGGTCACCCCCGACGAGGGACGGGTCGTCGTCGCAGGCGCGGACGTCACCGGACTCGGCCGGGCGCGGCAGGCGGAGCTGCGGCGCGAGCACGTCGGCATCGTCTTCCAGCAGCCGAACCTGCTGCCGTCGCTCACCGCGGTCGAGCAGCTCCAGGTGATGACCCATCTGTCGGGCGGCTCCGCACGCGGCGCGCGGGAACGGGCGATGGAGCTGCTGGACGCGGTCGGCCTCGCGGACCGGGCCGGGAACAGGCCCCACCAGTTGTCGGGCGGACAGCGTCAGCGGGTGAACATCGCCCGTGCCCTGATGAACGAACCGGCGCTTCTGCTCGTCGACGAGCCGACCAGCGCGCTCGACCACGAGCGCGGGGCCGCCGTGCTGGACCTGCTGATCACGCTGACCCGGCAGCGGTCCACGGCGACCGTGCTGGTCACGCACGACCGGACGCATCTGGACCGGGTGGACCGCACCGTCACCATGCACGACGGACGGCTGACGGCCCCCGCACCGGCCTGAGCGGCCCGGCCGCCCGGCATGCGCGGGAGGCAGGCCGGCGCGGGAGGCCTGCCGCCCGGACGCGGGCCGTGCGGGGGCCGGCCGCACGGGTGGCCGTGGGCCCCTTCGCCGGGGAGCCACGGCCTCGCCGTGCCGCCGCCGCGGCGTGCCCCCGCGACCCCGCCGTCGGGGGCGGCGCGGCAGGTCGTGGCACCTCGCGGCACGTCTCGGCGCGCCGCGAGGCGCCACGCGTCCGTGCACGCCGGGCTCAGCCCGCCATGCCCGCCGGGCTCAGCCCGCCATGCCGTTGCCGGCCAGGGACTCGGACAGCTCCTTCGCGGCCTGCTGGAGGATCGGCACGATCCGCTCCGTCGCCGCCTCCGTGACCCGGCCCGCCGGACCGGAGATCGAGATCGCCGCGGCGGTGGGGGAGTCGGGGACCGGGACCGCGAGACACCGCACCCCGACCTCCTGCTCGTTGTCGTCCACCGCGTAGCCGACCCGGCGGACCTGCTCCAGCGCCTCCAGGAAGCCGTCCGGCGAGGTGATCGTCTTCTCGGTGGCGGCGGGCATCCCGGTACGGCCGAGCAGCGCCCGCACCTCCTCCGGCGGGGTGTGCGCCAGCAGCGCCTTGCCGACGCCCGTGGTATGCGGCAGCACGCGTCGGCCGACCTCGGTGAACATGCGCATCGAGTGCTTGGACGGCACCTGCGCCACGTACACCACCTCGTCGCCGTCGAGCAGCGCCATGTTCGCGGTCTCGCCGGTCTCCTCGACCAGCCGGGCGAGGTACGGGCGGGCCCACGTGCCGAGCAGCCGGGACGCGGACTCGCCGAGGCGGATCAGCCGGGGGCCGAGCGCGTAACGCCGGTTCGGCTGCTGGCGCACATAGCCGCAGAGCACCAGGGTGCGCATCAGCCGGTGGATCGTGGGCAGCGGAAGCCCGCTGCTCGCGGAGAGCTCGCTCAGCCCGACCTCGCCCCCGGCGTCGGCCATCCTCTCCAGCAGATCGAAGGCACGCTCGAGGGACTGCACTCCGCCGCTGGAGGCGGCGGGCTTGGAGTCGGATGTGCTGGCGTGGGACGGCGGCACGTCAACGGTCCTTTCGGGGCGGAAGAGCGGGCGCCTCGCCCGGGCGAGGCACCCCGCAGCCTACCGGGCGGTCCCCGATCGGCCCACCGCTCCGGGTGGGGCGTCCTGGCCGGTCAGGGCCCGTTCGCCAGGGCGTCGCGGGTCGGTGCGGAGGGTCTCGGGAGGGGGTGCTGAGCCCATCGTACGTTCCGAAGGTCGAAATCATCCTTCCGAGTTATGGAAATTACGTGAGTGCGGCGGAGGGGTGCGGCGGGCGGGTGGAACGCGGCGGGCGGGGTCTTGACGGGGTCGCGCCCCGCGTGAAAACTCCTTCAACAGTTCGTTGAATTTCTCGATGGCCAAGGGTCCGGAGTGAGGAGCACGGCGTGTCCGGTGCGGACGTGAATCTGGTACTGCGCTCGACGCGCGTCGTCACCCCGGACGGGACGCGTCCCGCGTCGGTCGCCGTCGCCGGCGGGATCATCGACGCCGTTCTGCCCCATGACGCCGAGGCGCCGGCCGGCGCCCGGCTGGAGGACTTCGGCGACGACGTGCTGCTGCCCGGACTCGTCGACACCCATGTCCATGTGAACGATCCCGGGCGCACCGAGTGGGAGGGCTTCCGCACCGCCACCCGGGCCGCGGCGGCGGGCGGCGTCACCACCCTGATCGACATGCCGCTCAACTCCCTCCCGCCGACCACCACCGTCGGCCATCTGCGGACCAAGCGGCAGGTGGCCGCGGTCCGGGTGCACGTCGACACCGGTTTCTGGGGCGGGGCCGTGCCGTCCAACGTGAAGGACCTGCGGTCGTTGCACGAGGCCGGGGTGTTCGGCTTCAAGTGCTTCCTCTCGCCCTCCGGCGTCGACGAGTTCCCCGAGCTGGACCAGGAGCAGCTGGCCCGTTCCATGGCCGAGATCGCCGGGTTCGGCGGTCTGCTGATCGTGCACGCCGAGGATCCGAGCCACCTGGCCGCCGCCCCGGGGCGCGGCGGCCCCGCGTACGCCGACTTCCTGGCCTCGCGGCCCCGTGACGCGGAGAACGTCGCGATCGAGGGACTCATCGCACACGCCCGGCGGCTCGACGCCCGGGTCCACGTCCTTCACCTCTCCTCGGCCGACGCGCTGCCGATGATCGCCGCCGCCCGGCGGGAGGGGGTCCGGGTCACCGTCGAGTCCTGCCCGCACTTCCTCACGCTCACCGCCGAGGAGGTCCCGGACGGGGCGACGGAGTTCAAGTGCTGCCCGCCGATCCGGGAGGCCGCCAACCGGGACGCGCTCTGGGCGGGACTGGCCGACGGGACGATCGACTGCATCGTGTCCGACCACTCGCCGTGCACCGCCGACCTCAAGACGCCGGACTTCGCCTCCGCCTGGGGCGGGATCTCCTCCCTCCAGCTGGGTCTTCCCGCCATCTGGACCGAGGCCCGGAAGCGGGGGCACTCGCTCGACGACGTGGCCCGCTGGATGTCGTCCGCCCCCGCCGCACTGGCCGGGCTGACCAGCAAGGGCGCCGTCGAGGCCGGACGCGACGCCGACTTCGCGGTGCTGGACCCGGACGACTCGTTCACCGTCGACCCCGCCGAGCTCTTCCACCGCAACCAGGTCACCGCCTACGCGGGCAGGACCCTGTACGGCGTCGTGCGGTCGACCTGGCTGCGCGGCGTGCGGGTCGCGGCGAACGGCGTCTTCACCGAGCCCTCCGGCCGGCTCCTCGAACGGAACCGCGCCGAGAGGGCGCGCGGGTAGCGGACCACTCGGCCGTACGGGAGAGGCGGGCGTGCGGGGCGGGCTGGAGGGCCGGGCGTACGGGCATACCCGACGAGTCGGAGCAGATCACTCATGAGACCCTGATGTCATGATTTTCATCGCCGTCAAGTTCACCGTTCGTCCCGAAGAGCGCGACAACTGGCTCCCGGCCGTCGAGGACTTCACCCGTGCCACTCGTGACGAGCCCGGCAACGTGTTCTTCGAGTGGTCGACCAGCGTCGACAACCCCGACCAGTTCGTCCTGCTGGAGGCGTTCGCCTCTCCGGAGGCGGGGGCGGCCCATGTGAAGTCGGCGCACTTCACGGCCGCGATGGACCGGATGGCCGACCTCGTCGCGGACGTCCCGGAGATCATCAACGTCGAGGTGCCGGGCCAGGGCTGGTCCCGGATGGCGGAGGTCGCTCCGCGCTCGCGGTGACCCGCGCCCGGGCGTGACCCCGCGCCCGGCGTGACCCCGCCCGGCATGACCTCGCGCCCGCGGTGACCCCGGTCGTGGTCTGACCGGGCGCCCGTGACGACCCCGTGCGCGGCGCGGGCCAGTGAGTGGTCCGCGCGCGCCGGAGCGGTCATGGTTCGAAAATTTGTTCCCGTCGAGTCGACGAGTTTCGGCCGGCCGCCCGGTCGGAAGAGGGCAATGATCTCTTCAGCCGGGGCCGGCGGCAGGGCCGGGACCGGGTCCACGACCAGGAGCAGTGCCATGGGGAAACTGACCCTCACCACCTTCCTCACCCTCGACGGCGTCATGCAGGGCCCCGGAGGACCCGACGAGGATCCCGGCGACGGGTTCGCCCACGGGGGCTGGCTGGCGCCGTTCGCGGACGAGGACATGGGGCGGTTCATGTCCGAGGTCTTCGACCGCTCCGCGGCGTTCCTGCTGGGCCGCCGCACCTATGACATCTTCGTCGCGCACTGGCCCAAGGTGACCGACCCCGGCGACCCGGTCGCCGCCCGCCTCAACGCCCACCCCAAGTACGTCGTGTCGACCACGCTGAAGGACCCGGACTGGCGGCACACGACCGTCGTCTCCGCCGACGTACCCGCCGAGGTCGCCCGGCTCAAGGAGCGGACCGAGGGCGGCGAGCTCCAGATCCACGGCAGCGGCGCGCTCGCCCGCTCCCTGATGGCGCACGACCTGATCGACGAGTACAACCTCCTGATCTACCCGGTGGTGCTGGGCCGGGGGCGGCGGCTCTTCCCGGACGGCGGCCCGCCGACGTCCTTCGAGCCGACCGGGGCGCGCACGACCTCCAGCGGGATCGCCATCCACACCTACCGGCCGGTCGGCCGCCCCCGGTACGGATCGCTCGCCCTGGAGGACTGAGCCTCCCCGGACGGCCGTGCCCGGGCCGCCGGGCGGCATGGTCAACCCCGTTGCCGCGCCGCCCGGTTCGCCCGGCGCGGCGGGTCCGCGGACCGAAGTGATCGGAAACGGCCGTGCGGGTACGGAACCGCCGTAGGGTGAAGCGGTCGATCTCCAGTGATCGGACCGATCAGACCGGGAGGGGCGATCCCATGCACGACGTCAGCAGCCATGTCGATCTCGACCTGCGGGAGGTCCGGGACTTCACCGCGAACCCCTATCCGTCCTACGAGAAGCTGCGCGCCGAGGGGCCCGTCCACACCGTCCGCACCGACGAGTTCGAACGGGTCTGGCTCGTCGTCGGGTACGACGAGGCCCGCGCCGCCCTCGCCGACCAGCGGTTCTCCAAGGAGTGGCAGGGCCGGATGGACTGGCCCGAGGGAAACGACCCGATCTTCGCCAACATGCTGGAACTGGACGCCCCGCGTCACACCCGGTTGCGCAAGCTGGTCACCCGCGAGTTCACCGCGCGCCGGGTCGAGTCGCTGCGCCCGCGCGTCCAGCAGATCACCGACGAGCTCCTGGACGCGATGGTGCCCGCCGGGCGCGCCGACCTCGTGGACGCGCTCGCCTTCCCGCTGCCGATGACCGTCATCTGCGAGCTGATCGGCGTACCGGACCTGGACCGCAACGCCTTCCGCCGGCTGTCGAACGCCATCGTCACCCCGACGTCGCCCGATCAGGAGATCGAGGCCGTCGCCGCCATGGGCGCCTACCTCGGCGAACTCATCGAGGACAAGCGGCGCTCGCCCGGTGACGACCTGATGAGCGCGCTGGTCAGGACCCGCGACGAGGAGGGCGACGCGCTGTCGCCCGAGGAACTCGTCGGCATGGCGTTCCTGTTGCTCGTCGCCGGACACGAGACCACCGTCAACCTGATCTCCAACGGGGTGCGGGCCCTTCTCGACCATCCGGACCAACTGGCCGCGCTCCGCGCCGACTTCGGCCTGATCGACGGGGCGGTCGAGGAGATGCTGCGGTACGACGGCCCGGTGGAGACCGCCACGTTCCGCTTCCCCCGCGAACCGGTCCGGATCGGCCGGCGGGTCATTCCGGCGGGGGAGCCGGTGCTGGTCTGCCTGGCGGGCGCGGACCGCGACCCCGCCCGCTACCCCGAACCGGACCGCTTCGACATCCGCCGCGAGACCCAGGGGCACCTGGCCTTCGGCCACGGCACGCACTTCTGCCTGGGGGCGCCGCTGGCCCGGATGGAGGGCCGGATCGCGATCCGTACGCTGCTGGAGCGGTGTCCGGGGCTCGCGCCGGACGAGGAGGCGGCGCGGCCGGACTGGCTGCCGGGCATGCTGATCCGCGGGGTGCGCGCCCTGCCCGTCCGCTGGTGACGAAAGGGAGTCCGTCATGACCGAACTCGACCTGGACACGGCGCGGAAGGTCCTCGACGACCAGCCGTTCAGCCGGCTCGTCGGCGCACGGATCACCGCCTTCGGGTCGGGCGCGGCCACGCTCGAAGTGGACATGCGCCGGGAACTCCGGCAGCAGAACGGCTTTCTGCACGGCGGCGTGCTGGCCTACGCGGCCGACAACGCGATCACCTTCGCCGCCGGGACGACCCTGGGCCCGGCCGTGCTGACCGGCGGCTTCTCCATCCAGTACGTCCGGCCCGCCACCGGCCGCACCCTGATCGCCCACGCGGAGGTGGCGCACAGCGGCCGCCGCCAGGCCGTGGTCCGCTGCGAACTCTTCGCGGCGGGGGAGGAGGGGGCGAGGACGCTCTGCGCCGTCGCCCAGGGCACGGTGCTCTCCGCCGCGCGGAACTGACGTCCCGTCGCGAGTGCCGGGGACCTCGGTTCACCCCGGGGCGCGCGTCCCGGACCGCCCGGCCGCCCCGTCGGAGACCTCCGCGATCTCCACGGGGCGCCGCTCCCGGCGGGACGTCTCGCACGCCTCCGCGACCAGCAGCGCGCGCCACGCCTCCCGGCCGTCGCAGGGGTTGGGCAGTTCGCCCCGCACCAGCCGCAGGAACGCGTCCAGCTCCGCCTCGTACGCCGGGGCGAACCGCTCCAGGAACCCCGGCCAGGGCCGGGACGGCGCGGCCGGACCGCCCGGCTCCGCCGAGGCGACGGGCGTGCGGTCGTCCAGGCCGACGGTGATCTGGCCGGTCTCGCCCGCCAGTTCCATGCGCACGTCGTATCCGGCGCCGTTGCATCGGGTGGCCGTCGCCGTGGCCAGGGTCCCGTCGTCCAGGGTCAGCAGCGCCGCCGCCGTGTCCACATCACCGGCCGCCCGGAACATGCCGGGCCCGGCATCCGATCCGGCCGCGTACACCTCCGTCACCTCCCGGCCCGTCACCCATCGCAGCATGTCGAA
This sequence comes from Streptomyces tyrfis, assembly GCF_037034285.1. Lineage (NCBI taxonomy): Bacteria > Bacillati > Actinomycetota > Actinomycetes > Kitasatosporales > Streptomycetaceae > Streptomyces > Streptomyces tyrfis. Next base: position 6,130 of record NZ_JBAGJZ010000030.1, on the reverse strand, counting down.
GTCGTGCACCAGGCAGTCCCGGTACAGCCCGCCGGAGAGCGGCAGATACGCGGCGGGCGGCGGCGCCGGGTCCATGGTCATCGCCCGCACCGTGTGCAGCCGGCCCAGCGAGCCGGACCGCACGGCCTCGCGCGCCGTCCCGTACCCCGCGTCGAACCGGCGCATGAAACCCATCTGGAGGACGCTTCCCGCCTGCTCGACCTCGCGCAGCGCGCCCAGCGTCCCCGGCAGCCCCAGCGCGATCGGCTTCTCGCAGAACGCGGGCAGCCCCGCCCGCGCCGCCCGCCCGATCAGATCCGCGTGCGCCGAGGTGGCCGAGGCGATCACCACGGCGTCCACCCCCGCCCCGAACACCTCGTCCGCGCTCTCCGCGCGCGTCGCGCCCACGCGGCCGGCGACCCGGGCGGCCCGCGCCCCGTCGAGATCGGTCACCACCAGGGCGTCCACCTCCGGATGGCGGGCCAGCACGCCCGCGTGGAAGGAGCCGATCCGGCCGGTGCCGATGAGTCCGATGCGCATGGACTCAACGTGCCGCCCGGCACCCGCACTGTCAACTATATGTCCGGACAAACTCCGGCTTGTTCGGTGGTCATGCTGTCCGGACAACCGGATGCCCCGGCAATCCGACGTCATGACCATCGGGCATCATGACTTCCGGAGGTTCTGACATCGGCGTTACGCTCCACGCGTGCCCAGACCCGCCACCGACCCCGCCGCGCTCGAACTCGGCGTGGACCGCTCCAGCCCGGTCCCGCTGTACTACCAACTGGCCCGGCAGCTGGAGGCCGCCGTGGAGCAGGGCCGACTCGCCCCCGGCAGCCTGCTCGGCAACGAGATCGACCTCGCCGCCCGGCTCGGCCTGTCCCGGCCCACCGTCCGCCAGGCCATCCAGTCACTGGTCGACAAGGGGCTGATGGTCCGCCGCCGCGGCGTCGGCACCCAGGTCGTGCACAGCAGGGTCCGGCGGCCGCTCGAACCGAGCAGCCTCTACGACGACCTGGAGGCCGCTGGCGGGCGCCCCGCCACCCGGGTCCTGCGCAACACCGTGGAGCCGGCCGGGCCCCGGATCGCCGAGGCGCTCGGCGTGGCGGAGGGCAGCGAGGTCCGCCTCGTCGAACGGCTCCGGTACGCGCACGACGAGCCGCTGGCGCTCCTGCGCAACCACCTGCCCCCGGGAGTCGTCGACCTGGACACCGCGCGGCTGGAGTCCACCGGCCTCTACCGGATGCTGCGCGGCGCCGGGGTCGCCCTGCACAGCGCCCGCCAGACCATCGGCGCCCGGACGGCGACCGCCGAGGAGGCCGTCCCGCTCGCGGAGACCGAGGGGGCCGCCCTGCTGACCATGGAACGCACCGCCTTCGACGACACCGGGCGCGCGGTCGAATTCGGGTCCCACCTCTACCGGGCCTCCCGCTACTCCTTCGACTTCCAGCTCCTCGTACGGTGACGACCGTCACGTGCGGGACCCCCGCCGCGGGCGGCGGACCGGCCGGCCGGGGCGTCCGGCCCGGCATCGGCCGGAACGCCGACGACCGTCACGCGCACCGTTGACGGCGGGGCCGCCCGCCGCTACAACTGCGGTCGGGGCGGCCGGACACGGGACCTTCCGGCCCGTCCGCCGCCCCGGGAACCACGCACCGCGGCGGGAGGGACACCCGCCCCGCGCCGCGCCCGCGGCCCCTCCCGCACCCCGCCGGGCACGCCCCGCGTCGACCCGGGCACCCCGCCCTGCCGGGCGGCCCCGTCGTCGGCTCGGGGATACTTGGCCAGCCGGGCCGGGGCGGAAAGCTCCCCGGCGACCACAGGGCACAGCGAGCAGCACAAGAAGGGCACGGCGTCGTGGCAAGGGTTCGGACAGGGGTACGTGCGATGGGCGCCGTGCTTGCGGCGGTGCTCGCGGCCTCCCTCGCGGGATGCAGCAGCACCGGTGGCAAGCGGGCGGAGGAACGCGCGGCCCGCGCCGCCGCCGAAGGCCGCGCCGCGGTGGACACGCCCCGCTGGACCTTCGCCATGGTCACCCACTCCGGCGACGGCGACACCTTCTGGGACATCGTCCAGCGCGGCGCCGAGCAGGCGGCCGTCAAGGACAACATCAAGTTCCTCTACTCGCACCACGACGAGGCGCAGCAGCAGGCCCAGCTGGTCCAGGCCGCCATCGACCAGAAGGTCGACGGGCTGATCGTCTCGCTCGCCAAGCCCGACGCGATGAAGGACGTCGTCACCAAGGCCGTCCGGGCCGGCATCCCGGTGGTCACGGTGAACTCGGGCTCCGCCGAGTCCGAGCGGTTCGGCGCGCTCGGCCACATCGGCCAGGACGAGTCCATCGCGGGCGAGGCCGTCGGCGACGAGCTCAACGCGCGCGGCCGCAAGAAGGCCCTGTGCATCCTGCACGAGCAGGGCAACGTCGGCCACGAACAGCGCTGCGCCGGCGCGCGGAAGACCTTCGACGGGAAGATGGAGAACCTGTACGTCGAGGGCACCAACATGCCCGACGTCCAGTCGTCCATCGAGGCCAAGCTCCAGGCCGACAAGAGCATCGACGCGGTCGTCACCCTCGGCGCGCCCTTCGCGGACGCCGCCGTGAAGGCCAAGCGGAGCGCGGGCAGCGGCGCCGAGATCGACACGTTCGACCTGAACGCCAAGGTCGCCGCCGCGCTCCAGGACAAGTCCCTCGGCTTCGCGGTCGACCAGCAGCCCTACCTCCAGGGCTACGAGGCCGTGGACCTGCTCTGGCTCTACCGGTACAACGGCGACATGCTCGGCGGCGGCCGCCCGGTACTCACCGGCCCGCAGATCGTCACCGAGAAGGACGCCGCCGCGCTGGCCCCGTACACGAAGCGGGGCACCCGATGAGCGCGGCGGCGGATCCCGCGGTCCCGGCGGGGACCGACGAACGGCTGCTGCGCACCTCCCCGCTGCGCAGGCTCCTCGGCCGCCCCGAGCTCGGCTCGGTCGTCGGCGCCGCGGCCGTGTTCGTCTTCTTCGCGCTCGTCGCGGACAGCTTCCTGCGCCCCGCCAGCCTCGGCACGGTGCTCTACGCGGCCTCCACCATCGGGATCATGGCCGCCCCGGTGGCGCTGCTGATGATCGGCGGCGAGTTCGACCTCTCCGCCGGGGTGCTGGTCACCAGCTCCGCACTGGTCTCCTCGATGTTCAGCTACCAGATGACCGCCAACGTCTGGGTCGGCGTCCTGGTGTCGCTGCTGGTCACGCTCGCCATCGGCGCGTTCAACGGCTTCATGCTGACCCGGACGAAACTTCCCAGCTTCATCATCACGCTCGGCACGTTCCTGATGCTGACCGGCCTGAACCTCGGCTTCACCAAGCTGATCAGCGGAACCGTGTCGACCAAGACCATCGGCGACATGGAGGGCTTCGACTCGGCCCGCCGGGTCTTCGCCTCGCAGTGGACGATCGGCGGCGTCGAGTTCAAGGTCACCATCCTGTGGTGGGCCGTGCTCGTCGCGATCGCCACCTGGATCCTGCTCCGCACCCGCTTCGGCAACTGGATCTACGCCGTCGGCGGCGAGGCCGACGCGGCCCGCGCGGTCGGCGTCCCGGTGATCCGCACCAAGATCGGGCTCTACCTCGGCGTCGCCTTCGCCGCCTGGGTCTCCGGGCAGCACCTGCTGTTCTCGTACGACGTGGTCCAGTCCGGCGAGGGCGTCGGCAACGAACTGATCTACATCATCGCCGCCGTCATCGGGGGCTGCCTGATCACCGGAGGCTACGGCTCCGCGATCGGCTCCGCGGTCGGGGCCGTCATCTTCGGCATGACCAGCAAGGGCATCGTGTACGCGCAGTGGAACCCGGACTGGTTCAAGTTCTTCCTGGGGGCCATGCTGCTGCTGGCCACCCTGCTCAACGCATGGGTACGCAAGCGCGCGGAGGCGACGAAATGACGGCCCCCCAGGCACCGGCCGGCCCGGAGACCTCCCGCCGGGCCCTCGTCGAGCTGGACCGCGTCAGCAAGTTCTACGGCAACATCAAGGCCCTCGCGGACGTCTCGCTGGAGGTCCACGCGGGGGAGATCTCCTGCGTCCTCGGCGACAACGGCGCCGGCAAGTCCACCCTGATCAAGATCATCGCGGGGCTGCACCGGCACGACGCGGGCTCCTTCCTGATCGACGGCGAGGAGACCGCCCTGGTCAACCCGCGCGACGCCCTCGACCGCGGCATCGCCACCGTCTACCAGGACCTCGCCGTCGTCCCTCTGATGCCGGTCTGGCGCAACTTCTTCCTCGGCTCCGAGCCGACGACCGGCGCGGGCCCCTTCAAGCGCCTCGACGTACGGCTGATGCGCGAGACGACCCGCGCCGCCCTGCTGCGCATGGGCATCGACCTGCGCGACGTGGACCAGCCGATCGGCACCCTGTCCGGCGGCGAGCGCCAGTGCGTGGCCATCGCGCGGGCCGTGCACTTCGGCGCCAAGGTCCTCGTCCTGGACGAGCCGACCGCCGCGCTCGGCGTCAAGCAGTCCGGGGTCGTCCTCAAGTACGTCGCCGCCGCCCGCGACGCCGGTCTCGGCGTGGTCCTCATCACGCACAACCCGCACCACGCGTACCTGGTCGGCGACCGTTTCGTGCTGCTCAAGCGCGGCACCATGGCCGGCAGCCACACCCGGGCGAGCATCACGCTGGACGAACTGACCCGCCAAATGGCGGGCGGGAGCGAGCTGGAGGAGCTCAGCCACGAGCTGGAACGGGCCCCGGGCCCGGACCGCCCGGAGCCGGGGGAGCGTCCCTAGGCCGGTCCCGGCACGGCCCGGCGCCCGCCCGCCACCGGCCCGGCCGCCGGCGGGCGCGCCGTCCGGGGGGTCCGGACAGTGGCAGAATCGAGCCCGACGGGCGCAGTCCGCCGCCGGGAGCACCCGCCCCCGGCTCCCCGACCCCGCAGGGACGATGAGCACGTACCGCGACTTCACCCACCGCGGCTCCGCCCGCGCCACCGTCCTGCGGACCGTGGGCACCCGCGAGCGCCGCTCGCACCTCACCGCGCCGAGAGTGCCCACCGTCGGCATCGACATCGGCGGCACCAAGGTGATGGCCGGCGTCGTCGACGCGGACGGGAACATCCTGGAGCAGCTGCGCGCGGAGACGCCGGACAAGTCGAAGAGCCCCAAGGTCGTCGAGGACACCATCGTCGAGCTGGTCCTCGACCTCTCCGACCGGCACGACGTCCATGCCGTCGGCATCGGGGCGGCCGGCTGGGTCGACGCGGACCGCTCCAAGGTGCTGTTCGCCCCGCACCTGGCCTGGCGCGACGAACCGCTGCGCGACGCCCTCGCCTCCCGCCTGGTCGTCCCCGTCATGGTCGACAACGACGCCAACACCGCCGCCTGGGCGGAATGGCGCTTCGGCGCGGGCCGCGGCGAGGACCACCTCGTCATGATCACGCTGGGCACCGGCATCGGCGGCGCGATCCTGGAGGAGGGCCGGGTCAAGCGCGGCAAGTACGGGGTCGCCGGGGAGTTCGGCCATATGCAGGTGGTGCCCGGCGGACACCGCTGCCCGTGCGGGAACCGCGGCTGCTGGGAGCAGTACAGCTCCGGAAACGCCCTGGTCCGCGAGGCCAAGGAGCTGGCCGCCGCCGACTCCCCGGTGGCGCACGGCCTCATCGAGCGGGTCAAGGGGAACATCCCCGACATCACCGGACCGCTCATCACCGAGCTGGCCCGCGAGGGCGACGCGATGTGCGTCGAACTCCTCCAGGACATCGGCCAGTGGCTGGGCGTCGGCATCGCCAACCTGGCCGCCGCCCTCGACCCGTCCTGCTTCGTCATCGGGGGCGGCGTCAGCGCCGCCGACGACCTGCTGATCGGCCCGGCCAGGGACGCCTTCAAGCGGCACCTCACCGGCCGCGGCTACCGCCCCGAGGCCCGGATCGCCAGGGCGCAGCTGGGCCCGGAGGCGGGCATGGTCGGCGCGGCCGACCTCGCCCGGCTGGTGGCCCGCAGATTCCGCCGCGCCAACCGCCGCCGGGTCGAACGCTACGAGCGGTACGCACAGATCTACGACCAGGCCGCGAGCACCATCCGCAACACGCGCAACACCCGGACCTCCTAGGGGGTGTCTGACGAATACCTGCGGCGTCGCGGGGTCCGGCACGCACGCTCGCGGCGTTGCCGAAC
>NZ_JBAGJZ010000029.1:0-108742 GCF_037034285.1 Streptomyces tyrfis | reverse complement strand
ACGGATCACCACCGGGCGGACCGTGATCCAGTATCCGCCCCCCGCGCCGGCCCGTCGGCCCCGCCCCGTCAGCACGGCTGGCCGTCGCCGGAGTTCCCGTTCACGCGTCGGCGCCGGTTCCGCGAGGAGCGGCGCACCCGCTCGCCCGCGGCGAGGGTCACGGCCGCCACGGCACGGACCCATCGGGGCCCGCCGCGATCCGCCCACACCACGCACCCGCACCGGCCGACGGCGAGCACCAGGACGCCGAGCAGCACCAGACCGATCACGTCGCGCAAGGGCCAGAACCCGGGCCTGGCCAGCATCTACCGGGCACTCGCCGAGCACGAGAAGCGCCAGGCATACCCCGAAGCCGTCGCCCAGGCCCACGCCGAGTTCGCCGCACTCCAGAACGACTGACCCTTTTGGGCTCACCTTGGCTGAACCCCCAGTAGAGGGCTGACTCGGAGGCGGTGGTGCAGGAGGCGCCTGGCGGGAGTCAGGCCGGTGGCCTGCCGATGGTCAGGAACAGCCGCATGGCCGCGTTCCGTACCGGCGCGATCCGACGCCGCGTGTGCACCGCGCGGTTCATCAGCCGGGCGGCGCGCGCGAGCCGCTGGGTGGAGCGGCGACGGGCCGCGTCGTAGGCGGTGAGGGCGTCTTCGACGCGCGCGCGTGCGGTGAGCTCACGGGCGACGGTGACGCCGTCGATGAGCGCCTCGCACGCCCCCCTGCCGAGGTCGGGGGTCATCGCGTGAGCGGCATCGCCGATGAGGACGATGCGGCCGCTGACGTAGCTCGGTAGCGGCGTGGCGAGGTCGTAGAGGTCGTTGCGCTGCACGCCCGTGCCGCCGGTCTGCGCGAGGTGGTCCAGGACCCGGCGCACGCCGGGGTGCCAGTCGCCGAACCACGCCTGCAGGGCTGCCAGATCGCCGCCGGGCACGGGCATGCGCTCGGCTGCCGGGGCACAGGCGAACCAGTTCGTGCGGCCGCCTGCGCGCGGGATGACGCCGAAGCGGGCGCGCCGTCCCCAGGTCTCGGTCATCCCGTCGGTGTCGAGGTCGGCGGTGCCGTGCCAGGCGGTGACGCCGGAGTAGCGGGGGCGGTGCGCGTCGCCGAAGAGCACCGTGCGGGCCCGACTGCGCAGGCCGTCGGCGGCGATGACCACGTCGTAGCCGGTGAGCTCGCGGACGTCGGTCACCGCGGAGCCGTAGCGCACGACCCCGTCGGCGAGCGCGGCGGCCAGTGTCTGCAGCAGCGCGGGCCGGGCGGTCACGTGCACAGCGTCGCCGGTGCGGCGGCGAAGAGCGGCCATGTCGACGTTCCCGATGAGGCCGCCGTCGGCGTGTACAAAGGTGCCGTAAGCCGCCGGCCGGGCGAGCCGGCGGGCTGTGTCCCCGAGGCCGAGAGTGTCGAGCGCCTGCAGCGCGCCGGGCCACAGGCCGAGCGAGGTGCCGGTGCCGGGCGGCGCGGGGGCTCGTTCGTGTACCTCGACGTTCCAGCCGTCGGCCTGCAGGTGTACGGCGGCGGCGAGGCCCCCGATGCCGCCGCCCACGATGATCGCTTTTCTGGGCATGCCACCACGCTACTATGTTTGTAGTAGGAGCACTATGTTTACAGTAGAGGACACGAGACAGGCCGATGGAGAAACGGGCGCGGATGCCGGGCAGGCGCGATCAGGTACTGGACGCAGCCGTGAAGGTGCTGGGCACCAGCGGCCTGCGCGGCCTGACGTACCAGGCCGTCGACAAGGCGGCCGTGGTGCCGGCCGGCACCACGTCCAACCACTTCCGCAGCCGCGACCTCCTCGTGACGGGCGTCGTGGCCCATCTCGAGGCGCTCGATGCCCGCGACTGGAAGCGCTTCGCGGCCACCCCGGTGGACGGCGCCCCCGAGGGGCTGGCCTGCGCCCTGGCCCGCACGGTCCAGCACGTGCTCGGCCCCGCCCGGCACCGCACCACCGCCCGCTACGCGCTGACGCTCGAGGGCATCGTCCGCCCCGCGGTGCGCGAGCCGCTGAGCCGCGCGCGCGAGTCGATGATCGAACTGACCTCGAAGTGGCTGGCGGACCTCGGGTCGCCCGCACCGCGGGAGCACTGCAGGATCCTTTTCGACTACCTCGACGGCCTGATGTTCAATCAGATCGTCATGCCAGATGCGGAGTTCGACCCCGAACCCGGCATCCGCACGGTGCTCAGCGCATTCCTGCCCCCGGCCGCGCCGGATCGACCGAGCTGACGAAGCGTCGACGGCGACGGCCCTATCCCCAAGGGGCGAAGCGTTCACCTAAGGGCTGTCCCGTAATCCGTGGCGGGCGTGCGACGACAGCTGCGGCGCCTCGCGGCGTTGTCGGAACGCCCGCATACGTCCAGTATGCGGGCGCCCCTCCGCCTTGCGACGCACCATATCCGACGCCGCACGCTGATCCACCACGGATTACGGGACAGCCCTTAGCGCGGCGTAGTGGCGCGCTCATCGACCACTTCCAGCACGATCTTCAAGTCGGGGCGGTCGTCTAGGGCGCAGGTCGCTTACTGGCATGAAGGCGAGAGATCGCACCTTGATGTCGAACAGTCACGGCCTCGCCCACGATTGTCAGGGTGAGGCAGGGTCGTCCAGGGTCAGGCCGGTGCCGGCTATGAAGCCGTCGAGGGTGTCGGGCCGGTACTGGAGGCGTTTGAGCCGGTCGCGTACGAGGACTTCGAGCCGGTCAGGCGCAGCTGCGTGGCGTACGCGGGCGAGTCCGGGCGCAGGTCCAGCTGTCCCGTCGCGCGGGGTGATGACCCGCTGTGCGTACACCCCGAGGGCCCACCACGAAGGGGAGCAGGCACTCCTCATCGGTGAGCGTGTCCACGTTCTGCGTGGAAGGCGACCGCGGTGACGTGCGCGGCGAGCTTCGGGGAGAGGCGGCCGCGGTGTCCGGCCACTGGTCGTTGAAGGCCGGGTTCACGAAGTGCACCGGCTCCGACAGGCCGACCGTCAGCCTCGCGGCGGCGAGGAACGCGGTAACCGGCCCGGCCTGGTACCAGACGCACACCGTCGCCTACGCCCAGGAGCTCGGCGCGGTACGGCGGTCAACGGCCTGGAGCTCATGACCGCGCTGCGCCCGCCGACCCGGCCGGTGCGCGATGAGGAGACCGGCAACTGGGTGTCCGGCCTCAACCCCGGCTCGCTGGGCACGGAGCCGATGGACCCGGCACCGCCGGAGGGCCAGCCCGAGCACCCGGCGATCTACCACTCCGGGTGGAAGGGCGGCTTCCTGCACGAAGAGGCGTACCAGTGGGTGCGGGATGCGCAGGCCGCGCCGGTCCTCCAGGCGCTCGGGCAGCCCGAGCTTCGCGGCCGCGGCCGCCGCGAGGACGATCAGCGGGTCGGCGTCCTTGCCGTGGCGGTGCAGCTTCGGTGCACCGAGGCCGGACTCGCGCAGCGTCCACTCCACCAGCTCCACCACGGTGGTGGCCGGGCGGTCCAGCACGATCCCGCCGACGCCGTACGCGGAGCCGTCGCCATCGAGGACGGCGAGCGGGCCGTGGGGGAAGCGCGGGTCGGTCGCGGGTGCGGCGGCCTTCTTCGCCGCCGGGCGCCGGGACGACATCGTCGGACGGGTGGGACGCTGGGGCGCGGCCGGGGCGACCGGAGCCTGCACCTGCGTTGGGGGATGGGGCTCCCGCCTTCTGCTCCGACCGGCAAAGGGAACGTCGCGTACGGCCGGGTTCCGGTTGTGCTGCAGTCCGGAGTGTCGACGCCGCCGACTCGTACGAGTGCTGCGCTTGCAGCAGCACGCCCAGGAGCAGCACGGGCTACGAGGGTGCGGCGGTCGCCGGGTCCTCCGACGGTGGGGCCAGGCGGTTCAGTCCGCGGGGGCCCTCGGGCCGGCGCAGGACACGGCGACGGCCGGCGCCTTGTTCGAGGCCCCCTGCTTGTCGCGGCGGCGGCGCTGCGGGACGCCCCGGCCTCTGAGCATGAGCGGAGCCATTCATCGGTCCCTGCTACGAGCCTGCCCGCTGCCATGGTCCCCGCACTTCCGCACACGTCTTGTGCGACGGCACGCTTTCCTCATCACGCAGGTTCGTGGGACGGGAGCAGTATCGGCACGGGCGAGGTTCCGATGACCAGTGTTCGCTCGACCGCCAGTCCGGCAGGCGCTCGCCCAGCCCCGGTTGCCGGGGGACCGCAGATTCGACCACAGGTGGGGCTGTAGGACGCTGGACGGTTGACCGAAAGGATGCTGGAGATCGGCCCCGGGGCGCGCGGCGGCAGGGTGACCTCGCCGCTGGCCGTGACCTCGCCGCTGGCCAGCGGGCGACGAGGTGCGCTGCACCGGGGGGCTGGCGGCACGATGGGGCTGAGAACGGCATTTTTTTCGAAGCAAGCCATCCGAATCCGCCCCTGAGACGTATCCAGTGAGGAAGAGTTCCCCAGCGAGGTTCAGGAGGAACGATGGCCATCTTCAGCAAACTCATGCCCGCAAGGTCTGACGGCCTCCGATCGTCGAGGCACAGCAGCGGTTCGGATCATCGCAGCCGTTCGGATCACCGCAGCCGTTCGGATCACCGCAGCGGACACAGCAGCCACTGACCGAACGAGTGCTGAGCGGGCCGGCGACTGAATGCCCCGGTCCGCTCCTCGGACCCTGAGGTGCGCATCCCATGATGCATGTCCTGCGGCGTCTGCTGTCGGTGGAGGCGTCCGACGCAGTCGTGGCGACCGCGCCCGCGATGGCGCCGCGTGAGGTGTTCCGGCGGTTCTGGCCCTACACGCGCGGCGGTCGGCGATGGCTGGTCCCCGTTCTCCTCTTCAGCCTGGTCGGCCCGTCCGTGCAGGCCTCGGAGATCTGGCTCTTCAAAACCGTCGTGGACGCTGTGCTCGTCCCCCGTGCTCTGCGGCCGTTGCTCTGGATCGCACCGGTCTACCTCGGGCTCATCGTCTTGTCCGGGGTGCTGCGGTTCGCCGACGACGTGACGTCCACCTGGGTCGGCGAACGCTTCCTGCTCTCGCTGCGCGCCGCTGTGTTCCGGCACGTCCAGGGGCTGTCGCTCGGCTTCTTCGAACGCCGGCGGCTCGGGGACCTGCTGTCCCGCATCACGGGCGACGTCGACGCGGTCGAGACGTTCCTGCTCTCCGGGGTGGCGAACGCCCTCTACTACGTGGTCTGTCTGGGGGTCTACCTCGGCATGCTGGTCTACCTGCAGTGGGACCTGACTCTGCTCGCCCTCGCCATCGTGCCGCTGTTCTGGGCCGCCGCCCGGCGCTTCTCGCGGCTGATCAAGGCCGCGTCACGGGAGCGCAGGCGCCGCGGCGGCTCGATCAGCGCGGTGGCCGAGGAAGCCCTTGGCAACGTCGCGCTCGTGCAGGCGTACAACCGGCAGGGGTGGGAGGAGCACCGGTTCGAGCGGGAGAACGTCGGCAAGTTCCGGGCAGCGATGGCCTCGACGCGGATCCGGGCCGTCTACTCGCCCGTCGTCGAGGTCATCGAGGTGACCGGCGGCCTCGCGGTGATGGGCCTCGGCACCTGGAAGCTGGCCCAGGGACAGCTCACCCTCGGTGGACTGCTGGTCTTCCTCGCGCTGATCGGCAAGCTCTACAGCCCGGTCCGCGGCCTGGCCCGGCTCGGCAACACCTTCTACGCGGCCTCCGCCTCGGCGGAGCGGATCATCGAGTTGCTGGACCAGCGGCCACAGGTCGTCGAGGTTCCGGGCGCCCGGCGGATCGGCCGCGCGCGGGGCGACGTGGAGTTCGACGGCGTCTGGTTCCGCTATCCCGATGCCTCCTCGTGGGCGCTGTCGGACGTGTCCTTCCACGTGGCCTCGGGCGAGACGCTGGCGTTGGTCGGGGCGAGCGGGGCCGGCAAGTCGACGGCCGCCAAGCTCCAGTTGCGCTTCTACGACCCCGACCGGGGCGCGGTTCTGCTCGACGGGACCGACCTGCGGGACCTGAGTCTGTCCGAAGTACGGGAGAACGTCGCGGTGGTGCTCCAGGAGACCCTTGTCTTCCACGGCACCGTGCGGGAGAACATCGCCTACGGCCGGCCGGACGCGACGGACGCCGATGTCGTCGCGGCGGCACGCGCGGCGGACGCGCACGAGTTCATCGAGCGGCTCCCGGAAGGCTATGACACGCTGGTCGGTCAGCGCGGCCGGACGCTGTCCGGCGGACAGTGCCAGCGCCTGGCGATCGCCCGGGCGATGATCCGGGACGCGCCCGTGCTGCTGCTGGACGAACCGACCACCGGGCTCGACGTCGGGTCGGGCCGACGGATCATGGACCCGCTGCGCCGGCTCATGGCCGGGCGGACCACCGTCGTCATCTCGCACAACCTCCTGACCGTCCGGGACGCCACCCGCATCGTGGTGCTCGACCACGGACGGGTCGTCGAGCACGGCGCCCACGACGACCTGCTGGGCCGCGACGGCGCGTACGCCCGGCTGCACCGGCTCGGCGCGGGCGCGGTGCTGTCATGAGCGCCCCCGCCCCCTGGGCTCCGGGCACGGAACCGATGCAGGGCTACGTGATCCTCGAGCACCTGACGCGCACCGGTTGGCTCGACGTCTACGACGCCTGGAGCGAAGAACGCGACTGCCGGTGCGTGATCAAGGTGGTGCGGGCGGACCACCGCGGAGAGAAGCGGCTGGACGAGCGGCTGCTGCGCGAGGGGCGGTGGCTGCGGGACTTCGCCCATCCACACCTGGTCCGTGGCTACGAGGCGTTCAAGTCGCCCGAGCCGCTCGTCGTCCTGGAGACGCTGACCGGTGAGACCCTGTCCCACCTCGTGCACCGGTTGCGGCGGCGGCCAGCCGCCGCCGATGTGGCGCTGCTCGGGGTGCAGATGTGTTCGGCGGTCCACTACCTCCACGGTCGGGGCCTGCTCCATCTGGATCTCAAGCCCGCCAACGTGGTGGTGGACCGCGGCCACGTCAAGGTACTGGACCTGAGTGTGGCCCGGCCGCCGGGGCCCGCGCCCGCGGGGCTGGGCACGTGCTGCTATCTCGCCCCGGAGCAGGCCCGGGGCGGGCCGCTCACGGCCACCGCCGACGTGTGGGGCATCGGCATCACGCTGTTCGAAGCGGCCTGCGGGGAGAAGCCGGTCGCCTGCAGGGCAAGGACGGCCGCGGCAGACGGCCACGACACCGATGACCGGTATTGGCAGCTCGAGGAGGCCGCCCCGCCGATCGCGTCCCGGCGGCGCCTGCCGCTCGCTCTCGCCGCCACCGTCGACAGCTGTCTGCGAGCCGATCCGTCGTCCCGGCCCACGGTCTCCGGACTGGCCGCCGCCCTCAAGGGGGCGCTGCCCGAGTGACGCTGCCCGGTCGGAGCGGGGCCCATGCCTCCCCGGGCCGGCACCTGGCGGGCTGCGGGAGCCGTGGCAAGGACGGTGCCGTCGGCAGACGCCGACGAGCGCCGGAGAGCGTGTTCGAGTCGACCGGGGTCACGGCATGCCGTTTCGGACGGAGAGATCGCAGACGCGGACGGTCGTCCCCTCCGAGTGCTTGAGCAGGCAGGTGACCCTGCCGGTTCCACCGGCGAGATCTACGCCCGTCCCGGCAGCCCCGGCAGGATCTTCGTGGTCGTCGATCCCAGCGGTCACGGCACCTCGGGCGACCGAGGTGATGTCCCCGGCCTTCACGGGCTCGGACTCGACGGCGCGCGGGGGTGAGGCGGTGAGCTCCTGGACGGCGAGTGCCGATCGCCCAGCCGGCGAACCCCGCGAGGACCGCCGCGGCCACCGCGAGCCACCCCCGGGCCCTGCGCGCGGGGCCGCGTGGGCCGGGGAGGGCGAGGCCCGGGCCGCGCGCGGCTCTCGCCCTTTCCTCCGGTGCCGCCGCCTGCTGGGCCAGACCGCGCACCACCCGGCTCGTGAACCCGAGTGGCGGCTCGGTGTCCGGCAGCAGGCCGATCAGCCGGTCGCCCACGAGGCAGAGCTGCTCGACGAACTCCCTGCATTCGGCGCACCGGTCCAGATGGGCGACCGCCTCGGCCCGCTCCCGGCCGGGCAGCACTCCCAGTGCCAGCTCGGCGCTGACTTCCCGCAGCTTCGCGCAGGCCGGACCCCTGGACATAGTCCCCATCATTCCGGAGCCGCCAGGGTGGTGCGCAGTTTCGCCATCGCCGCCCTGATCCTTGTCTTCGCGGTGCCCAGCGGAATCCGCTCCGAGTCGGCGACCTGCTGAGCCGTCATCCCGTAGACGCCCGTCATCATCAGGGCCCGGGCCTGCTCCCGGGGCAGCCGGGCCACGGCGGCCCGGAGCTGGGCGGAGGCCTCGTTGGCCAGCGCCCACCGCTCGGGGGTCTCGGTGACGACGCCGATGAAGGTGTCCAGGTCCTCCGGTGCCATCGGCACCGTTCGGCGTGCCCGGACGGTGTCGATGGCGAGGTTGTGCGCGATGGTCGTCAGCCAGGTGCTGACCGAGCCGCGACGCGAGTCGTAGATCTGCGCGTGCCGCCACGCGCGCTCGAACGTCTGCTGGGCGACGTCCTCGGCGAGTTGCTGGTCCCGGGTGACGGCCATGGCGACACCGAAGACCCGGTGCTGGAACCTCCGCACGAAGACGACGGCCAGCTCCGAGTCGCCGACGGCCAGTCCGGACAGCAGAGCCTCGTCCGAGAGGCGCCCCACCGGGAACCGGTAACCCGGCGGACGTCTGTGTACCGCCGACGGCCGCCAGGTGATGGCCCGCCCGTCCCGGAAGATCACATACCCATTCTCCGCCGCCGGGCCAGGCCCCGCATCCCGGTCAGTGCCCGTTCTGCGCCAGCCGCGGCAGGTGGTCCGCCAGCGCCTGGCCGCCGCTCGAAGCCGCGGCTGATCAGCAGGAGCGTGTCATCGCCCGCGATGGTGCCGAGGATGTCGTGCAGAGGTCGATGGCCGAGGCCAGGAACTGCGCCGCACCCGGCGGGGTGCGCAGGACCACGAGGTTGGCGGAGGCCTCCGCGGAGATCAGCAGCTCCTGGGAGAGGCGCCGCATCCGCTCGGCCCGCGCGGTCAGCGCGGCCGTGGCCGTGGCGGGGGTAGCGGGCGTCATGGCGACAGCGTAGGGCGTGGGTGCGGGCCGCCGTGCGGGCTTCCTGGGCCCGGCCCGAAGCGCCCCGGGACCGGGTGTGAGATGGCCGGGTATCGCGCCTTCGTCGACAGGCGCCTCGCCGTGTGGGGTGGTGCGGCCGCCGCCCGGGACTCCCGAGTCGCGGGCCCTGGCCGTAATCGCCGGGCGGCGGGGTTCGCCGCGTCGCCGCCCCGCCGTCGCGGCCCGCCACGAGGAGGCTGCCCGGCACCACGACCACCGTGCCGCCCCACGCACGCGAGAACGCACCTTCCCTCCCCCGGAGATGTCCGCACCGGGTGGACCGTCCGGCCACCCGGTCCAGTAGTCGCGGGGAAACGGGGCCCGAGTTTTCGCCGGTCGAGATTCGGCGGCGCGGCGGCCCCGGGCACGTGCGCGGGTCGCGCGGGCTCGGGAGGACGCCTCGCGGTGAACCCGTGGCCGTGGGCCGACTCGGGCTCGTGTGCGGGAGTCGAGGTCACCGCCCACGGGCTCTGGGCCCCTCTAGGCAAAAACCAGAATACTGGTTACTGTCCCTCTCGTGAACAGTATCGACGAGCGACTCCTGACGCGGAACGGTCTGGCTGCCAGGCAGCTCGCTGCGTCACTGCTCAATCACGAGGCGGACACCCGGCTGCCGCGCCTGCGCGACCTGGCGGATGAGCTGGGAGTGGGCAACGGCACGGTCCAGGCGGCCTTTCAGTTGCTGGAGGAAGCCGGCGCGATCAAGACGGTCGCCCGTGGACACCTGGGCACGTTCCTCGTGCATGCCGATCGCGCCATCCTGTGGCGGCTGGCCGGGCTCGGCACCCTGCTGGCCGCGATGCCGCTGCCGTACTCGCGCCGCTACGAGGGGCTGGCCACGGGCCTGCGCGCGGCGTTCGAGCAGGCCGGAGCGCCGTTCGCGGTCACCTTCATGCGAGGCGCCCACTCCCGCGTCTCCGCGCTGCTGGAGGGCAAGGTCGACCTGGTGGTGCTCTCGCGTTTCGCAGCCGACCGGCTGATGGCCGAGCACCCGCTCGAACTGGTCGCCGACCTGGGGGCGGCCACCTACGTCGGCGCGCACGGCGTCCTGGTGCGCGGCGGCGTCGACCTCGCCTCTCCGGGGCTGCGGGTCGCCGTCGACCGCAGTTCCGAGGACCTCGAGCTGCTCGCCGAGCGGATGTTCGCCGGACGCGCGGACGTGCGCTGGGTGGAGGCGTCCTACATGCAGCTGCGGGACCTGTTCGCCCGCGGCGAGGCGGACGCCAGCGTGTGGAACCTCGACGAGGTGCAGGGCCGGATGGGTGACGGGGTGGACACGCTGCCGTTGGGCGACGAGATCACCCGCGAGCTCTCCCTGCGCAACTCCTGTGCGGCGATCGTCGGCAGGGCCGGCGTGACCCGGACCCTGAGTGTGGTGCGCAAGGCCCTCGACATCGGCCTGGTGACGACGCTTCAGGACGAGGTGCTGCGCGGCGAGCGCATCCCCTCCTACTGACCGCGCCGGCTTCCCGCACCGCGAGGAGCCGAGCGTGCACTGATGATCCAGAATCCCGGTTACTGCCAAATGGGCAGTGGTCATGAAAGGACCGAGCGCGGATGGAAGAGCGGCTTGCACTGCGTCTGCAGATGTTCCGCGACGGCGGCCAGGTCGAGCCGCGGGTGGTCGACTTCGTCATCGGCGAACTCGACGTGCTGGCGGCCGGCGGACAGGTTGTCACCGAGGACACCGCCGGCATGCTGACCAGCCATCTCGTGATGGCGCTCACCCGGCTGTTGAACGGCGAGGCCATCGAGCAGTTCCTCACCGACGAGCAGGTGGCGGCCGAGCTGGCGGGACACCCCGAGGCCGTGGCCGGGGCCCGCGCCGTGGCCGGGCGGGCCCGGGCGGCGCTGGGCGCGGCACTGCCCGAGTCCGAGATCAATTTCCTCGGCATGCACCTCGCCGCTCTGGCGCAGCGCTCGCACGCCTGACCCACCCCGAGTACGAAAAGGCAACGAACGATCATGAAGAAGATCCTCACCGGCGGCGTCGGCAAGACCGAGGTCGCGCAGACCATCACCGCGATGGCCGTCGACGGCGTCGAGGTCGCCGTCTCCAACGACATGGACGCCGCGATGAAGCTGCGCGCGGGCCAGGCCGACTACTTCCTGGGCACCTGCCACACCGGCGCCGGCGCGTCGCTCGGCGTGCTGGTCGGCCTGATGGGCAAGAAGGCATGCCACACCTTCGGGCGTTCCGTGCCCAGTGAGGACGAGGTTGCCGCGCTGCTGACGGGTGGCACCAAGGTCTTCGGCTTCAGCATGGACCAGATCGACACCGTCGCCCCGGTGATCACCCGTGCCATCGCCGCGCACTCCGGCTGACCGGACCCACTTCAAAGCGGTAGGACAAGGGAGTCACCGTTGAGTTCGTATCTCGCCGCGGACAGCACCAGCCTCAGCTTCTCGCTGCCGCAGGAGCTCGTCGTCATCGCCCTGTGCGCGCTGACGGCCTTCATCGCCCACCAGGCACTGGCAGTCTTCAACGACGGGGTCCGGCCTTTCCTCCTCGACTTCATCCGCGGCGACAGCACGCGCAGCGCCACGACCGCGGTCTCGTTCGGGCTGTCCGCGGGGTTCATCTTCGGCCTCGGCGCGCCGATGGCGCTGTCCACCGGCGTGCTCAACCCGTGGCTGCTCTTCCTGCCCACCGACATCCTCGGCATCCTCTCGCCGAGGAAGTGGCTGGCGCCGATCCTCGGCGCGGCCTGGGGCGCCGTCGTGGTCTTCGGGCTCGGCGGGGCCAACACCGTCGCGCACCGCCTGCCGGTCGACTTCCTGACGGCCTTGCAGCAGATGTCGACGCCGATCCTGTTCCTGTTCGCGCTGTTCCCCGTGCTCGCCATAACCAAGCAGTTCGGCAGGCTGCGCGGCGGCATAGCGGGCGTGGTCGAACTGGCCCTGGTCGTCGCCACCATGAAGTTGTGGCCGAAGGTGTTCGCGGGCTCGATCGCGATGGCGGTCGGCGTGCTGATGCTGATCGGCTTCGCCGCCTTGCGCGACATCCGGCAGCGCCGGGCCGAGAAGGCCGACCCCGCCGCCGTCGCCGCAGCCGGTCCGGCCGGGGACGACGATCCGATGGCGTCGCTGTTCGGCGCGAGCGCGGCCCGGCTGCGCAGGCACCTGCCGCTGTTCATGGTGCTTGGCGCGGGTGTGTGCCTGCTGGCCCAGATGCACGTCTTCGGCGGCGGCGAGGCCACCAGCTTCCTGATCGCCAAGCACGACTACAGCGCGGCGGCCCAGGTCGACTTCTACCGCGTCTTCGGTTTCATCCCGCTGATCGCGACGACCGCTCTGGCCTCCGGCGCGTACGGCATCGCCGGCTTCACCCTGGTCTACCCGATCGGCTACCTGATGCCGAACCCGTGGCTGGCCCTGGTCTGCGGTGCGCTCGTCTTCGCCGCCGAGGTGCTGCTGCTGTCACGGCTGGGCCGACTGCTGAGCGTGTTCCCGTCGGTCCGGGACAGCTCGGAGCACCTGCGCAGCGCGATCGGCGAGACCCTCGGCCTGGCGATCCTCTTCGGCTCCCTCATGGCCGCCAACACCATGGGCGGCGGGCTCGGCATCCTCGTCGTCGGCGGGCTGTACCTGCTGAACGAGGCCATGGGCCGGCCGGTGGTCCGCATGGCCGCCGCACCGGCCGCGGTGGTCGTCGGCGGCATCCTCCTCAACGTCCTGTACTGGCTGCACCTGTTCACCCCGGTCAAGGGCTGAACGGACACCTGGAAGGCGCCTGCATGCACACCATCCGGACCGTCACCGGTCCACTCGACCCCTCCGCCGTCACCGGCCCCGTCCTCGCCCACGAGCACATCGCCCTCGACCTGCGCCGCGACAGCGACCACGAGGCCGTGCTCGACGCCCGGCACATCGAACCGGTCGCCGGTGAACTCGCCGCGCTGCGCGAGGAGTTCGGGCTGTCCCTGGTCATCGAGCAGACCTGCCGGGGCATGGGCCGCGACACGGACGCGCTGGCCCGTGTCTCCGCGGCGTCCGGGGTCGCGGTGGTCGCGGCCACCGGCTGGTACTACGAGCCGTTTCACCCGGACGAGGTGGGCGGGGCCGGTGTCGAGCAGCTCACCGACGCACTCGTGCGGGACATCGAGCAGGGTGTCGGGACCACCGGGATCCGCCCCGGAGTGATCGGCGAGGTCGGCAGCCACGGGGAGCACCCGAGCGAGCCGGAGCGGCGGACGCTCACCGCCGCCGCCCGCGCCGCCGCCCGCACCGGGCTGTCCCTGGCCACCCACGCCCACCTCGGCGTGGGCGGCCCGGCCCAGCTCGACCTGCTCGCCGCCGAGGGCCTGGCCCCGCACCGCGTGGCCCTCGGCCATCAGGACCTGCTCGACGACCCGGCCGTGCACCGCCGTCTCGCGGCCGAGGGCGCGTACGTCGCCTTCGACACCGTCGGCAAGAACAGCTACCAGAGCGACGCGACCCGGCTGCGGCTGCTGCTGGCGCTGATCGAGTCCGGGCACGCCGACCGGGTGCTGCTCTCCTGCGACGTCTCCCGCCACGGCTACCTGACCGGCGAGGGCGGCACCGGCTACGGCCACCTGTTCCGCTCCTTCCTGCCCGGGCTGCGCGCGGCAGGCGTCGACGCGGACCTGATCGACCTGATGACCCGTCGCAACCCGCTGCGCTTCCTGACCGGCGCCGACACGCAGGAGGAGTCCGATGCCTAGTCCCGGAAGGCGGCTGCCGCAGACCTTCCCGCTGCCGACCGTGCCGCTGGCCGACGCCGTCGCCAAGCAGTTCCGGCTGCTGGAGTGCACCGCCCGCCACTTCGAGGGCGAGCAGCTGTTCGCGGCCGATGCGGGCGTCGTGCCCGGACTGGGCCGCCCGCGCACGACCGCGCGCGTGGAGGCCGTCCTCGCCGACTTCCTCGGCGCCGAGGCCGCCGCCCTCGTCCAGGGCGCGGGCACCGGTGCGATCCGGGCCTGCCTGACCGCCGCGCTCGACGCCGACGCCGAGCTGCTGATCCACGGCGCGCCGCTCTACCGCACCACCCAGACGACGTTGCGCGGCCTCGGCGTGCGCACCGTCGCCGTCGACTTCAACGACCCGCGCGCGCTGGAGGAGGCGTTGGCGTCCGGACGGTTCGCCTGGGCGTACGTCCAGCACACCCGGCAGCGGCTGGCCGACCGCTACG
Source organism: Streptomyces tyrfis (assembly GCF_037034285.1). Classification (NCBI taxonomy): domain Bacteria; kingdom Bacillati; phylum Actinomycetota; class Actinomycetes; order Kitasatosporales; family Streptomycetaceae; genus Streptomyces; species Streptomyces tyrfis. The sequence continues at coordinate 94,552 of NZ_JBAGJZ010000029.1, read as the reverse complement.
CCCCGGGCGAGGTCCTGGCGGCCTGCCGGGCGCACGGGGTGCGGACCGTCGTCGACGACAACTACGCGGTGATGCGCGTCCCGGCGTGCGGGGTCGAGCTGGGCGCGGACGCCTCCTGCTTCTCGCTGTTCAAGCTGCACGGCCCCGAGGGCGTCGGCGTGGTGGCCGGATCCCGGGATCTGGTGGACCGGGTCCACGCCGACAACTACTCGGGCGGCGGCCAGGTCCAGGGCCACCAGGCGCTGGACGCGCTGCGCGCGCTCACCCACGTGCCGGTGCTGTGGTCCGTGCAGTCCCAGGTGAGCACGGAGGTCGCCGAGCGGCTGGCCGGCGGCGAGGTGGACGGCGTCGCCGAGGTCCGGATCGCCAACGCCCAGGACCGATGCGTGCTGGTCCGTCTGGCCCGGCCCGTGGCCCGGGAGCTGCCTGCCGTCGCGGCCCGCCACGGCGCCGCGCCCTATCCCGTGGGCTCCAACTCCCGCTACGAGATCGCCCCGCTCTTCTACCGGATGTCCGGCTCCAGCCTCGACGACGATCCCGAGCTCGCCGACTGGACGATCCGCATCAACCCCATGCGCGCCGGCGCGGACCTGGTGCTGGACATCCTGCGCCGCTCGCTCGCCGACCTGCACCAGCCCAAGGACGACTGACCGTGTTCCTCGACACCGTGCTGGCCCGTAACCCGGAACTGGTGGAAGCGGCCGCCGTGTTGCACCAGAGCGGCGCGATCCCGCCCGACACCTACGTCATGGACCTCGACGCCGTCGAGGCCAACGCGCGGCTGCTCGCCGCCGAAGCCGAACGGCAGGGCCTGACGCTGTGGTTCGTGGCCAAGCAGTTCGGCCGCAATCCCGAGCTGATCCGGGCGATCGCCCGGCACATCCCGAAGTTCGCGGCCATCGACCCGCCGGAGGCGCGGATCCTGCACGCGGCCGGTGCACAGGCCGGAAACCTGGGACACCTGGTGCAGATCCCCACCCGGTCGCTCCCGGAGATGCTCGCCTGGCGTCCGGAGACCGTGACCGTCTACGACGTGGCCAACGCGGAGGCGGTGAGCCGGGCGGCGCAGCGGCTCGGATTCGTCCAGGACGTGCTGGTCCGGCTCCAGGGCGCGCCGGGCACGGTTCACCCGGGGCAGGAGGGCGGCGTCCCGCTGGAGGGGCTGGACGACTTCGCGGAGCGGGTGGAGCGGCTGCCGGGCGTACGGATCGCGGGCGTCACCGCCTTCCCGTGCGTGCTGTGCGACCCGGACACCGGCGAGCCGGAGCCCACCGCCAACCTGCCGCTGGCTCTGGCCGCGCGGGACCGGCTCGCCGCGCGCGGGCACCGCGGCCTGAAGCTGAGCGCGCCGAGCGCCAGCTCGGTGGCCACGCTGCCGCTGCTGGCGCGGCACGGCGCCACCCACGCCGAGCCCGGTCACGCGCTGACCGGTACCACTCCGCTGCACGCGGTCGACCCGGGCCAGAGCGAGCGCCCGGGCTACGTCTACGTCAGCGAGGTGGCGCACACGCTCGCCGACGGCCGGCCGGCCGTCTACGGCGGCGGCTTCTACCCCCGTGCCCGGATCAAGGACGCGTTCCTGCCGCGCTCCGGGGTGCGGCTGGCCGTGCACGACGCGCCCGCCGAGAACATCGACTACTACCGGCTGCTGGAAGCACCCGCGACGCCGGGCGACGCCGGGCTCGGCGACACGGCGGTCTTCGCCTTCCGCACCCAGATCTTCGTCACCCGCAGCAACGTCGCCGTCGTCGCCGGACTGTCGTCCGGCACGCCCCGGCTGCGCGGCCTGTACGACGCCCTGGGCCGGGCCCTTGACTAAGGAACAGCACCCATGAGCAAATCCGTCATCGTCGTCCTCGACGGCTTCGGCGTCGGCGCGATGCCCGACGCCGGAGCCCTGCGGCCCGGCGACGCCGCCGCCGACACGTGCGGCCATCTCCTCGACCACTGCCGTCGCACCCGGGGCCGGGCGCTGCGCCTGCCCGCGCTGTCGGCGCTCGGCCTGGGCGTGGTCCGCCCGCACCCGGACCTGGCCGCGCGCACCGCGCTGCCGGTGACCGTGGGCCGGGCCGCCCTCGGCTACCCGGGAGCGGACACCTACGCGGGCCACCAGACCATGATGGGAGCCGACTTCAGCACGGTGACCGTGGCCCTGCTCACCGACCACCTCGACGCCGTGGCCGCCGCGCTGCGCGCCGCCGGGCACGAGGCGGAGCCGCTGGGCGATCTGCCGGTGCTGCTCGTGGACGGCGTGGTGCTGGTGCACGACAACCTGGAAGCCGACCCGGGCATCAATTGGAACGTCTCCGGCCGGCTCGACGACCTGCCGTTCAAGCAGATCCTCTCCATCGCCGCGACCGTCCGCTCGGTCGCACCGGTCGCCCGCGTCATCGCGGTCGGCGGCCGCGCGGACGCGCCGTTGGCCGAGTTCGTCCGCCCCGGCGAAGGCGGCACCGTCGGCCTCGACACACCCGCCAGCGGCCTCTACCGCAACGGCGGGCTGCAAGTGCAGCATCTGGGCGCGCCGCTGGACCACACGCGGCAGCTGCCGGACCTCGCGGCCCGCGCCGGGATCCCGGTCACGCTCGTCGGCAAGGCCGCCGACATCCTCGCCTGCGATGCCGCGGTGCGCCGTCCGGCGGTGGCGACCGCGGACGTTCTGGCGCACACCCTGGACGCCGTCCGCGCCGACGGGGACGCCCTGGTCGTCGCCAACGTCCAGGAGACCGACCTGGCCGGGCACCAGCAGGACGCCGCCCGCTACGGCTCCGTGCTGGAACGCGCCGACCAGCAGCTGGGCGAACTGATCGCCCTGCTCGACGCCCCCGGCGACTGCCTGATCGTCACCGGCGACCACGGCAACGACCCCACCATCGGCCACGCGTTCCACACCCGCGAGTTCGTTCCGGTTCTGATGCACCGGCCGGGCTCGGCCCCGCAGCACCTGCCCGACGCCGGCAGCCTGGCCGATCTGGGCGCGACCGCGGCCGCGTGCCTCGGCGTCGCCCCCGACAGGCTGGCCAACGGGACCGCCCTGCGCATTTCGCGGCAGGCCTGCTGACGCCGCGTCGTCGACGCACCGGGCATCCCTTGCCCGCACACTCAGGAGATCTCCGACATGAACGAAACGCTCAAGGGGCTCGGCGTGAGCCGGGGGACGGTGATCGGGCCTGTCCGCCGGATGGGGGCGGCCGCGCTGGATCCCGGATCCGAGCAGATCCCGGCCGACCGGGCGCCTCACGAGCAGGAGCGTGCCCGCGACGCGGCCGGACCGTCGCCGCGGAGCTGACGGCGCGCGGCGCGCGGGCGGGCGGCCAGGCACAGGCGGTGCTCGAGGCGCAGGCACTGATCGCGCAGGACCCGGAGCCGGCCGCCGACGTCGAACGCCGTATCGCGTCGGGGAGTTCGGCGGCACGCGCCGTCCACGACGCCTTCGCCGCCTACCGGGAGCTGCTGACCCGGGCCGACGACTACTTCGCGGGCGCGTCGCCGACCTCGACGACGTGCGCGACCGTCTCGTCGCCCATCTGCTCTGGGCGTGCCCATGCCCGGCCTGCCCGACGGCGACGAACCATACGTGCTCGTCGCCCGGGACCTCGCCCCCGCGGACACCGTCCTGCTGAACCCCGCACTGGTGCTCGGTTTCGGCCCAGACGACGCCGCCCAGCACCAGGCCCCGCGCGCCGTCGCAGAAGCCGACGCGATGTCCAGCCGGACGCCCGGCAGGTCGTGGAGGTCGCGCAGCCGCGGTCGAGGGTGACGAGTGGGGCGGCCGACGACGCGTTTCCTCGGGATCCCCGTGGGGCGGGACGTGCATGCGGGGCCGATGATTTCCGGTCAATGACGATACCGGCACTTTACCTTTGCTATGCATGAAGGAATGCTGGTCCGAAATAATCCTGCGAAGCGTGGCCGGTCGCCTCTGCAAGGCCCGTGCATACCGACGGCTGAAGTCAGCACAGGCGCTCCCGAGGAAGGATTCTCTCAGCGTGCCATCCCGGAAACTCCCCCTGCTGACCACCGATCACGACATCCGGCGCTCCCCGGAAACGTGCACATTCAAATGCGGGAACGCCTGTGCTCGCGACGCGCCGAACACCTCCGGGAACACCTATTTCGGCGAGTTATTGCGCAGGGCTCTGTCGCGCAGGGCCCTGCTCGGCTGCGGGACGCTCTCCGTGGTGTCGGCGGCCGTGCCCGCGGCCCGGGCCCAGGGACCCGGACCACGCGTGCGAGGGAGAGACAAGCGCGGATTCGTGCCGGTGCCGCCCGACGGCGGGGACCGCGTGACCGTTCCCGAAGGCTTCACCCACGAGGTGCTGATCGGCTGGGGGGACGCCGTCCTGCCGGGCGCCCCGGCCTTCGACTTCGACCACCAGGACGAGGCGGCGCAGGCCCGGCAGTTCGGGGTGAACAACGACTACTGCGCCCTCGTCCCGCTGCGCGCCGCGGGACGGTGGCTGATGGTCTCCAACCACGAGTACGCCACCGAGCCGCTCATGTTCCCCGACTGGAATCCGCAGGAGCCGACGGAGGCCCACGTGCGGACGGCCTGGATGGCCTACGGGTTGTCGGTCGTACTCGTGGAACGGGCGGACGACGGCAGGCTGAGGACCAGGGTGGACGGACGGTGGAACCGCCGCATCACCCTGCTGAGCCCCTTCGAGGTCCGCGGGCCCGCCGCCGGATCGCCGCTGCTGCGCACCTCGGCCGATCCGGCGGGTACCCGGGTGCTGGGCACGATGGCCAACTGCTCGGGCGGCACCACCCCGTGGGGCACCGTGCTGTCGGGCGAGGAGAACGTGCACATGCCCTTCGCCCACGCCGACCAGGTGACGGACCCCCTGGTGTCGGAAGGGCTGAGGCGGTACGGGTTCCCCGAGGGGCCCTCCCTGCGCGGCTGGGAGAAGTACGACACGCGGTTCGACCTCGGTCGCGAGCCCAACGAGGCGCACCGCTTCGGCTGGATCGTCGAGGTGGACCCGCTGGAGCCCGACTCCGTGCCCGTGAAGCACACGGCTCTGGGCCGCTTCAAGCACGAGGGAGCCAACATCTCGACCGCCCCGGACGGACGGGTCGTGGCCTACATGGGGGACGACGAACGGTTCGAGTACATATACAAATTCGTGTCCGACGGGCGCATGCGGCCGGGTGACGATCCCGCCAGCCGCGCGCACAACAAGCGTCTGCTGGACTCCGGAACCCTCTACGTCGCGCGGTTCGACGGAGACAGCCCGGCTGAGGAGATCGACGGATCCGGCCGGCTGCCGGCCGACGGGGCGTTCGACGGGACGGGGCGGTGGATTCCGCTCGCGCACAACGACCTCAGCTTCGTGCCGGGCATGCGCGCGGACGAGGTGTACGTCTTCACCCGGATCGCCGCCGACCGCGCGGGGGCCACCCCCATGGACCGGCCCGAGGACGTCGAACCTCACCCCGTGACCGGGCGGGTGTACGCCTCGCTGACCAACAACGACCAGCGCGGGGCTCCCGGTCTGCCGGCTCCCGACGAGGCCAACCCACGCTCCGGCAATCGCGACGGGCACGTCCTGGAGCTGTGCGAACGCGGGGACGATCCGACGGCTGAACGCTTCGGCTGGCGGCTGCTGCTGGTCTGTGGCGACCCGGAGTCACCGGGGACGTACTACATGGGGGTCGACAAGAGCCTGGTCAGCGCGATCTCCTCGCCCGACAACCTGGCTTTCGACGACCACGGCAACCTGTGGATCGCCACCGACGCGAACGGCCGGGGCGGCCGCAACGACGGCCTGTACATGGTGCCGCTCAGCGGTCCGGAACGCGGACGGGTGCAACGGTTCCTCACGGTGCCCACGGGGGCCGAATGCTGCGGACCGGTGATCGGGCCGGATTTCGTGCTGGTCTCGGTGCAGCATCCCGGAGAGGTGCCCGACGCCAGTCCGCAGCGGCCCGCGTCCCACTGGCCGGACGGCGGGTCCGCCCAGCCCCGGGCGGCCGTCGTCGCGGTGCGCCGCAGGGACGGCGGCCCCCTCCTGGGCGGACGGCGGTAGCGCCGCGCCCCGGCGGCCACGGCGGCGCTGCCAACGGGGCACCTGGGCCGGGTGGCGCGCCCGACGGACCGGCGAATCAGGTTGCTTTCGCGCCATCATCGAATCATCGTCGCCAATCATGTCCGGCCCACTTGCGGACCCTCCCCCGCAGGAAATTATGGTTCAGTAGCAATCCGCCGGGCCCTGTGGTCACCGGCGGACAACCGATCGGAATTCCCGCCCGCGGGACCGTTTTTCCCTCCGGGGTGAACAGCCATTTTCTCCCCTGTCGCCGCACCGAACTTTCCGGTGCGAAATCCCTTTACCGAACGGGCTTCAGGCAGCATTCTCCACAACCAGTGAGTGGGTGACAGTGCAGTCGTCTGTGAACTTTTCCCCGGCAGCCGATTTCTACGACAAGACGCGTGGGGGTGAGGCACGCGGCCGAAGGATCGCGCCGGCCATCGCCGAACGCACGGCGAAGGACCGCCTGATCCTCGACGCGGGCATGGGTACCGGCGTGGTGGCCCTGGCACTCACCGACCTCGGGTACTCCGTGGTGGGGATCGACCTGTCGCACTCCATGCTCGCGAAGGCCGTGAGCCGCGTCGGGCAGACGGCCGCGGCGGCCTCGCTGACCGCGCTGCCGTTCCCGGCCGGATCCTTCTCGCAGGTGTACAGCGTGTGGGTGACCCACGTCGTGGGCGACCTGCGCAAGGGACTGCAGGAGGTCCACCGCGTGCTGGAGCCGGGTGGGCGTTACGTGGTGATCCCCGGCATGATCCTCTTCGACGACCACCCGGTCAGCAGGATCATGGAGGAGATCCAGTCACGCACGGCGGAGGCGGACGACCGGGCCCAGCGCATCCTGCCGCTGGCCGAGTCGGTGGGCTTCACCGCCGTGGAGGTGGGGGAACTGGACGCGGCGACCCACGAACACAGCCCGGAACAGATCGCCTCCGGACTCGAACAGCGCATGCTCTACCACTTGTGGGCCGTGGACGACGCGGTCTTCGAGGAGAAAGTGGCTCCCCTGGTGAGGGAGTTGCGGGCGCTGCCGGACCCGGACCGCCCGGTGAAGCGGCAGACCCGGCGGCAGATCATCGTTCTTGAGAAGCGGGGGTGAGCGTGTCCGGGGACCACAGCATCGACCTGGCCGCCGAGGTGGCCGGAGCGCCGCTCATCGCCATGCTCACCGAACCGGATTCCCCGGCCGTTCCGGCCGTGACCGATGAACTGGGCAAGGCGGGTGTGAGGGCCGTGGAGATCACGCTCACCTCCCCCGACGCGCTCGACGCCGTCCGGCGCAGTGTGGCCACGGGCGCCGCGCTGGTGGGCGCCGGGACCGTGCGGGACCGCGAGACCGCCCGGCGTGCCGTGGGCGCCGGCGCGCACTACCTCCTCACCCCCGGCGTGCTTCCGGAGGTGCTCGACGAGGCCCGGGTGCTGGGGGTGCCCGTGGTGTGCGGTGCGTTCACCACGACCGAGGTCATGGAGGCGTGGCGGCTCGGCGCCGCGCTGGTCAAGCTCTTCCCCGCACGGCTGGGCGGACCGGCCTATCTGGCCTCGCTCACCATGGCGTTCGGGGACATTCCTGTCGTTCCGACCGGCGGGATCACCGCCGACGACCTTGGCGACTACTTCGCCGCGGGGGCGCACGCCGCGGCGCTCGGTCGGCCCCTCGTGGGTGACGCGCTGCATGGCGGGAACCTCGCCGAGGTGCGGCACCGGGCCACCGATCTCCTGGACCGGGTCCGGGCCGCCCGGAGCTGAGCGCCCGCCGGCCCCGCCGTCCTGGCGTCCGCTGCTTCCCGCAGCACGCCGCTCAGCCGTCCTCACGAAAGGGAGACCCTTGGGCCTGGACCGTTCCTTCGCACTCGACCGCAGGGCCGAGCAGATCGACGCTCTGGCAGCCAAACGGAAGAAAGTGATCGCCTCCGACCAGATGGTCGAGGGGCACTACCCGGTCTTCGCCGACCGGGCCCACGGGGCCCACTTCTGGGACGTGGACGGCAACAGGTATCTCGACTTCTTCCTGTCCTACGGCACGGTCATCCTCGGCCACGCCGATCCGGACGTGGACGAGGCCGTGGTGCGCGAGATCCGACGCGGTTTCGCGACCGGGCTGATGAAGCCCGTCCAGACGGAACTCATCGAGGAACTGCTCGACATCGTGCCGGGCGCGGAAATGGGCATGCTGCTCAAGACCGGATCGGATGCCACCGCTGCGGCCGTGCGCCTGTCCCGGGCCTTCACCAGCCGGGACCGGGTGGTGCGCTGGGGCTACAACGGCTGGCACGACTGGTGCGCCCAGTGGGACCGCGGCATCCCCGCCGTCAGCCGAGCGCTGGTGGACACGTTCACCTACAACGACCTGGACTCGCTGCGGGCGGTCTTCGAGCGTCACCGCGGGGAGATCGCCTGTCTGGTGATGATGCCGTTCATGGTCGAGCGGCCTGCCGAGGGGTTCCTGCAGGGCGTGCGGGAACTGACGCGCGAACACGGCATTCTGCTGGTCTTCGACGAGATCCGCTCGGCCTTCCGGCTCGCCCTCGGCGGCGCGCAGGAGTACTACGGAGTCACCGCCGATCTGGTGACGCTGAGCAAGGCGTTCGCCAACGGATACGCCATCTCGGCGCTGACCGGGCGGGCCGATGTGCTACGCACCCTGGACACGGTGCACATCTCGTCCACCTACTACGCCAATGCCGACGCCATGGCCGCCGCATTGGCCACGGTGCGCAAGCTGCGGTCGGGCGACCACCTCAAGCGGATCTGGCAGATGGGCGAGCGGCTGCAGGGCGGCCTGGGTGCGCTGGCCGAGGAGTTCGGGGCACCGGTCGACGTGGTGGGGCACCCGCCGATGCCGTTCCTGGACTTCCGCTTCGGCGACGAGGACCGCAACCAGCAGGCGAAGCGGTCCTTCTACGCGGCGACGATCCGCGAGGGCGTCTTCCTGCACCCGAACCACCACTGGTTCATCTCGGCGTCCACCACCGACGACGACGTCGACACGGCGGTCGGTGCGGCCCGGCGCGGCTTCGAGGCACTTGCGGAGGGCGGCTGGCTGCCGTCGCGCCGACGGACCGAGGACGGAGCGATATGACCGACCACGAGCGGGGCGCCGGGCCTGCGGGGGACGGCGGCGCGCCCGGTGCCGGACACGGTTTCGGGATGCTGCGCCCACGCGTACGCAGCGAGGCCCACTGGGCCGAGGAGCAGGAGGTGATCGGCCCCGGTCTGCAGGCCGTGATGCTGCTGTCCCGGTTGTGCGTGGCGGAGGCGGACGGCACCGAGATCGTGGACGTCGACGGCAACCGCGTCATCGACTTCCAGGGTGCGGGCGGTGTGAACTCCATCGGCCACGCCGAGCCGCGATTCACCACGGCCCTCGCCCAGGAACTGACGCGCGCCACCGCCGGGGCCTTCGGCAGTCCCGCCCGGCTCGACATGGTGCGGGTGCTGCGCGAGTTCCTGCCCGAGGACCTGGACACGATCCAGCTGTACAGCGGCGGCACGGAGGCGGTGGAGGCCGCGCTGCGCCTGGCGAAGTCCGTCACCGGAAAGCACGAATTCCTCTCCTTCTGGGGCGGGTTCCACGGCAAGACCATGGGCAGCCTGGCCCTGACCGCCGGCGCCCGCTCGGGTCTCGGGCCGCTCCCGCCCGGCTACTTCTCCGCCCCGTACGCCAACTGCTACCACTGCCCCTTCAAGTTGCGGGCGCCCGAATGCGGCTTCGCGTGTGTGGATCACGCCCGTGACGTGATCAAGGAGAACTCCACCGGGGCTCTCGCCGCGATCGTGGTGGAGCCCGTGCAGGGCAGGTCCGGCAACGTGGTGCCGCCCCGGGGCTACCTCGCGGCCCTGGGCGAGGTTGCCCGCGAGTTCGACGCGTTGCTGATCGCCGACGAGATGATGACCGGTTTCGGCCGCACCGGCGCCGCCTTCGCCTACCAGCACGAGGAGGTCCGCCCCGACGTGCTGACCGTCGGCAAGGGCATGGGCGGCGGCTACCCGGTCACCGGAGTCGTCGCCTCGGCAGAGACCATGGCGGCGGCCCCGTTCTCCGAGCCCAGTGCGAGTTCGTCCAGCTTCGGGGCGTTCCCCATGGCGTGCCGGGCGGTGGCCGCGACCACGAGCATCCTCACCGAGGACAAACTGGTCGACAACGCCGCCACCCGAGGCCGGGAGATGCTCGATCAGCTGGCCGATCTGACGGAACTCGCCCCACTGGTCGGCGACGTGCGCGGTGCGGGACTCGCTCTCGGCATCGAGCTGGTGGTGGACAAGCGGACCCGTGAGCCGGCGCCCAAGAGCCTGGTCCAACGCGTCTATCTGGAACTGCTGGAAGCAGGCGTCCTGGTGATGCTCGGCGGCAACACACTGCGGCTGTACCCGCCCCTCACCGTCGACCGCGCACAGGTGGAGACCGCCGTCGGCATCATCCGCGAGACCCTGATCGGCATGGAGGGCGAGGGGTGACCGTCGTGTTCGACACCGACCGCCTCACCGCCACGGCGGCGCACGCCGCGTCGGAGGCCGCGAAGGAACTGCTGCGCTGGCGCGGCGCCCGGCCCACCGTACGCACCAAGGAAGGCGACGCGCCGGTCAGCGACGCCGATCTGGCCGCCGAGCACCAGGCGCTGGCCATCCTGCGCATGTACACACCGGACTTCGGGATCGTCTCGGAGGAGTCCGATCCCGTCGCACCGGGGGACGGCCGGCCGACCTGGATCGTGGACCCGCTCGACGGCACGACCAACTACCTGCGCGGACTGCCCGACTACGCGGTCGCCCTGGCGCTGGTCGTGGAGGGTGTCACGCGGTTGTCCCTGATCCGGTTCCCCGAGTCCGGCACGGTGTTCCGGGCGGTGGCCGGGCAGGGCGCGTTCCGCGACGAGATGCCCCTGCGCATCGCGGACCGTCCGCCGGGCAGACCGCTGGCGGGAACCGGCTTCGGGACCGAAGGCGTGGTGCGCGGACGGCAGCGTTCGGTGGCCGACCGACTGCTCGACGCGGGTTTCGAGATACGCGAACCGGGCAGCGCCTCCACCGGGCTGTGCCGCGTGGCCTGCGGGGCGTACGACGGCTATCTGGAGTTCGGCATCGGGATCTGGGACACCGTGCCCGGTGCGCTGCTGATCACCGAAGCGGGCGGCGTGGTCACGGGATGGGGCGGTGACGCCTTCACGTCCCGCCACGACAACATCGTCGCGGCGTCGCGGACCGTCCACCGGGAACTGGTCGAGGCCGGGGGTTCCTGCCCGCCGGTGGCCTCGGGAGGAAAGGCATGAGCGTGAACGGCACACCCCTGACGCCGGTGCCGATCGGCCGGGACAGGTCCGTCTCGGTGGTCGTCGTCGGGTTCGGCACGGCGGGTGGCGCCCGGCTCAGCGGGTACGGATCCGTACCGGGCGTCGAGGTGGCGGCGGTCGTCGACCCGTCACCCGAGCGCCGGGCGCGGGCGGCAGGTCTCCTGCCCCACGGCCGGGTGTTCTCCTCACTGGACGAGGCGATGGCGACCGCCCCCGCGGTGGACGTCGTCGACGTGTGCACGCCGCCCGCCTTCCACGGCCCGCTCACCCGGACGGCGCTCTCGGCGGGCCGTCACGTGATCTGCGAGAAACCGGTCGCGGCGCGCGGCGCCGAGGCGCGCGAGCTGACGGAGCTGGCCCGCGCCCGGGGCCGGCTGCTCTTCCCGTCGCACAACTACGGGACATCACCCCTCATGCGGACGCTGCGCGAGGCGGTTGCCGGAAACCCCCGCACCGGGAACGGCAGCGTGGGGCGTCTGGAATCGGCCACCTTCCGCATCCTGCGCGACCGGCACGCACGCGGGGTCCCGGGATACTCCCCCGACTGGCGCCGGTCCCCCGAACTGGCCGGTGGGGGAATCCTGCTGGACCACGGGACGCATTGCGTCTACATGGCGCTGCGGCTGTTCGGCCGGGCCCCCGTGAAGCTGTCCTGCACCGTGGAACGGCCGGACGGCGATCCTGCGGCGGTGGACGAGGCCGCGCGGCTGCGTCTGGACTTCGGCGACGGCCGGTGCGACATCCTGCTGAGCTGGACGAGCGACGAGCGGTCCAACCACTACGCGGTCCGCGGCTCCGCCGGGTTGGTGCGCATCGACGACGGAGAGGTGACCGGTCGCACGGCGGGGAGCGAGTGGCGGCGGTCCCTCGTCTCGCCGAACAAGGACCAGGCGCACCTGGAGTGGTTCATGCCCATGTACGAGGACTTCCGGCGGGTGCTCTCGGATCCGGGACTGTGGGGCATGTGCGCGCGGGAGATCGTGGACACCGCGCGGGTCGTGGAGGCGGCCTACGCCTCGGCGGACGCGGGCGGTCGCGTGGTGGCGGTATGAGTCCGCCGGCCGCACCCTCCCGGTGGCGTGGCGGCCGCAAGGGTGCGGTGGAGGATCCGTGGACCCCACCGCACCCCTACGGTCCCCGCCGGGGCGACGCACCGGCGGGGACGGCCTGCCGGTGCGTGCGCGGATCAGCCGCCCGCGCCGATGGCACGGGCGAGCAGCGGACCCTCCTCGGACAGGTTGTCGAACGTGGTGGAGCGTTCGTGGGACGCGAAGTAGTGGCAGATCACCCGGTCGTCGATGGCGGGCAGCCATTCCAGGCGGCCGGAGCGGTACGGCTCTCCCAGGTTCCGCGTCCGCCCCCCGCCGAGCCGCCCTCCGAGCAGCGAGTACGACATCTGGGTGACGTAGCGCGGCGCGAAGCTGATCTCGCGGGGCAGCGCGCGCAGGGTGTGCTCCAGGAAGTCCGCGTCGAAGAAGGCGGCGGAGTCGACGGCGGCGAAGCCGCAGCACATGTACGGAACGTAGGGGGTGCCCGGCAGGTGGTCCGCTATCCAGTGCACGCCCTGGGGCTCCCACCCGAACTCGGGCGAATAGAGAAAGGCGGGACGCTCGTCCGATGCGGCCGTCGCCCAGTCGACGAGGGCGCGCGGACGGGACAGGAACACCACGTCGCTGTCCATGCTCACGACCGACGGCGCGCGGCTCAGCAGGTAGTAGTCGACGAGCTGGAGGATACGGACGTTGTTGCGGCGCACCGCGGCGAGCGTGGGGTGGTCCGCGAGCAGTTCCTCCACGCGCCGGTCCGCTTCGGCGCGCCCGAGGATCCGGGCGTCGGGCACGTGCCGGCGGAGCCGGGCCGTGTCGCGCGGGGTGAGCGTGCCGTCGTCGTGCACCACGGGCGTCACCTCGGGCCAGAAACGGGCCAGCGACTTGGCGGCGAAGAGGTAGAGCGGCACGTGGTCGGAGGAGACCAGGCTGTGCACCTCCACTCCGTGCTCGCCGGTGAATCGGGGGGGCTGCGTGGCCAGCAGCCGTCGGGTGAGGGCGAACACATCCTGCACGTCACCGGCACTGACGGCTCCGGACTGACTCATGCGGGTCTCCTTGACCGAAGGGCAAATGTGAACGAATACCATGATTATCATCAAATCGCCTTGCCCATAGAGGAGTTGGGACCGGACGACCGGAACTGGCTCTTCTTCACCCCGCACGAGGCGGACGTGGTCCGTGAGGCCATGGCGCTGCTCGTCCCGGGCCCCGCCGACGCGCCGGGCGAGCCCGGCCCCGGTGCACGCGAAGCGGACGCCGTCCGGTACGCCGACCAGCTGCTCGGCGCGTTCACCGTCGAGCCGCCCCTCGTGTACGCCTCCGGCCGCCCCGACGGCTCCTTCCTCCCCCTCACCCCCGCCCAGCGAAGGGGATGGCGCCGCCGGGTCTCGAAACTGCGCCGCACCTACCGCACGGGCGTGACGGTTCTGGACCGCCTGGCGAGGGGCGACTTCGCCTCCGCCCCGCCCGCATCGCGGCACCGGGCCCTGCGCGACGCCGAGGCGGCCGTCTTCCGCGACCAGCTCTTCGACCACGCCGTCGAGGGAACCTACGGTGCCCCCGTCTACCGGGGCCGGCCCGCCCCGGCGAGCCCCGTCCTGCTCGGTCTGCCGGCGCCCCGGGGCGCCGAGACGGCCACGGCGCCCGCCGGACCGCCACGGACGAACGCGCCCGAGGCGACGGACCGGCCCGCGGCCGTGGAGCCGTACGCCGGCGAGGGGCCCGATCCCGTCGCCGCCCTCGCTCAACACTTCGCCGGGGCCGCACGGCTGATCGCGTCGTCGGGGGGCTACGGTGGCTGAGCGCGCGGTGGTCGTGGGCAGCGGCCCGGGCGGATCGACGGCAGCGATGGTGCTCGCCGAAGCGGGCTGGGACGTCACCGTCCTGGAGCGCGGCCCCAACCACTTCGAGGACCTCTCGGCGCCGGCTCCGCGCCATGTCTTCTCCGCCGACGAGATCAAGGGCCCGGTCCGCGGCTTCGAATACCCGGACCCGCTCGCCGAGCCCCGCGTCTACCACGACCGGGCCTTCCCCGGGCAGCCCGTCACCGGGTTCGTCAACGCCCTGCCGGCGGCCGTCGGCGGCGGCTCGGTGCACTGGGACGCCAAGACGCCCCGGCTGTGGGACCTCGACTTCGCCAAGCATTCCGCGCTGGGCCCGCTGCCGGGCTGCGACATCGTGGACTGGCCGTTCGACTACGCGGAGATCGCTCCCTACTACGACGAGGCCGAGGCACTTCTGGGTGTGCAGGGCGACCGTGCCGCCCTGCCCGCGACGACCTTGCGCCACGCCCCGCGTTCCCGGGACTTCCCGATGCCGCCGGGGCCGGACCAGACGTCATCGGTGCGCGTGGCCGAAGCCGCGCGGACACTGGACCTGCACCCCTACCCGATGCCGATGGCCGCCAACTCCCGTCCCTACGACGAGCGGCCCGCCTGCACCGACTGCGGCGCGTGCTGCGGCTACGGCTGCCCCAACCTCTCCCGCGGCAGCGCCCTGACGGCGCTGCGCCGCGCGGTCCTGGCGGGCGCCGAGGTACTGCCGCTGGCAACGGCCGTGCAGGTGCGGCACACGGGACGCAGGGCACGCGCGGTGGTGTACGCGGATGCCGAGGGCGTCCGGACAGAACTGCCCGCCGACCGGGTGGTGCTCGCGGGGTCCGCGGTGGAGAGCTGCCGGCTGGCCCTGCTGTCGGAGCTGCCCGATCCGTCCGGGCTGCTGGGGCGCCACCTGATGTTCCATTGGTACTCGGTCGCCTACGGGCTGTTTCTCGGGGAGCGGGTGCGCAGCCCGAGGGGCCGGAACATCACCCACGCCCTGGACGACTTCGCCGACCCGGACTGCCCCGGCGCGCGCGAGGCCGCACGCGCGGCGGGACTGCCGTATCTGCGGGGTGGCGTGGTCGAACTCGGGGGCGGGCAGCCCGGCCCCGTTCAGGAGGGCCTTCTCTACCGGCGGCTCCTGCCGGAGCTGACGGACGTGCCCTACGGCCGGGCCTTCCAACGGCTGATGCGCGAGAGCCCCCTGCGGGACCGGTTGCTCGGGGTGCAGATGCACGGGGAGGACGTCTCCCAGCGGGAGAACCGCGTCGGCCTCGATCCGGTCGTCCGGGACTGGCTGGGGCTACCGGTGCCCCGCGTCTCGTGGGCCCCGCACGTCCACGAGACCGCGGCCCAGCGTTTCTACCTGCCGAGGCTGGCCGCGCTGCTGGAGGCAGCGGGCGCGGACGCGGTGGCCGCGGTGCCGGAGACGCGCTCGCGGGCCTTTCCCGGTGAACCCGGCACCGTGCCCGGCAACTTCCACACCCTCGGGGGGCTGCGGATGAGCCACGGCCCTCGCACGGGGGTGACCGACGGCGTGGGCCGGATGCACGCGCTGGACAACGTCTTCGTCGCCGACGGCGGCCTCTTCCCCACCTCCGGGGCGCACAACCCGACTCTGACGATCACCGCCACCGTGCTGCGCAACACCAGGAGGACGACGTGAGCGACACGACCGCCGAGGACATCCGTCCCTACGCCTTCGACCCCGCCGCCGCACTGGGCTGGAAGAACATCGGCCTGGACGGGCTGGGGTGCTTCATGCGCTCGGTCGAGGCCGTGCTGCTGCACCGGGGTTACGGCGCAGACGCGGTGGCACGCGGCCTCGCCGTACCGCTCGACCTGGTGCGGCGCGGAGAGTGGTACGGGCCGATGAGCGAATTCCCGGCGTGCGCGGTCCGTTGGCACCTGACCGGGGTCGGATCGGGCCGGAGCCACTGGCCCCGCGTCGCCGAACTGGTCGGTTCCGGGACACCGGTGGTGCTGATGCCGGACGGTCACCACTGGCCGGGCGACGACCACGAGGGCAAGGAGCACTACCACCACCACATGGTGCTTGCCCACCGGATCGACGACCGGGGGCTGCATGTCCTGGACACCGACGCACCGGCCGAGGACGGCCATCGGCGGGTCCTGCCCGTCACCGGCGCACTGCGCGAGGCGTGCACCCGGTACGCGGTCGTGGAGCGGATCGCGCCGCCGGACGCCCGGCGCCCCGAGGAGGCGGCCGCCGCACTGGTGCCGCCCTCCCTGGTCCCGCTCGGCGAGGACGTCGCCGAACTGCGCGCGTTCCACGGCGAGGTGTGGTCGGGGGCGCGCCTGCCCCTGCTGCTGGCGAAGGGGATGGACGTATGGGTGCTCGGGGACGTGCAGCCGCAGCTCTTCCTGTTGGGGCACGCCCTGGCCGGTGCCGAGGAGCCGCGCACCGTCGCGGTGTCCCGTGCGGCGCTCGCGGCTGCGGGCCGGGCCCAGAAGCTGGGCCTGCTGCTGCTGGGGCTGCACCGCTACCGCTCGGAGGGCGTCTACGCGATGGCCCATGAGGAGATCGCCACGCTGGCGAACGCGCTGGAGGCACTGCTGGAGGCGATGTGCCGGCACGCCGGGACCGAGCGCCCGTACGCCGAGGGGGACGGCACCCGTCTCGCACGGCGTCTGCGGGGCGAGGCCGAGTGGTGTTTCGGGGAGGGCGGGCGGCTGCCCGAGCTGTCCTTCGCCTGAGCCCACACGGGCGCGGGAAGCCGCCCGGAAAAACTTGAGAAAAACCGGAAAACCCTGCGGACAATCGCTCGGAATGGGCCTGCCCGCAGGGTCGGAAAACCATTCCCTGAATAGGGGAGAAAAATATCGACCGCAATTTTCGAAATATTTGACAGTCTTGATCGATGGTTTTAGCGTGTGGCCCGGATTTCGCGTAGCCGCACGGCAGGGCACGGCAAACAGAGGGGTGGGCTTGCAGATGAGCAGCGTAGACAGTCTCGGATCCACGGACCGCACGGAACTCTTCGACGAGGTGCGCACGATTCTCGTCGAACAGTGCGAGACCCCGCCGGAGGTCGCCGGAAAACTCACCGAGAACGACCCGATGAGCCGACTCGGGCTCGATTCCATCACGCTCGCCTATGTCTTCACCTACTTCGAGCAGAAGCACGATCTGACCTTCGAGAACGACGACATCGACCCCCTGCGCTACACCACGGTCGGCGAGTTGCTGGACGTCCTGGCCACGCGCATCTCCGAGGCCGCCGCGGAGGCCCGGTGACCGCAAAGGCCCTCGCCCCGTCCGGCGTCCTGCCGGAAGCCGGTACCCACGCGTCGGGCCCGGACGACCGGCTCCTCATGGACACCTTCATGTCGCAGTACCGGCTTCCGGCGGTCGCCGCCGCGGACCGTCTCGGTCTCTTCCCGACGCTCGCCCAGTCACCGGCCGACGCGGCCGGACTCGCCGCGTCACGCGGTCTGGACCAGGCCGGGACGGCGGTGGTGCTGGAATACCTCGCCGCCCTCGGATACCTGTCCGTGCACGGCGGCCGGTACCACCTGACCCCGGCCGCCCGCGCCTTCCTGCTCCCGGACGGCGGCCGCTACTGGGGGCCCATGCTCGGACTCGGCTGGGACGAACGCTGCGCCGCCGTACGCGGGCTGATCACCACCGGCTCCCCCCACGGCTACCGCGGCAAGGACATCTGGGAGACCCATGAACGCTCCCCCCACCACGGCGAGCAGTTCGCCCGTGCCATGCACGCGCACTCCGTCGGCCCGGCCGCGGCCCTGGCCGACCGTCTGGACCTGACGGACTGTGCCGCGCTGCTGGAGGTCGGGGGCGGCGTGGGGACCTTCGCGATGGCGCTGGCACGCCGCAATCCGCGTCTCACGGCCACTGTCCTGGACCTGCCCGTGGTGGAGCGCGAGGCGAACCGGCTGCTGGACCGGACGGACCTCGCCGGGCGGGTCCGCCTGCGCACCGGCGACATGTTCGCCGACCCATGGCCGGGCGGCCAGGACCGGGTGCTGTTCGCGGACGTGCTGAGCGACTGGGACGACGCACACTGCCGAGGTCTGCTGGAACGCGCTCGCGCGGCCCTGTCCGCCGACGGTCGGCTGCTCGTGCACCAGGTGCTGCCCGACGACGCGGCCCGCCGCTCCCCCACCGTCACGGGCTACTCGCTCGCCCTGGCGGTCATGACCGGCGGCCGGCTGCGCACATGTCCCGAACTCGTCGCGCTGCTCGACGGATCCGGCTTCACCGACTGCGTTGTCACGCCCGTCTACGGCCACTACTCCCTGCTCACCGCACGCCCCGCCTGACACCGGCCCGGCCCTGCCGGACCGAAGCCCACCGGACGTCCGCACCCGAACGGGAGACCACATGGACAGCCCGCCCCGCGTCACCGCCGTCATCACCAGCCGCGAGCGCTTCTCGTACGCCGAGGAGTCCCTCAAGAACTTCTTCGCCCACACCGATGTCCCCTGCCACGTCGTGTACGTCGACGTCAACTCCCCCAAGGAGCGCTGGGAACGACTGCGTCGACTGGGCGACGTGCACGGCTTCACCGCGGTGCGCGTGAACAAGTACGTCTCGCCGAACTGCGCCCGCAACATCGGACTGCGCTATGCCGAGGGCGAGTACGTGGTCTTCCTCGACAACGACGTGGAGTACACGGACAACTGGCTGGAGCCGCTGATCGCCTGCGCCGACGAGGAGAAGGCCGCGATGGTCGGCCCGCTCTACCTGCACGGACCGCTGGAGGAGCAGACGGTCCACATGGCCGGCGGCGACATGGAGTTCTCCGGTGTCTGGGGCACGCGCGAATTCACCCAGACCCAGCGGTACTTCATGAAGCACGTCTCGGAAGTACCCGCCGAGAAGATGCGCCGCCAGGCGTGCGACATCATCGAGTTCCACTGCGCGCTGGTGCGCCGCTCGGTCTTCAACCAGGTCGGCGGCATGGACGAGGGGCTGCTGACCACCCGCGAGCACCTCGACTTCAGCCAGCGGGTGCTGGACGCCGGCGGCACGGTGTGGTTCGAACCGAGCTCGGTGATCACCTACCGGATGCCGCCGCCCTTCGCGCTCGCCGACCTGCCGTACTTCATGCTGCGCTGGAGCGACGCGTGGACGGCCGAGACCCTCAAGCATTTCGCCACCAAGTACGGCATCAGGCCCAGTTACGTGGAGCGGGTCGTCAAGAACCGCAAGGGCCGGCAATGGCTGCTGTTCGAACAGATCAAGGAATACCTGCCCGACGCACTCGGCCCGGCCGGCACCAAGGCCGTCAAACGGGTCTTCCAGAAAGTGGAACCGGTCGGCAACCGCCTGCTGGTGGAACTCCTGACCTTCCGCGAGCCCCCGCTGCGCTGGCAGGTCCACCGGGGCGGCGAGAGCCTCGCCCCCGAGCCGGCCGCCGCGGGCGCCGCCCGGTGAACGCCCGTCCCCCGTCCGGGCCTCGCGTCGTGGTGGTGACCGGCATCCCCGGCAGCGGCAAGTCCACCGTGGGCACGCTGCTGGCACGCCGGTTCGACCCCTCCGTGCTGATCGAGGGCGACGTGCTGCGCCGCATGGTGGTCACCGGCCGTGCCGAAATGTCCCCCGACCCGTCGCCGCAGGCGCTGCGCCAGTACGAACTGCGCCTGCGTCACCTGGCCATGCTGACCCGTTCGTACGCCGCGGAGGGCTTCACCGTGATCGCCGAGGACAACCTGCTGGGCGAACACCTGGAACGGTTCATCGGCATGCTCGGCGACGTCCGCCCCTGCCATGTGGTGGTGCTGGCCCCGCGGCCGGAGACCGTCCTGTGCCGGGACGCGGGCCGCGCCCGCCAGGCGTACGACGGACAGGGCTGGGGGGCACGCGAACTGGACGAGGTGTTCCGCCGCGACACCGCGCGCATCGGCTTGTGGCTGGACACGACCGGCCAGAAGGAGGAGGAAACCGTCCGGGACATCCTGGACCGCCTCGACGAGAGCGCGCTGTCATGACCGGTGCGGCCCCCACCCCTTCGCCGCGCCCCGGGACGCGGGCGGACCCCGGCGCCACGGTCCCGGACGGCCGGGAGGTCTGCGTGTACCAGGCGCTGGTGACTCCCGAGGCCGTCCGCCGCTGCGCCGGGCTCCTCGACGCCGCCGAGCGCGAACGGGCCGGCCTGCTGGCGAAGCGGGCCGCCGCCCGGTTCACCGTGGCACGCGGACTGCTGCGCTCGGCGCTGTCCGGACGTCTCGGAGTACCGCCGGGGCGCGTCGCACTCGCGGCGCGCTGCCCGGCCTGCGGAGAAGCCGGCCACGGTCCGGTGCGGCTCGCCGGGACCGGCGGTGCGGAGTGGTCCGTGTCGATCGCGCACTCGGGGGTCCTGGCCGCGGTGGCGCTGGGGCGCGGGGCCGGGCCGGTGGGGGTGGACGTGGAGACCGCGGACCGCGCGGCGGAGGTCGAGACGCTGGCCCCCCGGCTGTTCGGCCCGGAGCAGAGCGGCCGGCTCACCCGGCTGTCCGCGTCGGTGCGGCAAGCCGTCCTGCTACGGGTCTGGACGAGCGCCGAGTCGTATGCGAAGGCCACCGGCACCGGACTCGGTCACGCACTGGCCCGTATGGGCGCGCGGGTCGACACCACGGGCCAGGTGACCGTGGCCGGCCCGGAGGAACTGGCGGGCTGGTCGGTGCGCACCGTCCCGGCCCACGCCCCGGGCTACGCCGCGGCCGTGACGGTCCGGCACGGCAGACGCGTGCACACGCACGCACGTACGGATCTGACGGCCGGCACGCCGATCGGCTGAGGCACCGCCCGCCTTCCGCCGGCACGGCGGTGGTGGTTGCGCACACGAGAGGACACAGATGCGGCACACCGACGACGGCCCGGCGGCACCCGCCGCCGCGCTGGAAGACCTGGTCCGCGAGCGGCTGGCCGAACGGGTCGGCAGGGATCTGGCCCGGAGCATCGCCCGGGAGGACAAGTTCTTCGAACTCGGCATCGACTCGCTGGACATCGTGACCGTGCTGGCCACGCTGGAGCGGGAGTGCGCCGTCGAGCGGATCGCCGACGGCGAGCTGTGGGACATCGCGGACTCGGTCGGCGCCCTCGTCCGCCACCTGTCCGAGCACGGCCGGCTTCCCGGGGAGGCCCGATGAGCGCCCCCTCCTCCGTCGTCGTGACCGGACTCGGGGTGCTCTCGCCCGGTGGCGCCGACGTCGACGCCCTGTGGCGGGCGTGCGCGGGCGGCGAGGTCGCCTTCCGGCCGGTGGAGCACTTCGACGTCTCCCGTACCGGCGCGCACCTGGTCGGCCTGGTGCCCGAGGACGCGACCGGACGTGGGGTCCCGCCGCCCGGGCACCCGGCCCGGCTGCCGTACCTGGTGCACCGGTCGACGCACGAGGCCCTGAACGACGCCGAGGCGCGCACCGGCCGGGGCCGCGTCGGCCGCACCGCCCTGGTGCTGGGCACCACCGACAGCGGCGGTTTCCCGTCCGCCGCCGCCTGGCGGGCGTGGCACGAGGGACGCGCTCCGGCCGCCGGGGCCGCCTGGAGCCCGTACGCCCCTCCCGCCTGGGACGGGCCGGTGGTGCAGGTGGGCAACGCCAGCGCCGCGGGCGCCATCGCTCTCGGGGTCGGCGCGGACCTGTTGCGCGACGGCCTCGCCGACCGGGTGCTGGTGTGCGGGGTGGACACCATCACGGAGACCGCCTTCCAGGGCCTGGCCTCGCTGCGCACGCTCAGCCCCGGCGGCTGCCGCCCGTTCGCCGCGCGCCGCTCCGGCATCCGGATCTCCGAGTGCGCCGCCACCGTCGTGCTGGAGCGCACTGCGGACCGACCGCTCGCCCACCTGCGCGGCTGGGGCAGCAGCAATGAGGCGAGCCAGGCCGCCCGGCCGGACTTCGAGGGGGTCGCCAAGGCGATGCGGCGGGCCCTGGCGGACGCCCGTACCCAGCCCGAGGAGATCGGATACGTGAACGCGCACGCCGCCGGCACCCGGCACGGGGACGTGGCGGAACTGCGCGCGCTGGCGGACGTGTTGGGCGACCGCCTCCCCCGCGTCCCCGTCGTCAGCAGCAAGGCGGCGCTCGGCCACTGCCAGGGCGCCGCAGGCACAGTGGAGGCCATCATGACCGTACTGACCCTGCTGCGCGGAGAGGTGCTGCCGACGCTCGGCCTGCAGGACCGCGACCCGCGCTGGGACCACCTGAACCTGGGGGACGAGCAGCCCGACCGGCCCCCGCGGGCGGCGCTCACCCTCTCGTGCGGCCTGGGCGGCTCCAACGTCGCGGTGGTGTTCGGCCGTGACGCGTGAGACCGCGCGGATCGCCGCGACCGCCGTGCGCCTGACCGAGCGGGAGTTCCCGCGCATGCCGAGCGAGACGGCCGACCTCCCCCGGATGCCACTCGCCGTGCGCGACGTGCTGGGCCCCGAGCTCCTCGCCACCGCACGGGAGGCGCTGGCCGCTGCGGGCATCGCCCCCGACGAGGCGCACGCACTGGGCTGTGTCACCGCCTCCCGCCGCGCCACCTCCGCCACCTCCGCGTACATCGCCGAGGTCCTGGACTCCCACGGACCCCGCTGGCTCGCTCCGGAGTGCTTCCTGCACTACTCGGCCCACTCGCTGACCGGGCGGCTGTGCATCGAGCTCGGCCTGGACGGCACCGCGGTCACCCTGACCGGAGCCTCCAGCGGGGTCGACGCCCTGGGGTACGGCGCCGCCATGATCGCGTCGGGCCGGCTGCGCCGGGTCCTGGTGGCCGCCGCGCACTGGCCGCCGCCCGAAGATCCTCGGGACACCGGACCGGTACGCCTGCGCACCGCCGCCGTGGTGCTGAACGGTGCCGGCGGCTGGGGGGACGTCGGCGGCTGGCGCCCGGGCGGCAGCCACCCCGCCGTGCGGGACGCGAACGACGCGAACCACGAGCGGACCGACCCCAGCGAGGCGTTCGCCGCCCTGGCCGACTGGCACCGCCGACGTCCCGCCAAGCCTGCCGAGCTTCGCGGGGGCGGCTCGCTCCTCGTGCTCCGCCCGGGAGGCACCGCATGAGCGCGGTCGTGCCTCACGACACCCTGCCGGGCCTGCTCGCGGCACGGGCCGCGGCCACGCCTGCGCGGCCCGCGGTGGAGCACCGGGGCACCACCGTCACATGGGCCGGGCTCGCCGACCGGGTGCGGCGTGCCAGGGCCCGGCTGCGCCGGGGCGGTCAGACGCCCGGGGCCCGGATCGGGATACTGGCGCGCAATGATCCCGACACGCTCGTCGCGCTGCTGGCGGCGACCGCCGAGGGACGAGAGGTCGTCCTGAACGACGGCCGGGCGACAGCCGCCGAACAGGACCAGGTGGCGGCGCTGGCCGGGCTGGCCGGATGGCACACGCCGTCGGCCGCCGACCACGCGGACGACCCCGTCGGCGCCGAAGCCACCGCGTCCGGCGGGCCGGCACCGGCTCCCCACCTGGGCCTGGTGACCTCGGGCACCGGCGGACTGCCGAAAGTGGTGCGCAAGCGGTGGCACACGGCCCTCACGAACGCGGCGGACTTCGCCGCGCTCGCCGGCTACCGCGAGGGCGACCGCCTCCTGTGCACGACCCCCGTGCACCACGCCTACGCGTTCGGCGTGGCCGTGCTGCCGGCGCTGGTCACCGGCTGCACCCTGGTGCTGGCCCCGCATCCGGCCGCGCCCATGGCACTGGCCCGGCTCCTCCGTGACAGCCGCGCCACCGTGGTGCAGAGCGTTCCGTTCCTCTACCGGGCCGTGCTCGACAGCGGCGAGCCGCCCGCACCGTCCGCCCTGCGGATCTGCGTCAGCGCCGGCGAGCCGCTGCCCTGCGCGCTGGCGGAGGACTGGCACGCCGCCACCGGCGTGCCGTTGCGCGACCAATACGGATCCACCGAATTCGGCCAGATCGCGTACACCACCGGTGTCCCGGGCGCACCGCTGCGCCTGCTGCCCGGTGTCACGGCCCGCCTGCGCGCCGCGGACGGCACGTGGCTCGCCGCGCCGGGCCCGGACGTCTCGGGAGAGCTGCACCTGCGCCAGGCCGGTGCCGGTCCCGTCACCTACTGGGGACTGCCCGAACTGACCGACGCTTCCCTCGTCGACGGCTGGTTCCGCACCGGTGACACCGGGCGGCTTCCCTCCCCCGGGTATGTCGTCGTGGAGGGCCGCACCACGCGGCGCATCTCGGTCGCGGGCCGCAAGGTCGACCCCGACGAGGTCCAGCGGGCCGTCCTGCGGGTGCCCGGCGTCCGCGAGTGCTGGGTCGCCGCGCCGCCCGAGGGCAGCGCCGGACACGGCGACCGGTTCGCGGCCTTCGTCGCCGTCGAGGAGGGGGTCACCGAGTCCGGCCTGCGCCGGCACGTGGCGCGCGCCCTCTCCTCGTACAAGGTCCCCACCCGTTTCCACCTGCGGGAGGCGCTGCCCCGGACCGGGACGGGAAAGGTGCACGCCGCCCGGCTGTGGCAGGAGGCCGTACAGGCCCGTGGACAGGAGGGCGCCCCGTGACGACCACCGTGCTCGACGCCGTGTCCCAGGGCCGGTACGCACTGCTCCTGCCCGGTGCGGGATCGCAGCTCCCCTCCATGGCACGGCGGCTGTGCCGTTCCTTCGACTGCGCGCGGGACGTGCTGGAGAGGGCGGCGAAGGCCACCGGGCTCGACCTCGTCCGCCTCTGCCGGGAGGGCAAACCCGCCGAACTCGCCACGGCGGAGATATCCCACCCCGCGATCGTCGCCACCGCGCTGGCGGCGACGGCCGCGCTTCGTCGGCATCTGGGCGAGTGGTGGGCGCCGCCGGCCGTCGTCGGTGGCCACAGCCTGGGACACTTCGCCGCCCTCGTCGAGGCCGGTGCCCTGGACTTCGACGACGCCCTGCGCCTGGTGGCCCGGCGGGCGCGGCTCATGGGTGAGCAGACGCGGGCGCGGCCCGCGCTGATGGCGTCCTTGGCAGGGGTGTCGCCCGAGCAGGTCACCGAGTGGTGCGCCGCGTGCCCTCCGGAGCACGGCGTGGTGGTGCCGGCCTGCTTCAACGGTCCGCAGCAGACCGTGGTGTCCGGTGACGCGGCCGCCGTGCGCTGGGTCGGCGGTCGTGCCGGGGCGGAGGACGGCGCGCGGGTGAAGGAGCTGTCCGCCGGTGTGGCGTCGCACTCCCCGCTGATGGAACCCGTCCAGCAGGCGCTGCGGCCCGAGCTGGCCGCGGTGCCGCTGTCACCGCCGGCCGTTTCGCTCCTGCTCAACAGCACCGGACGGATCACCCGGGAGGTGGGCGCCCTGCGTACGGACCTCCTGGAACAGCTCGCCGTTCCGGTGCGGTGGAACGACGCCATGCGCGCCCTCGTCGCCTCTGGCGTCGCCACCGTCCTGGACTCCGGCCCCGGCCAGGTCCTGGCACGGGCCGCCGCCCTGCACCCGGAGCTCGCCCCGGTCGCGCTGAACTTCATGCATCCGCTCGAGAAGGCGGTGCCCCTGCCGTGACCGGAGATGACCGCACGTCGGGCCGCTCCGCCCTGGTGTTCGGCGGAAGCCGGGGCATCGGCCTGGCCGTCGCGCGCGCCCTGGCGGACCAGGGTCACCGGGTGACCGTCGCCGCCCGCGGTGTGACCACGGGCGGGGCGGGACCCGCGGGTTTTCCGGCGGTGCGTTGCGACGTGACCGACGCCGGCCAGGTGGACGCCGCCTTCGCCCGCACGGAGGCCCGCCAGGGGCCTGTGGAGATCGTCGTCGCGAGCGTCGGCGTCCGCGGCGACGGGCTGCTCCAGCGCACCAGCGAGACGGCCTTCCGGCAGGTGACCGACGCCAACCTCACCGGGTCCTGGCGGATCGCGCGGCGGGCGGTGTCCGCCATGACCGAGCGCGAGTGGGGCCGGCTCGTGTTCGTCTCGTCCGTCGCAGCGGTGCTCGGCACGACCGGGCAGGCCGCCTACGCGGCGGCCAAGGCCGGTCTGATCGGGCTGTCCCGCAGCGCCGCACGGGAGCTGGGTCCCCACGGTGTCACCTGCAACGTGGTCCTGCCCGGGTTCGTCGACACGGCGCTCACCTCGGACCTCCCGCCGCGCCGGCGCGCCGCGATCCTGGCCGCCACTCCACTCGGCCGGGCCGGACGCCCCGAGGAGATCGCCGCCGTCGTGGCCTTCCTGGCCTCCGAGCCGGCCGGTTACGTCACCGGCGCCGTCATCCCCGCCGACGGGGGACTGGCCATGGGTCACTGAGCCACCACCCGCCCCCTTCCGGCATCCCGTCCGACGCCCGTCCTGGAGCCCCCATGCGCACACTGCTCGTGGACAACCACGACTCCTACAGTCACAACCTCTTCCAGCTGATCGCCCGCACGACCGGCACCGAACCCGTGGTGCTGCGCAACGACGCCGCGGCGCTGCGGTGGCTCGACCCGGAGGACTTCGACGCCCTGGTCGTCTCCCCGGGGCCCGGGCACCCGGGGCGGGACCGTGACCTCGGTCTCGCGGCGGGCCTGCTGACCGGTCCGTCGTTGCCCGTTCTCGGGGTCTGCCTGGGCCATCAGGCGATAGCGCTGGCCGCGGGCGCGCGTGTGAGCCCCGCGCCCACGCCCCGGCACGGCCACCTCAGCGCGATCAGACATCTGGGCGACGGGCTGTTCTCCCGCGTCCCCCAGGACTTCACCGGCGTCCGCTACCACTCGCTCGCCGTGCAGGAGCCGCTTCCGGAGGTGCTGCAGGCCACGGCATGGGCCGAGGACGGTGTCGTGATGGGCGTGCGCCATCGGTCGCTGCCGCGCTGGGGCGTGCAATTCCATCCGGAATCGGTGGCCACGGAGTACGGCGAGCGGCTCATCTCCAACTTCGCACGGCTGGTCCGCGCCCATCGAGGGGCGCGCCCCTCGCGCCCCTCGGGTGAGCACCGCAGGAGCCCTGCCGGGCCGTCGGGCGTGGGCGGCCCGGCGGGGTCCGCCGACCGCGCGGTCGGTCACGGACGGGGCAGCGCGCGACATGCGGGGGTTTCCCCGGAATCGCCGGTGCCGTCCGCCCCGGGTCCGGCACCCACGGCGGCCGTTCGCCCCCCGTTCCGTCTGCACGTGCGCAGGCTCCCCCTGGCCCCGGACACCGAGGAGTTGTTCCGTGCGTTGTTCGCGCGTGCGAGCCACTCCTTCTGGCTGGACAGTTCACGGGTGGGGTCCGGAC
This sequence comes from Streptomyces tyrfis, assembly GCF_037034285.1. NCBI lineage: Bacteria > Bacillati > Actinomycetota > Actinomycetes > Kitasatosporales > Streptomycetaceae > Streptomyces > Streptomyces tyrfis. Next base: position 67,244 of record NZ_JBAGJZ010000029.1, on the reverse strand, counting down.
TCGCGCGCTTCTCCTTCCTGGGGGACGCCGAGGGACCCCTCGCGGAGATCGTGCGCTACCGCGCGGGTTCCGGCCGCGTCGAGGTGACGGACCGCGGCGGCACGACCACCGTGCCCGGCACCGTCTTCGACCACTTGCGCGCGCAATTGGCCCGACGCCGTGTCGAAGCGCCCGCACTGCCCTTCGACTTCACGTGCGGGTATGTCGGCTGGTTCGGCTATGAACTGCGCGCCGACTGCGGTTCGCCGCTGACACGGCCCTCGGCGGGGAACGACGCCGCCTGGATATTCGCCGACCGGCTGGTCGCCGTGGACCACGAGCGCGGGGAAACGTATCTGCTGTGTCTGGCGCGCGATGACGGGACGGACGGGGCACGCGCCGAGGCATGGCTGCGGCGGACGGGTGCGCGTCTCACCGCCCTGCCGCCGGACGGCGGCCTCCCGGCGCCGCCGTCCGGCGGCTTCCCCGTGATCCGACCGTCCCGCGGCGAGGAGCGGTACCTGGCGGACATCCGGCGCTGCCAGGCGGAGCTGCGCGCGGGCGAGAGCTACGAGATCTGTCTGACCGACACGGTGCACGTGCCCGCGGACACGGACGGGCTGTCCGCGCACGCCGTCCTGCGACGGCTCAACCCGGCGCCGTACGCCGCGTTCCTGCACTTCGGTGACATCGAGGCGGTCTGTTCCTCCCCGGAGCGCTTCCTGCGGATCGCCCCGGACGGCCGGGTGGAGAGCAAACCCATCAAGGGCACCGCGCCGCGCGCGGCGGACCCCGTCGAGGACACCCGACTGCGGGAGGCATTGACCCTCGACGCCAAGACCAGGGCCGAAAACCTGATGATCGTGGACCTGCTCCGCAACGACCTGGGACGGGTGTGCGAGATCGGCAGCGTGCACGTCCCGAGGCTGATGCACGTGGAGACCTACGCGACGGTCCATCAGCTGGTGTCCACCGTCCGCGGCACGTTGCGGCCCGGACTCGGCGCGATCGACTGCGTCCGCGCCTGCTTCCCGGGCGGCTCCATGACCGGTGCGCCCAAGCTGCGCACGATGGAGATCATCGACCGGCTGGAAGGCGCCGCGCGTGGCTTGTACTCGGGTTCGATCGGCTACCTGGGGCTGACCGGGGGCGCCGACCTGAACATCGTCATCCGTACCGCCGTCCGCTCGGGCGGCCTCTGGTCCGTGGGGGCGGGCGGGGCGATCGTCCTCGACTCCGACCCCGCCGAGGAGTACCGCGAGGTGCTCCTCAAGGCCGCCGCTCCGGTGCGAGCCCTGCTGCACGCGGCGAGCGGAACGAACGCACCCCCCGTCACCGTCCCGGCTCTCGACGTCCCCGCCCTTCCGGGCTGATCCGCCGACGTCCGGACCGGAACGCCGTCACACCCGCACTCACCGAAGGAGAACACCATGCCCGTCGACAGCCGCCTGCTGAACATCCTCGCCTGCCCCGTGTGCACCGCACCGCTGCGGGCCGATGACCGGGAAACCAGTCTGACCTGCGGGGAGGCGGGTTGTGGCCGCTCCTACCCGGTTGTCGGGGGCATCCCGGTCCTCATAGCCGACGAGGAGCTGGCGGCCGCGTCGGTGTCCGGTTCGCTGGACAGCTGACCACGCCGCGCACGCCGCCGAGGGAGTGAGGGGCGACATGGTGAAGACGGGGGAAGCGTCACGGGCCCGCCCGGCCGGCGGCCGCCACCCGCGCGGCCTGCTGACGCTGTGGAGCGTCGAGATGTGGGAGCGGTTCAGCTTCTACGGAATGCGGGCGATTCTCGTGCTCTTCCTCGCCGCGCCTGTCGGGAACGGCGGTCTCGGCCTCGCACCGCACACGGCGGCCGCCGTCTTCGGCGTGTACGGCGCGCTGGTGAACCTGCTGGCGCTGCCGGGTGGCTGGCTCGCCGACCGGCTGTGGGGCTCGTACCGGGCGGTCGTGCGGGGCGGTGTGGTCATCACCGCGGGGCACACGGTCCTCGCGATACCGGCGGGCGCCGCCTTCACGTACACCGGCCTGGTGCTGGTCGCCATCGGTACCGGGCTGCTCAAACCGGGCATCTCCACGCTCGTGGGCCGACTGTACGACGCCGAGGGCGCCGACGAGGGCCGGGCGGCGCGGCGCGACGCCGGCTTCTCACTGTTCTACATGGGCATCAGCCTGGGCGCCTTCGCCGCTCCGCTGGTGACCGGCTTCCTCGGGGAGCGTGTCGACTGGCACGCCGGGTTCGGCGCGGCCGCGGTCGGCATGCTGCTCGGTCTGCTGCTGTGCGTGCGCGGACGCGACCGGATGCCCGGCGCGCCGGACCGGCCGGTGGCCTCCCCGGGGGCGCCGCGCCGTGCCCTGCTCGCCGTGGGCGGGGCGGTGGTGTTCCTCGCCGGTGTGTCCGCCGTCGCGGTGCTGTGGGGGCAGCCGCCCACCCAGGCGGTGGTCCAGGCGGTCACGGTACTGACCATCGCCGTTCCCGCGGTCTGGTTCACGGCGATGTTCCGCGCTCCCGGCCTGGCCCCGGTGGACCGCCGCCGACTGACCGCCTATGTGTGGATCTTCCTGGCGGCCACCGTGTTCTGGATGATCGCCGAGCAGGGCGGTTCGCTGATCAGCCTGTTCGCGCGCGACCACGTGGACCGCACGCTGTTCGGCTGGGAGTTCCCGACCAGTTGGTTCCAGTCGCTGGGGCCGCTCTACAGCATCGTGCTGGCCACCGCGTTCGCGGCGCTGTGGCTGTGGCTGGGCGAGCGCCAGCCCAGCACGGCGGCCAAGTTCGCCCTGGGACTGCTCGGGCTCGGTCTGGCCACCTTGATCATGGCGGGGGCGGGGTGGGCCGCCGCGGACGGCGGCCGGGTCACCCCGCTGTGGCTCGTCGTGGCCTTCTTCGTGCAGATCATGGCGGAAATGTGCCTGAGCCCCACCGGGCTGAGTGTCACCACCCGACTGGCGCCGACTCGGTTCGCCAACCAGATCATGAGCCTGTGGTTCCTCTCGGTGGCGCTGGGCAGTGCCCTCAGCGCCCAGGTGGTGCGGCTCTCCACGGTGTGGTCGTCCGGGACCTACTTCGCGATGCTGGGGGCCGCCGCCATGCTCTGTGCGGCGGCCCTCGCCCTGTCCCGCGCACGACTGCGCAGCCTCATGCGAGGGGTCGGCTGATGCACCCGGAGCCGCCCCGCCGCCGAGCGTCCATGACGGCCCCGTCCGAGGCCGCGGCCCGGCCGGGGCCGTCCGCTCACCGCACTCCGGTCGCCCCGGTCGCCGACATCCACGCCGCGTACAACTCGGCGTACCGGCCCGGCCGGGCGACCAGTTCCTCGTGGCTGCCCTGCTGGACGATGCGGCCCCGGTCGAAGACGAGCACGTGGTCGGCGGCCTCGGCCGTCGACATCCTGTGGGCCACGGACACCGACGTGCGGCCACGGGTGGCGTTCTCCAACGCCCGCTGCAGGCGCTGTTCGGTGGCCGGGTCGACGGCCGATGTGGCCTCGTCGAGTACGAGCAGGTCGGGGTCGGCGAGGTAGGCCCGTGCCAGCGCGACGAGCTGGCGCTCACCGGCCGACAGGGCTTCGCCGCGCTGTCCGACCGGGGTCTCCAGCTCGCGCGGCAGCCCGGCCAGCCAATCGCCCAGATCGAGGTCGCACAGGGCTCGCCGTACGTCGTCGGCGGTGGCGCCCGGCCGTCCGTAGGCGATGTTCCTTCCGACGGTGGTGTCGAAGAGGAAGCCGTCCTGCGGCACCATGACGACCCGTCGGCGCAGCGACGAGAAGGGCACCTCGGTCAGCGGCACCCCGCCCAGTGCGATCCGCCCCGAGGTCGGGTCGGCCAGCCGGATCAGCAGCTTGACGAAGGTCGACTTGCCCGAGCCGGTCTCACCGACCACGGCCACCCGGGCGCACGGGGCGATGTGCACGGAGACGTCGCGCAGCACCGGCGGACCGCCCGGGTACGCGTAGCCGACGTCATCGAACCGCACCTCCACCGGTCCCCCGTCCAGGAGCGTGCCGGCCGGCCCGGGATCGGGCACGTCGACCGGTGTGTCGAGCACCGCCAGGGCACGGCGCCAGCCCGCGAGGGCGTTCTGCAGTTCGTTCAGCACCTCGGTGCTCATCTGGGCCGGTCCGATGAACAGGGTGACGAGGAACAGGAACGCCACCAGCTCGCCGGCGGTCAGCCGGCCGCCGACACCCAGCAGCACCCCCAGGCTCACCACGCCGCCGATGGCCAGCGCGGCCGCGACCTCACCACTGGAGAGCGTGACCGCCACCAGCCGCTGGGCCCGGCTCTGTGCCCGCCGGTGCTCCTCCACCGCCGTGTCGATCCTGCGCCCGATCAGGTCGCCCGCGTCGTAGGCGTGGATGACGGCGGCGCCCACGACGGCCTCGCCAGTCGCGGCGAGCATGTCGCCGCCCCGGGTGCGCACCCGGCCGTACGCCTCGGACAGCCGGCGCTGCAGGCCGGGCAGGACCAGGACGAGCGGCACGAACACCACCCACACCATCAGGGCGAGTTGCCAGGAGTAGACGAACATGACCACGCTGCCGACGAACAGCTGGCACAGGCTGACCAGGAACATGCCGCCGAACTGCAGGAAGGTGCTGAACTGGTCGATGTCCGCGGTCACCCGGGCCACCAGGTCACCGCGGCGCTCGCCGGTCAGCGCGGGGGCCGACAGGTCGTGCACCCGACGGAACGCCCTGACGCGGAGCGTCGCGAGTCCCGCCTCGACGCTGCGGTACAGGCGGTGGTTCATCCGGGAGGTGATCCAGGCGGTGGCCAGGACGGCGGCGGCGCACACGCCCGCGATCAGCAGCACCAAGCCGGTACGCGGACCGCCCTCCGCCTGGAATCCCTCATCGAGGGTGAGCTGCACGGCGATGGGGACCACGACCCGGCCGGCCGCGGCGAGAAGGGCCAGGAGCAACACCGTCAGCAGCCCCTCGCGCAGCCCGGGCGAGACCTCCAGCGCCCGCCGGAGCGTGCCCAGGCTCCCCCGCCGCTCTCCCACGACACGGCTGTCCGTCCGGTCCTCGACGCGGCTGTTCACGCGGTCCTCCCATCGGGGTGCTGCCGCTGTCCCTGCCGTTCGTAGGCGGTCACCAGGCCGCGGTAGCCGGGACAGCGGTTGCGCAGTTCTTCGTGCGTGCCGCTGTCGACCACCCGGCCCCGTTCCACATACACGACGCGGTCGGCGAGCGCGATGGCGGACTGGCGGTAGGCGACCAGAACGAGGGTGGACGGTACCCGCGCGTCACGAAGACCACGCAGGATGCGGCCTTCGACCTCGGGATCGATGCTCGACGTGGCGTCGTCCAGCACCAGCAGGCGGGGACGGCGCACCAGGGCCCGCGCGAGCGCGATCCGCTGACGCTGCCCACCGGAGAGGGTCGCGCCGCGCTCCCCGACGCGGGTGTCGAGGCCGTGTGGCAGCGCCCGGACCACATCCGCGGCCTGGACCGCCTCCAACGCCTCCCAGACCCGGTCGTCGGGCACCTCCAGCCCGAGCAGGACGTTGCCGCGGACCGTGTCGTCGAACAGCAGGGTCTCCTGGGGGACGAACGCCACCGCCGACGACACCTCACCGGAGCGCATCTCACGGGCGTCGAGACCGTCCATGAGCACGTCGCCGCGCACCGGGTCGACGAGCCGCACCATCAGCGTCGCCAAAGTCGACTTGCCCGCGCCGGTGGGCCCGACGACGGCGACGGTCCGCCCGGAGTCCACGCTGAGGGTCACGTCGTGCAGGACGGCGTTGTCATCGTAGGTGTAGCTGACGCCCCGGGTGTCCAGGCTGATCGGGCCGGCGTCCGACAGCTTCAGCCGCCCGGTGGGCAGGTCGCCCTCGGCGTCGAGGACGTGCCTCACCCGGGCCCAGCCGACGGAGCTGCGCGGCAACTCGGCGAGGACCCATCCGAACGCGCGGACCGGAAAGGCGATCATCGTGAACAGGTAGGAGATCTGGACGAGTTCGCCGACGCTGACGGCTCCCGCGGCCAGCCTCGCCGTCCCGACCGCGAGCACGCTGAGGATGCCCAGGTTGGGGAGCGCGTCGAGCAGGGGGTCGAAGGACCCGCGGGTGCGGCCGACCGCCACGTTGGCGTCGCGCAGGCGGGCGGCGGCATCCGCCATCCGGGCCGTCTCGTGCTCCTCCAGACCGAGTGTCTTGACGACCAGGGCGCCGTCGAAACTCTCGTGGGCGATGTCGCTGGTCTCGGCTCGCAGGCTCTGGGCGCGCGCCGCGAGTGGCGTGAGCCTGCGCTGGTAGAAGACGTTGAGGAGCCCGATGGCGGGAAAGACGAGCAGGGCGACGGCGGCCATCACCGGGTCGACGGCGAACATCGAGACGATGGCGGCGGTGAGCATGACGACGACGCCGATGGCCGTGGGCAGCGGCACGATGGGCGCCCAGGCCGCCTCCACGTCCGCGTTGACGTTGGACAGCAGTTGGCCGGCCGGGTGGCGCTGGTGCCAGGAGACGGGCAGTCGCAGATAGCGGTGGGCGACCCGGCGGCGGTACGTCGCCTGGAGCCGGAACTGCATGATGCCCGCACCGACGCGGCGTCCGATCACTCCGACGACCCGCAGCATCGCCACCCCGAAGACGGCCAGGCCGGCGGCGACCAGGGCGGCCGCGGTGGTCCGGCCCTCCTGGAAGGCGGGCAGGATGACGTCCTCGGTGATGCGGCCCAGCGTCCAGGAGGTGGCGACCGGCGCCACGCCGTACAGGGCGCTGGCGAGCAGGGCCGCGCAGAAGATCCAGGGTTCCTCCCGTACGGCGACGGCAAGGACCCCCAGGCCCCGGCGCAGGGTCGACCGGTCGGTTGCGGGCACGGGCGAGGTTTCCTTTCGTGCGGGTCGTGGATGTCCGCCCGACGGTGCGACCCCGGGCGGGGCGGATCAGGGCGAGACGCCCGGTGTCACTGGCGCGCTCCGGTCGCGGCCGGCAGTGCGTCCAGCAGGCCGAGGTCGTCGTCGTCCAGCCGGAGGTGGGCGGCAGCGACGTTGTCGTTCAGATAGCGGATGTTCTTGGTCCCCGGGATGGCGACGACGTGCGGGGCGCGGGACAGCACCCACGCGAGCGCGACCTGGGCGGGGGTGATGCCACGCCGGTGCGCCACGGTGCGGACACCCTCCAGAAGCCGGAGGTTGGCCGCGAAGTTCTCCTTCTGGAAGCGCGGGTTGTGGCGTCGGTAGTCGCCGTCCGGCACGTCTTCGACGGAGCCGAAGCGGCCCGCCAGGAAGCCGCGGCCGAGCGGCGAGCAGGCGATGAGCGCGATGCCTTCCCTCGCGGTGAGGGGCAGCAGTTCGGCCGTGGCGTCCCGGCTCCACAGCGACAGTTCCGTCTGAAGGGCGGCCACGGGGTGCACGCTCTGGGCGAGGCGTATCTGGGGGACGGTCACGTCGGGCAGGCCCAGCATCCGGGCCTTGCCGGCCTTCACGGCCTCGGCCATCGCTCCCCAGGTCTCCTCCAGCGGCACCTCGGGGTCGACCCGGTGCAGTTGGTAGAGGTCCACGTGGTCGGTGCGCAGCCGGCGCAGGCTCGCGTCGATGGCCGCGCGGACGTGCTCGGGCCTGCCGTCACGGCGCAGCCGAGTCTCCCCGGTGACGAATCCCACCTTCGTGGCGAGAAACGCCTCTTCACGGCGGTCGGCGAGCGCCCGGCCCACCAACTCCTCGTTGGTGCAGGGGCCGTAGACATCGGCGGTGTCGATGAGGTCGGCGCCGAGGTCGAGAGCGCGGTGGAGCACGGAGATCGAGGTGTTCTCGTCGCGGCCGGCGGGGTCGTAGGCGTAGGTCATACCCATGCAGCCGAGGCCGACGACTCCCACCGAAGCGTCTCCGGGGCCGATCCGTAGGGTGCGCAACGCGTGTCCTTCCTTGGATGTCGGGCAGGGCGGGTCCCAGGGCCGGACCGGGCTCCCGGGGCGGCGCCGCGGGAGCCCGTCGGCGTGATCAGGAGACGGCGCCCTCGCCCCAGGCGCGCTTGAGGATCTCGTCGACGGTCTCGTCGACCGTCTGGTGGGAGGTGTCGAGCCACAACCCGATGCGGGGCGTGCTGTCCCGGAGCACCTTGTCCAGGTCCTTGGGCTGCCAGTCGGGTCCGTAGCCGGTCTTGGAGCGCTTCTCCTCGCGCCGGGCCACGACGTCCGGGTCGGGTGCCAGCATCACCACGGCGAGCGGACGGCTTCTGATCATCTCGGTGATCTCCAGCAGGTGCTCGCCGAGGAGGATGTCCTGGAGGACGGCCGTGAACCCGGCCTCGACGTAGGCGTCCGCCGACGCGGCGGCCAGGCGATACCGCAGACGGAGCTGCGCGACGGCCTCCGGCGGGGCCTCGGCGGTCATGTGCACCTGCCCGTTGACGACCATGCGGCGGAACGTGTCGCCGCGTACGTGCGCCGAACGGGGCAGGCGCTCGGCGAGGGCCTGCGCGACGGTGGACTTGCCTGCGGCGGAGATGCCCGAGATGACGATGACGCCGGGGTTCCCGTCGCCGGGGACGGCGGTGGGGTTGGTCCTGTCGGTCATGGACGGATGGATTTCCTCTCTTGTGCGGGGATGCGAGTGCCGTTGCGGCACCCGGTCGTCTCAGGCGCGTTCGAGGACCAGTAGGTCCATCGAGGCCGGACGTCGTGTGGACACACCCCAGGTACCCGGTCGGGGGTCCCGGAGCATGCGCAGACCGTGCCGTTCCGCCACCGACAGGATGTGCTCCAGCCGGTAGGCGATGGCGTACGTGGGTTCCTCCTCGGAGTGCACGTAGTAGTCACCGTGGTCGTGCGTGAACTCGAAGGCGGTCGTGCCGCGCGCGATGTTCGCGGCGACCGTGTCGTCCACCAGGTAGGCCGTGGCGAAGCACTGCCCTCCGGGCCGCAGGACCCGGGCGGACTCCGCCAGGTAGTTGTCCAGCTCGGCCGGGCGGAGATGGCTGATGAGCCCCACCAGCGCGGCGGTGTCGAAGGCCGCGTCGTCGGCGGGGAACCGGAAGTCGGCCGCGGAGAGGGTCCCTTGCGGGTTGTAGATCTCCTGGCGGATGTCGACGTGGGCGAAGCGGAAGTTCGGATGGCGGGGAGTGATCGTGCGGGAGCACCACTCGACGGCGTGCGGCACGATGTCGAAGCCGAGATAGGAACCTTCGGTGAGCACGTCCGTGAGCGGCACCGCGATGCGTCCGGCACCGCATCCCGCGTCCAGGACGTCGTGTCCGGGGCCCACACCGAGTTCGTCCCGCATGTACGCGGTGATCTGGCGGCCCACTTCGAGGAAGTCACCATTGCCGATGAAGCGACGGTGGCGTCGGGGCGGCAGCAGCGGGTGGTCCCTGCCGCGCAGCGTGTCCCACAGGTCCAGCACCTGCAGTCCGGCGTTGTATCCCAGGCGGCGTAATCGCTCCAGGCTTCCGGCGGTGCGCGTCGACGAGGTGTACTTCGTCGCCCTGAGCGACTTCAGGTCCGGCTTGGTTCCTGGCAAGGGCTGCCCCTTTCAGTGGTGCGCGCGGTGGGTGTGTACATGCGGTTGCCACCCGTTCCGGCCGGGACGGAAGCCCTGGGCCTCGGGGTGTCCCCGGTGCTGTCTTGCGGCCGGCCCAGCCGCGGGGGACGCCGCGGCCGTCTTCGAGCACGCCGAAGAACGGGGCACGGACGCTTCGGTGCCTCCCCCTGCCCTGCGTTCAGCATGTCGATCACTCAGGAGACGGTCAACCGGACTTATTCGGACAGCGTGTCTTTCCAGCCTGTTGGCAGCGGGCGGACGGTACGTCAACCGTCCCGCTCTGTAGACCGTGTCCTATGTGAAGTTTCCCCGTGATGTTGGACGCGTGTTCGTTATGCCGCTAAGGGCTGTCCCGTAATCCGTGGTGGATCAGCGTGCGGCGTCAGATGTGGTGCATCGCAAGGCGGAGGGGCGCCCGCATACGGGACGTATGCGGGCGTTCCGACAACGCCGCGAGGCGCCGCAGCTGTCGTCGCACGCCCGCCAGGGATCACGGGACAGCCCTTAGGGCGTCTTGATGCCGTTGCCTGGTCTCGGCCGGGGTGAGGTAGCCGTAGACCTTGTGCTTGCGCAGACGGCGGCGGTTGTAGAAGGCCTCGATGAAGGCGAAGATCTCGGCGCGGGCGGTGGCCCGGTCGGGCCGGACGCGAATGCCGATCTCCTCTTTGAGCAGGGCCCAGAAACTCTCCGCGGCGGCGTTGTCGAAGCAAGACCCGGTGCGTCCACAGCTCCGCCGCAGCCCCGACTCGCGTATCTCGCGTCGGACTTCAGTGGATGTGTACTCGCTGCCGCGATCTGAGTGTGCGATGCATCCAGGTTGTAGAGAGCCCCGGCCGTGGGCCGTCTTCAGCGCGTCGATGACCAGGGAGGCGCGGTGGTGGTCGGCCATGGCGTAGCCGACGACCTCGCGGGTGGCCAGGTCCAGCCGGCAGGCGAGGTAGAGCCGGCCCTCGCCGTGGGCAGGTAGGTGATGTCCCCGACCAGCTTCGTGCCGGGTGTCTCGGCGTGGAAGTCGCGGCCGATCAGGTCCGGGGCCAGCCTCGCCTTCTTGTCCGGCCGGGTCAGCGACAGGCGTCCGCGGCGGTGGGCGCCCTGGATGCCGTGGTCGCGCATCAGGCGCGCGACCCGTTCGCGGTTCACGCGCCGTCCCGGACGCCGCAGTTCGGCGTGGACGCGCGGGACACCGCAGGTGCCCCGGGAGGCGACGTGGATGACGGTGATCTCGTGGGTCAGGGCCTCGTCGGCCGCCTTGCGGACAGTCCGGGCTTTCGCCGCGGTGAGCCAGGCGTAGAAGGAAGAGCGGGCCACCTTCAGCAGCCGCCATGGGAAAGCGACGCCATGGGTGGTCTTCTCCGCCTTGATGAACGCGTATATCTCGTTCATCGATCGCTCTCCTTCGCGAAGAAGACCGCGGCTTTTCGCAGGACCTCGATCGTCTTGGCCTGCTCGGCAGCGAGCTTGCGCAGCCGCTTGAGCTCCTCCTGCTCTGCTGTGATGAGCTCGCCGCGGCGGCCCTCACCTCGGTCCGCCTTGGCCTGCTTGTACCAGCCGCGCAGCGACTCCGGGCTGCCCCCCAGCTCCCGGGCGACCTCGGTCACCGTGCGGCCCGTGGAGTCGACGAGCGCGATCGCGTCCCGTTTGAACTCCGCGGTGTACCGCTTCGTGTACTCATTTCCCACCCGGCACTGCTTCCCCTGGGCTCACACGTCCCGGTCTCCAGGTGCCCACGATCAAGGGGAAGCTCCATGGGGGCCAGGGCCCCGCTCGTAATGCGCCTCGAGTCAAGCAGCGTGCAAGTGGGCGGTGGGCGCGATCAGTTCAGGCATACGGCGACGATACCGATCCGGGCCATAACGTCTACGGCTGGAGTACTGGGCAACCCCTACCCGCCTCCGTGGGGTTCATCCCGAGTGTCGAGATGGGCGAAGAAGAGGTATTCCAGGCCGATGAGAGCCGGCACCGTCGCTGTGGCCGCGACGGCGGCGAGGACACCGGGCCCCAAAAGCGCATAGGTCTCGGTGGGGACAGCTGGCAGGAGAAGCAGGTTGTAGAAGATGACCAAGGGTGTCAACCAATCGATCCTCATGACATGAAGTCAATCCCATGCCCTGCTCGCCAACAAGCCCTCCCAACAACGGTCCAGCCAGCGCCGAGCGCCTTCAAAGCGCGGCGTTCAGTGAGCATATTCAGCGTGAGGACACCCCGCCCCAGTCACCCGATCGGTGGCCACGCTGAAAAGGCGCATTGGCACGGCTGGCGATGGTGCAGCCGGCCCGGTCCTGTCGGCGGGCGCGGCTGCCCTTCATGTCTACGGGCCAGGGGCGGGTCGTGCGGCCGGTGCCGGGCGAGTCGGTGACCGGGCTCCCTCGTACGGATGCTCCCTGCTCGGTCGGCGAACCGCAGGTGCGGTCGGGGCCGTTAGGACCTGTCTGACAAAGGGCCTTGGAGGGGGTCGCGGAGCCAGAGGATGAGTGCGGCGAGGTGGACTCCGGCTCGGCAGCGGTCGGCGAGTCTGTCGAAGCGGGTGGCGATCGCGCGGAACTGCTTCAGGCGGCCGAAGCAGCGCTCGACCACGTTGCGGGACCTGTAGAGCTCGCGGTCGAAGGCCGGCGGTCTGCCGCCGTTCCGGCCGCGCCGCAGTCGGTTGGCCTTCTGGTCAGCCCGTTCCGGGATCACAGCTCGGATGCCTCGCCTGCGCAGATCCCGGCGGATCGCCCGGGACGGGTATGCCTTGTCCGCGATGACCGCGTCGGGCTTGCGGCGGGGCCGCCCCACGCCGGTCCGGGTGACTCTCAAAGAGCCCATGACCGCATCGAAGACCGTGGAGTCGTTGACATTGCCGGGCGTGACGACGACGGCCGGGGTCGGGCCCGGCCGTCGCGGGCGAGGTGGACCTTGGTGGTCAGCCCGCCGCGTGACCGGCCGAGCGCCTGGCCAGCCGACGGACGTGCCGGACCTTCCAGTTCGTCCCCCGTCGCCGCCCCTTTTTGCGGGCACCGGCGGCCAGGAGATCAATTATCAGACAGGTCCGAGGCGACATGGACCGACGCGACCTGCGGCCGGCGTCCCCCGAGGCGCTCTCCGGCCCCGGTCGTCGGATGCACGAGACCACCGTACGTGACGGAGAAGTCGCGCTCGCCGAGCGAATCACCCACCTCTTCGGCCAGGCGGAATGCCCACGCCGTGCCAGCGTCTTCAACATCGCGGACGCGTACGCGTCTTCCAATCGTCCTCTCATGTGAGCGGTGCACCGGAAACGAGCGCCTCTGTCTCAGGCGCTGCGCCACAGCCGGATCGAGACGACCGCGACGGTGCCATGGAGTACGTAGGCAGATCACCGAACAGCTGGGCCCAACCTCGTCACTCACGGTGATATCGAGCAGCGGCAGTCACGCAATAGGCGACGTCTCAACATGCGGGCCTACCGGTCCCGAGGCCGTAAAGGCTGCGGAGGTTGATGGTTGACAGGCAATCAACTTCATTGTATTAAAAGGTGGTTATGAGAGCGGCCTTGCGCGCGCGTCACTCCGGCGCGACAATTTGCAGCCGGCCCTAGCACTTTGGGGCGCTCCGGGGTGGGGGTGAGCGTGCATGCTTGTCAGTACATGCGCACCGGGGGCAAATGAGAGGGCGGGGTCTTGGCAGTATTTGCTAAATTGGTAGGCCTCAGGCCTTCTTAGGCCTTCATGCGGCACTCGATCGCTTGCGGCGGAGGGTGGATAAACCCTCATCCATCGACGCTGGCACTGGCCGGCTTCGAGAGATTACGCAACTGTGCGCGTTTCTGATATGAATAGCTGAAGAGCCGTGCCGCATCGCACCCTCAAGTGACTTCTGTCCGCCATGCCAACTTTTACTGAGCCGCCCGGACCAAGATAATTTCTGTATTATTGAGGAGAAGGTCTATGCTCGATCTGCTGGGGATTGGATTCGGCCCGTCCAATGTGGCGCTGGCCGCTGCCATGGCGGAGGAGGAGAATCCACCGAGGGCACTCTTCCTGGAGGGCAAAGAGAGATTTGCTTGGCACCCGGGAATGTTACTGGATGGCGCCCGGATGCAGATTTCTTTCCTGAAGGACTTAGTAACGCTGCGCAATCCGGAAAGCCCTTATTCTTTCCTTGCGTACCTCAAGGCCAAGGGCCGCCTGGAGGAGTTCGCGAATCTCCGGGAATTCTACCCCTCCCGCATTGAATTCCAGGACTACCTTCGCTGGGTAGCGGGGCACTTCGAGCACCAAGCTGTCTTCGGGGCGCGCGTAGCGTCGGTCAGTCCGGACTTCGGCGTCGACGGCATGGCGCGCAGCTTCACGGTCAGAGCGGAACTCGCGCATTCCGGGGAGTGCGTCACTTATCAGACGCGGAACGTCGTGTACGCCCCGGGCGGAACTCCGAATCGGATCGCAGGTGTGGCTCCGCGTGACGAGCGTGTCATTCACACCGCAGAATTCCTTGAGCGTTTCCCGGAGAGCTTCCCTGATCGCTCGGCGGATCTGTCGTTCGCAGTGGTCGGCGGCGGTCAGTCTGCCGCAGAGATCATTGAGTACATCCTCGCGAAGTACCCCTTGAGCCGCGTCTACGCGATTCTCCCCGGATACTCCTTCCGGCCTGCGGACGACAGCCCGTACAGCAACGAGGTCTTCTTCTCCGCCGAGGTTGACGACCACTTCACCGCCCACGACCGCGCGGCTCGGCTGGCGGAGGCGCGCAGCACCAATTACGGCGTCGTGGACCTTGGCCTCATCGAAGATCTATATCACATGGGCTATGAGGATCAGGTCCGTGGGAATGTGCCGCGGCTCACGCTCTGCCGGTCCAGCAGGCTGTTGTCGGCGGACGCCGGCCCGACGGGAATCGATGTGACCGTCGGTGGCCAGGAGGGTAGCCGGAGCCTGAACCTGGACGGCCTCGTGCTGGCTACCGGCTACCACCGCGAGCTCGATCCCGAGATTTTCCGGGACGTCATCCCGCATCTGCGGCAGAACGAGTCAGGTAATTTCCTGGTCAGTCGTGCGTACCGAGCAGACAGTGCACCAGAACTGACGGCAGGCATCTATTTTCAGGGCCTCACGGAATTGTCGCACGGTATTGGCGACACCTTGCTTTCGCTTCTGCCCTTCAGGTCCGCCGAGATAGTGGAAGACGTGCGGAAGAGGTCGGAAGTACCCTCAGCAGATGAAGTGGAATATCCGCCGGCTCGGCACATCGAGCCAGACAGGGAAGCAATTCTGGAAACCGTGCAGCGCTTCCCGCTCGCGACGTTGATCTCCTCGGATGAGGATAGTGAGGTGTTCGCGACGCACCTTCCGCTGATCCTGGACCGGGAACGGGGAGAGCAGGGGGTGCTGTTCGGCCATCTCGACATCGGAAACCCTCAGGTCCCGAATCTTAACGGCCGCCGAGTGCTAGCAGTATTCCATGGTCCGAATTCCTATATATCGCCCAAGACCTACACGACGGACCAGCTGCCGACCTGGAATTACGTAGCTGTCCATGTGCGGGGCCGCGTGCGCGTTCTGGAGAACCAGGACCAGGTTGTCTCGGGTCTCGCCAGCATCAGTGAGAAGGCTGATCGGTCGGAGGGCGCATACCGCTTGGATGAGAACGACTCACGTATCGAGAAGCTCATCGGCGGAATCGTAGGGTTCGAGCTGGACATCGAATCGTTGACCGGCCGGTTCAAGCTCTCCCAGGATCGGAATGACGAGGACCGGAAGCGTGCCATGGCGGTTCTCCGTGAGGGCGCGGGCGACGAGCACCATGACTTTGTGGCCCGAATACACCAACAGTGAAGCGCTCCTCTGCCGCAGCTGACTGGAACTTGGACGAGGAATCATGGAAAACCCTAGAACATATGTAGTTGTCCGCAACATTGAAGAGCAGTACTCGATCTGGTGCGTCGGTCGACGAATTCCGGACGGCTGGACGGTGGTGGGCGAGCCGGCGGAGAGGGCCGAATGCCTGGATCGTATCGAGGAGCTGTGGACGGACATGCGTCCGAAGAGCGCGCGGTGATGGTCGGCGCTGTGGGGGAATTCTCGATGAGCAATGCCGAACCAGGCAGTGTGCACGAGCTGTTCGACCACCAAGCGACCCGGTCTCCCGAAGCGGTGGCTGTGCGGGCAGAGGGGATGGATCACTCGTACCTCTCGTTGCGGAGGGCCTCTGACAGCATTGCCGCGATACTTGTCGAGAAGGGGGTGCTGCCGGGCGAAGTGGTGGCCGTCGCCTGCCCAAGGTCGTTCAACCTGATTGCCGGCATGCTGGGCATCCTCAAGGCGGGTGCCGCGTACCTACCGATTGAGCAAGAACTTCCCGACGCTCGGGTGCGGGGAATGCTGCGTACATCCGGTGCCAGGGTGGTGCTCACCGGCGGTGCGGGAGCTATGCGCGACTGGGCGGACCTCGGCGTGGTACCGGTGCCCGCAGGTGAGCACACGCCTGGGCGGCAGGCGCCAAGCGTCGCGGTCTCTCCCACGGTTGCCGCCTACGTGCTCTTCACCTCCGGATCGACCGGGAAACCCAAGGGTGTCGTCTACCCCCATGCAGGTGCGGTGAACCGGCTGCGCTGGCTCCAGGAGACGTATGGCCTCCGGTCGGGCGACCGGGTGATCCAGAAGACACCCTACGGATTCGACGTATCGTTCTGGGAGTTCTTCTGGCCGCTGTCCGTGGGTGCCACCCTGGTTTTCGCCTCCGCGGGAGATCACCGGGATCCGGCGCGAGTGGCCACACTGATCAGGGACGAGCAGATCACTGTCGCCCATTTCGTTCCGTCGGTTCTGCGCATCTTCCTCGACCAGGAGGACGTGTCGGAGTTCACCTCCTCGCTCCGTCACCTGTTCGCCAGTGGCGAGGCGCTCTCCCCCGAACTGGCAGAAGCTGTGCACCAGAAGCTGGGTATCCGGGTGGACAACCAGTACGGGCCCACGGAGGCGGGCGAGTGCACCTGGTGGACCTACCGGGAGAACCACGGCCATGCCTCGACGCCCATCGGGGAAGCCATCCCGGGGTTCCGTACCTACGTCCTCGACGAGCACCTCAATCGGGTTCCCGACGGTGCGGCCGGTGAGCTCTTCCTGGGTGGCGACGGGAACCTCGCGCATGGCTACTTGGAGGAGCCTGTCCTCACGGCCGAGAAGTTCCTGCCGGACCCGTTCGGCGCACCCGGTGAGCGCATGTACCGGACTGGGGACCGGGTCAGGCATGACCCCGAGGCCGGGTTGTTGTACCTGGGCAGGACCGACAGTCAGCTGAAGCTGCACGGCAACCGCATCGAGACCGGGGAGGTGGAAGCCGCTCTCCGGAAGCTGCCGGGCGTCCGGGAGGCCGCCGCCAAGGTCGTGCCCGACGAGACCGGTGGACGGCTGGTCGGCTACGTGCTCACGGACTTTCCTTTCAACCCTGGTGACGCACGGCGTCTTCTCGCCGAGACCCTCGTGGCCGCCGCCGTGCCATCGCACTACGTGGTACTGGACGAGTTCCCCGTGAACCGCAACGGCAAGCTGGACCGTGACGCCCTGCCCGTACACGCGCTCGGTACGGAGGTCGGGGCCGGGTCCCTGGAGGGCGCCTCGGAGCTGCACGTCGCCGTCGCCGAAGTGTGGGCGGGGGTGACGGGCCGGTCACTGGTGTCGATCGATCAGGAATTCCTGGACTCGGGCGGCGATTCCCTCAAAGCGGTTCAACTCGTCGGTCGGCTACGCCGGCTGACAGGGCTCGAACTCACCGTGGAGGAATTCTTCACGGCCGGCACCGTACGTTCCATCGCCACAGTCCTCGAGCGTCGGTTCGAGAACCTCAATTCCCCCGGGATACCGTTATGAGTGAGCCCCTGTCCCTGCTCGACCGGCTCCGGCAGGCGCCACCCGCGGCCGGGTTCCCCAAGCGAAGGACGGCCGACCGGGCCCCGGCATCGGCGGCGCAGCGCCGGCTCTGGTTCCTCGCGGAAGCTGACGAGAGCACCGTTCCTTACCACGTGCCCGTGGCCTTCCACATCGACGGCCCGCTGGATGCCGAGGCCTTGGAGCGCGGTGTCTCCCGGGTCGTCGAACGCCACGAGGCGCTCCGCACAGCACTGGTCGTCGACGCCGACGGCCTTCGCCAGGAGATATCCGAGCCATCGCCCATTGTGGTTGAGCTCAGGAATGCGGAGTCTGTCGACGATTTCATCGGTGCCGCGCACAAGGACGCCTGCAAGCCCGTCGACCTCTCCCGCGCGCCGCTGCTGCGGGTCCACCTCTACGCGCTTGCCGACGGCAGTCATGGACTCTTGTTCGTCTTCCACCACGCCGTGATCGACGCGTGGTCGCTCGACATCTTCTTCGGCGATCTCAACGCTGCTTGCGCTGAAGTGGCCTTGCCGGCCATACCCCACCAGTATGGGGACTATGCCCAGTGGCAGGAGGGCTGGCTGTCCGGCGACGAGGCCCGGCGATCCCGGCAGTACTGGACAGGGGCGCTCGCAAAGGGATATCCGCCCCTCTCCATCCATCCGCGTCGCAACCGTGCCGCCGACGGCCCGCGTGGGGGTGCGATCTATCGGTTCGGTGTTCCCGCGGCACCGGTGGAGGAGGTCTCCTCCCAGGCTTCGGCGACGCCGTTCTCCGTCCTATTGGCGGCCTTCCAGACGCTGCTGCACCGCTACTCGCTGAATGATGTGGTGAGCACGGGGGTGCCGGTGGCCTGCCGGACGACCCCGGAGAGCGAGTCGATACTCGGCTACTTCGCCAACACCGTGGTCATTCCCACCGAGTTCGACAAGGGAACCTCGCTCACGGATGTGGTCCAGAGTGTCGGGCAGCGCATGCGCGAGGCCCTGAGCCACCAGGAACTGCCCTTCGACGAGGTTGTGAGCGCCGTTGCACCACATCGGAGCGCGGATGCGAACCCCCTGTTCGACTCCGTCTTCGTCATGCAGAACACGAGGTCGGCAACTACTCTCTCCCTGCCTGGCTGCAGGACGGAGCCGGTGCACGTCCACAACGGAACGGCAAAGTTTGACCTCACGCTGTCCGTTGTCAGGGATTCGGACACGTATACCTGCGAGCTCGAATACGCGACGGACACCTTCGACGCCGATTGGGCCGAGGAATTCGGCCTGGCATTCGGCGAATTGCTGCGCAGGGCGCCGATTTCTCGTTCCCTTCCCGTCGGGGAGGCTCCGCTGCTCTCAGAGGAGACGAGGGCCGGAATCCTCCGGGACACCGCGCAGGGCGTGGAGCCCTACCAGATCGATTGGACCTTGCACGGCCTTGTCGTAGAACAGGCCGCCCGAACCCCTGACGCGACCGCGATCGTTGCGGACGGAGCGAACATCACCTATGCTGAACTGGACCGGCGATCCGGCGCACTGGCGGCTGTCATGGCCGAACGAGGCGTCGGCCGGGAGTCCGTCGTCGGTGTATGCATGCAGCGCTCGGTTGAGCAGATCGTCTCGCTGCTGGCGATACTGAAGGCCGGCGGGGCGTTCGTGCCGCTCGACCCGCGCCTCCCGAGGGCACGTCTGGCGGGAATAGCCGATGACGCTTCACTCGCCCTCGTCGTGACCGACGAGCAGTGCCTCGAACTGCTCGACGGCCTGGCACCCCTGCTCGTCCCCGATTCAGAACCGGTTCCGGAAGCTGTCCTGACTGCCCGCACCACTGGTCCGTCCGGCCTGGCCTACGTGTACTACACGTCGGGTTCGACCGGTAAGCCCAAAGGCGTGGCCATCGATCATTCGTGCGCTGGAACCCGTCTGGAATGGCTGCGGCGCCGCTACGCGCTGGGCAGCGGGAAGGCGGTGCTCTACAAGACGCCGCTCATCTTCGACGTCGCGATCTGGGAGATTTTCCTCCCCCTCATGACCGGTGCGACCGTCGTCATGGCGGATGCCGAAGCCGAGTCCGACATCCAGCACATCGCGAAACTCCTCCGAGAGCACCCCGTCATGCTGGCGCACTTCGTGCCATCGATGCTCGAGGTCTATCTCGACGGAACCGTCTCGCAGGAATACCCCCACCTCCAGTGGGTCACGCTCAGCGGAGAGGCCGCTTCGGCCGCCCTGATCGAGCGGGCTGTGGAGCACTTCGGCGTGCCCGTGCACAATCAGTACGGCCAGACCGAGACCTCCGAGGTCGCTGTATGGGAAGGCGATGGCGACGCCCTCCCCGAACTGTCGGTCATCGGCACGCAGGTGGGTGCCTACCGGCTCTACGTGATGGACGAGTCGCAGAAGCTTGTACCCCACGATGTGCCGGGCGAGCTCTGCGTGGCCGGCCTGGACGGCCTGGCCCGCGGCTACGTGGGCAGGCCGAGCCTCACCGCACAGAGCTTCGTTCCCCACCCGTACCCGGCTCGGCCGGGCGAACGCCTCTACCGCACCGGCGACCTGGTCCGACGCCGAGCCACCGGTGAGATCGTCTATCTGGGCCGTGGCGACCACCTGGTGAAGATCCGGGGCTGCCGGGTGGAGACCGGTGAGGTCGAGAGCGTTCTCCTGGACCACCCTGCCCTCACCTCCTGCGTGGTGATCGCGCGTCCAGGACCGGGCGGTGACCTCTGTCTGGTGGCCTACACCGTCGGGCGGGAGGCTGGGAGCGCGGAGCTTGCCGACCACGCCGCGTCCAGATTGCCCTGGTACATGGTTCCGAGTGCGTTCGTGCACCTCGGCGAAATGCCACGCACGGCGAGCGGAAAGATCGATCGAAACCGTCTGCCCGAACCGCGGCCCTCCGATTTCGAGGAGGAGAAGCCCTGGGAGGAACCGGAGACGCCTCTGGAGGCTCATCTCGCCGCTGTGTGGTCGGAGGTGCTGGGGATTCGGAGAGTCGGCCGTCGCGACGGCTTCTATGCGCTGGGCGGCAACTCGCTTCAGACCACGCGAGTGCTGGCGGCGCTCAAGGCGTCATTCGAGATCCGGCTGTCGGTCCGGGACTTCATGCACGCCCCCACAGTGGAAGGACAGGCACGGTTGGTGATGGCTGCCCTGGAGAAGAAGGCTGCCGCACTGCTGGAGGAGAACGGCGCATGAGCGAGCACCTCGCCGGGTCCGTCTCCCGCCATGAGCAGCTGGTGGCCGAGCTGCTCGCGCAGGGGCTGGGCCGGACGACCACCGGAGCCGGAGCCGGAACGCACACCATGGGGCCTCTGTCAGTCGCCCAGCGTCGGCTGTGGTTTCTCGAACAGCTGAAGCCAGGGACAGCCACCTACAACATCGCCCTGATGGCGGAGTTGCACGGGACGCCGTCCCATGACGCCCTCCAGGACGCCCTGCACATCGTGCAGGACCGGCACACTGTGTTGCGCTGCCGCTTCACCGAGCAGGGTGGTGAACCCCGGCAGGAGGTCGTGCCGGGCGAGGGCGTTCCCCTCGTCTGGCACGACCTGCGGGCCCCGTCCGCAGACACGGACCCCGACGAGACGGCACGCCAGATCGCCGAGGACTGTGCCAAGCGTCCGTTTCGGCTGGACGACGCACCACTCTTTCGGTGCGCGGCCGTCCTTCTTCCCGATGACCGCTGGCACCTCGTGTTGTGCTTCCATCACATCGTCGTGGACGGCTGGTCCGTCGGCGTCCTTCTCCAGGAACTGGGCACCCTGCTGAACGGCGGTAGCCTCGGCCCGGTTCCGTCTTTCCGGTTCCTCGACTGGGTGGCTGAGGCCCCCGGGCGGTCGATCGATCCCGAGGACGAGGCGTACTGGACCAAGAAGCTGTCCGGTGCCCCGGCCGTGCTGACTCCGTTCAATGACGCCCCGCGCCGGCCGTCGGATCACGCCACCGGCAGGCTGATGAGCTTCGTCATCCCGGCCTCCACGGTCTCCGCCGTGGAGCGGCTCGCCGAGTCGGCCGGAACGACCACCTTCGTGGTCCTCCTGTCCGCGTTCAAGGTGCTGTTGCGGCGGGTGGCCGGCGTGGACGATGTGGTGGTCGGCGCACCGTTCGCGGGACGCCCCGACCCGCGCCTCGACAACGTCGTCGGCTTCTTCGTCAATACGCTCCCGTTACGCACCGAGTTGGCCGACGCCCGGACCTTCCGAGACGTTCTGGAGCGGGTGCACGTCACGGTTATGGAGGCGCAGGACCACCAGGACACGCCGTTCGACCGCATCGTCGAACTCCTCGGCCTCAGCGGGGCCGCATCGGAGAGCGCGTTGTTCCGCACCATGCTGGCCTGGCACAACACTCCGGGCGGACAGCTGCAGTGGCAGGGGAGGACGGTGGCTCCCACGCATCTGGACACCGGCACGGCCAAATTCGACCTGACTCTCTCGCTGGAGCAGACGGACCGTGTGATCGAGGGGCAGGCCGAGTGGCTCCTTGAGTTGGCGGATACGGCGTTCGTGGAGGGCTTCGTCCACGCCTACCTTGAGTTGCTCCGCTCGCTCACCGATGGGCCGGACTCCCAGCTGGCCGATCACGCGCTGACCGGTCCCCGTGACGAGGAATCGGTCGTCCCGCCCGCCGTCTCGCCCCGGCCGACGGTGCCGTACCGGACCCTCAGCGAGCCCTTCGGAGAGCAGGCGCGGCGGACACCGGATGCCGTGGCGCTCCTCGGTGACGAGGGGAAGCTCACCTATGCACAGCTGTGGGAGAGAGTCGAGCGGTTCGCCGCCGGCCTGTATGGGCGCGGTGTGCGGCCCGGCGACAGGGTGGGCGTGCTCATGCAGCGCTCGTTCGACATGGTTGCCGCCCTGCATGCAGTGTGCGCGATCGGCGCGGCCTACGTCCCCCTGGACCCCTCGGCCCCGCAGGAACGTCTCCACGGCATGCTGTCGACTCTGGACATCGCCCACGTTGCCGCCCATGGCGCGACCGCTGACAAGGTGCCCGACGGGCCATGGGGCGTTGTGCGCACTGAGAGCCTGGCGGATCCGGACGCTGTGGTGGATGTTCTTCCGGACGCTGCCGCCGACGCGCTGTCGTCGCAGCGTACGGCCTACGTGCTGCATACCTCAGGGTCCACGGGGCGGCCGAAGCCTGTTGCCTATCCCACTGACGCGTCGTTGGCTTTTCTCGACTGGCTCCAGGGCCTGATACCGGTGGGCCCGGGTGATCGCCTCCTCCTCAAGACGCCCTACGGCTTCGACGTGTCCGTGTGGGAGCTCTTCTGGCCCCTCCACCATGGGGCCACGATCGTGGTGGCGGAGCCTGACGGCCACCTGGACCCGAGCTATCTTGCGCGGTTGGTCCAGCGGCATGAAGTGAACGTGGTGAATTTCGTCCCTTCGATGCTGGAGAGCTTCCTGGGGCAACTCGGCGCCGCCGGCTGCCCTTCACTGAGCCATGTGCTGTCCGCCGGTGAGGAGCTCAAGCCGGGGCTGGTGGCCCTGACCCACCGGAAGCTCGAAGCCGAACTGATCAATCTGTACGGGCCCACCGAGGCCGGCGCAGTGAGCTACTACCTCACCCGGCCCGGGGCCACGAGGACCGTACCCATCGGTCATCCGCTGCCCTACGTACGCCTGTACGTGCTCGACGCCGACTTGCGGCCGGTCCCTGTGGGCATGCCTGGAGAGCTGTACATAGCCGGTGAACTGGGGCTGGCCGACGGCTACGAGGGCAGTCCCGCTGCCACGGCGGAGAAGTTTCTCCCGGACCCCTACAGCAGAGTGCCGGGCGGCCGGATGTACCGCACCCAGGACATCTGCCGACAACTGCCGGAAGGCGGGCTGGAGTACCTCGGTCGGAGCGACCGGCAGGTGAAGCTGAGAGGGATCCGTCTGGAACCCGCGGAGATCGAACAGGCGATGCTGGCGTCAGCCGAGGTCGCCGCCGCGCGCGTGCTGGCGATGGGAAACGGACCCGAACAGAAACTGATCGGTTTCTATGTGCCCGTGGAGGGCGCCGCACCGGATCCACGCGCCCTGCACAGACATCTGGAGCATTGGCTGCCGCGGAACATCATCCCGTCCGCCCTGGTGGAGGTGGAGACCATCCCCACCACCCCGAACGGCAAGACGGACCAAGCCGCCCTGACGGCAGTCTGGAAGGACAGGCAGCGGACAGCGGGTTCCGGGCGAGGGACGGGGGACACGGGCAGGAGGGCGAAGGCGGCCGACGGTTCGCTGGAAGCTCGGGTATGTGCCGTCTTCGAGAGCGTACTTGGGGTCCCGTCGGCCGATCCCGACACAGGCTTCTTCGCCATGGGCGGACATTCCCTCCAAGTGCTCAAGCTCACGGCTGTGTGCAAAGAGCGCCTGGGCATCAAGCCGTCCGTGGCGACGGTCTTCGCCCACCCCACGCCGCGAGAGCTGGCCGCGTGGATCAGCGAGACGACGAGCAGTGAGCAGGACATTGTCGTTTCGCTGACGCCACGAAAGGAAGGGCCGCTGGTCATCGGCGTGCACGCGGCTACGGGTTCCGCGCTGCCGTACCTTCCGCTCAGCCGCGCGCTGGCGGACCGCTGTTCCTTCCTCGGGCTTCAGGCGCCCGGTCTGGAGTCGGATGCCAGGACTCCCAGCTCAGTGAAGGAGTTCATCGACGTCTACCTTCCGCTCGTCGAGCGATTGGCCGCCTCACGACAGCTGGTGCTGACGGGCTGGTCCTTCGGTGGCAACGTCGCCTACGAACTCGCTGCGGCGCTCGACCGCCGTGGACGCGCTCCGCTGGCCACGGTCCTCATCGACTCCTGGATCCGGGACAGCCTGGAGGACATCGCAGGGGATACCCCCGAGGAGGCAGTGGGCACGCTGCGTCGTCACGGGCTGCTGCCGGACGGACTCCCCGGTGAGGCGGAGGCCGGGATGCTGCGGGTGTTGGCCGGGACCTTGAAAGCCTTTCGTTCCTACCGACCAGCTCGGTCGGAACTGGTCGTCGACCTCGTCAGGGCCACGGCGGATGAAGCGGAGAGCCCCTACCCGCGGCAGGTACGGGAATCCGCCGACCGCGGAATCGGAGCCTTCGTCAAGGAGGTCCGCATCCACAACGTCGACGCGGATCACTACAGCGTGATGTCCGGAGACCGCGTGAAAAAGCTGGCCGCGATCTTCAAGAGCGTTCTGTGCGAGCACACATGAAAGCGGGTGATGGAGAAACGACCGCAGGGAGGCGTTCGCGACGATGGCTACCGGCCAGGCCCGCTCCCCTGAGTCTCGTGGTGGCCCTGCAGCTCACCATGAGCACCGCCTGGTGGATGGCGCTGGTCGCCAACCAGGCACGGGCGACCTACGAACTGGGGGCGACGGAGCTGTACCTCGCCCTGTTGACCACGGTCTGGGGCGCCCCCTCCATCCTCCTGGGGCCGTGGATAGGGCGTCTGGCTGATCTGTACAGTCCCGCCGTTGTGGGGGCGGCGAGCACTGCCGTCGGCATCGGCGGGGCGGTCGGCCTTGCCGTCGCGGACTCGGCGCCGTGGTTGCTCGTGGCGGCCTTGACCAGCGGAGTGGCCAGGGCGGTCACCCAGGTGGCCATCGACGCATTCCCCAGTAGGGTGCTGGGGAGCAACCAAGAAGTGAAATCGAGCATTCTGCTGGGCTTCGCCAGCAGCGTACCCATCGTTGCCGGCCCTACCCTGTCGGCCGTCATGCTGGCGAACTGGGGCAGCAACAGCGCCCAGTGGGCGAACGCGGCCGTCCATCTGGTCGGATTCGCAATCTTCTGCGTGCTGCGGGTTGATGTGCCCTCCCGCAGTAGGGACAGGGGCGCTGATACGGGCGGCCGTCACCGGATCCTCATCAGAGACCCGTCGCTGCGTGAGGCACTGGTGTTGACGGGCATTGTATGGGTATCCCTGGGCTGGATCGGCCCGTTGGAGATTCTCTTCGTCAGCGAGGTGTTGTCCGAGCCGGCTGAGACGTACGCGGCTCTGCAAGTAGCCTTCGGAGTCGTGCTCCTGGCGGCGACGTACGCGATGTCGAAGGGACAGACTCTCGTCGTCCGCCGTTGGTTCTTCGTCATGACCGTGGTGTTCGTCGGCGCCGGGGAATCCCTGTTCGCCTCTTCCCACAGTGTGGGCATGGCGTTCGCTGCCATCTCCCTCTGGGGAATGGCCACGGGTCTGTTCAACCCTGCGAGCAGGATCGCCTTCCTCAAGGCCGCTCCTGCGGAGATGCACGGACGCGTCATGGGGCTCTGGAGGGCAGTGCAGTCCTTCGGCAGCCTGGCCCCTCCGATTCTTGCCGGTGTCGTCGCACACGCCTACGGACTGCGGACGGCCATGCTCGGCATGGGTGTCTGCACTCTGTTCGCCGCAGCGGTGGCGCTCGGGATCTCCGCTCGGCGTGGGATGCCCGGAGAGCGGTCGGCAGCACGGACGGCGGGCGACGCGCGAGCGGATGAGGAGGGCATCGGGTGCACCGACGAGATTCGGAGCCGCTGAAAACCAGATTCAAATCGAGCCGTATCGGAGGCGTTCGACGCCGTCCCCTGTGGAAACCACGAATTCTAGAACGGAGCGGTGGATGTCCCGCGCCGCCGCCGTCGGGCTTCCGGTCACGGGGCTGACCCTGGTCAACCCGAGGCACTACCACTCGGACACCGCCCTGGCCGTACTCTCCGATACTGAAATAAAGCACTGTCCGGCAGCATTCACGACAGCAGCCAGGAAGCCTGAAGGAGACTCTCCCAGACGCCGTCATCGCGCCGGACGAAGACGCCGCGGTGTTCGGACTCAACGCCTTTTCGGACGGCCGGAACGTTCTTCTGCCCAAGGGCGCACCGGCCTGATTCTGCAGTGAAGAAACGAGGTTTCAGCCCCATCGGAGTGGTCGTATCGGAACTTCTCAAAGCTGGCGGCAGCGTCAAGTGCTGCTTGCTGGTGCTTCGCTGACCCGCAAGCCAATAGGGAGGCTAAACATGAGTACCAACCGCGAACTGCTCATACTGAATTCCGTCCTGTTGATCGACGGACCCGATGACGGGCCCTACTCCGCAGAGGAGATCGATAGACTGGTTGGGCTCTGCGAGAAGCTGCCGCGTGATACAGGAATCGGCGACAACAACAATGTCGAGGTCGGGCGCATAGTCGTCGACCCCTTCGACATCGCAGTGTCCAATTCCAGGTCCGCGCCTCATAAGGTGACAGCGCCGCACATCGCCGAGGAGATCCTTCAGATCATTGCCAAGAGTGAGGCAATGGACTACTGGGGCGAGTTGTTTGGCCACAATGTGTCCGTGCGACGGTCGCAGGTCAACTACATGCGGCGTGGCCAATACATAGGACGTCACACCGACTCGGAATCGAACCCGGAGTACTGCGCCAACATCGTAATCGGCCTCAGCGATGACTACACTGGGGGTGATTTTGTGGCTCACCTGGACAACGAACAGGCCCGCCGGTTCACCCTTCGCCGCGGCTCGATTCTCGTCGGCACCAACGACCTGCTGCACGAAGTGAGCGAAGTACGTTCCGGTGTGCGCGGTTCGCTGGTCATGTTCTTGGTACCCGAAGGTCAGTGACTCCATCTCGTCCTGGCCGGGGGCAATGACACGTTCGGCTGTTGGTGGACTCACCCGTCAAATCACGGAATCTTTTCGGCTTTGACGGCTCCAGGGTGAGGACGGCGGCGGCGATGACCGCCATGCGGCTGGGGCTGCAGCGGGCCCTGCGGTAGATGCGCCATGACTTCAGTCTCGCGATGCTTCGTTCGACCGGCGCTTGTTCACCGCCCCTTTTTGATGCGGGGCCACTCGTGGGCGGTCCAGCGGGCGGTCTCGGAGTCGTCCCGCTCGACCGCCCGGCGCTCGGGCCGTTGCAGACTCCAGCCCAGCCGGCCGGTCGGCAGTCGCCACACCGTCGCCCGTGACGGGGACACCCCCGTCACGCGCTCCACGACCAGACCGCCTCGCTCCGACGTCCACAAATCAGCCTCGAACCCATGTGCCTGAGCACCCCACCGCCCAGCCCCCATACAGAGCCTCTCCCTCAAGTCGCTTTGCCCTCGGTGTCGGCCTCAGAAGCTGCTGGATGGTGTCGTCCAGGGCGCTTGCCGCGTCGATCACGGTCTCCGTGGCGTCGGGCAGCAGGCCCTTCTCCCGGTACCAGTCGCGCGAGTGGTCACGATGCGGCGCAGGTCGTCCTGGCCGACGATCGCGAGATCGCGGCCGAACTTCTCGCGCGGACCGGCTGCGACGGACGACTTCCCCGAGGCGCTGTTGCCCCTGATCATGATCAGCCGCGTGTCTTCCGTTCCCACCATGCCCAGCACGCTTTCCGTCATGTGTCGTCGCCCTTGACACTCAGCTGCACCCGGTACTGATGGAAGTGGTCCCAGTTCATGACCAGGCGGAAGCGCTGGTGCGCCTCCAGGCGTTCCGCGTCGGCCGGCTCCCGGCCACGCTGCACGCGGGCGTCCCCGGACTTCACGAGCTCCGCGAGGGCGATGCGGACGTCGTCGGTATCCTGGCTGGTGGCGGCCGCCAGTCGATCCAGGGAAGTAAGGACCTCCTGCGGTTCACCCAGATCGTCGACCAAGTGGTTGATGAGCATGTTGACGAGCGGGCCGGTGCGCATCGTCCAGCGGACCCGGTCGAGCCGCTTGACGAGGTCGGCGTCCAGGGGCAGCAGGTCACCGGGCAACGGCAGCGCGGCGGGCATCGACCATCGGGGGCCATCCGGTGTCTCCTCGCGGCGCGCCAGGCCCCACGTCAGGTAGAGCTCGGACAGGTCCCGCACGGTCTTGGGCACCGGATAGCCGGCCGCCGTGAGCGCGGCGCCGAACTTCTCCCAGCGATGTGCCTCGTTCGCTTCACGTCCCTCCGGCACTTCCTCGTAGTCCCATTCCTCGTCGGGCCACGAGAACGTGAGCGCGCCGTCGAGATTGCCGCCGATCATGTCCCAGTGCCCGTCAAAGAGCTCCTGCAGGAGGTCGTCCAGGGAGCCGGTGAAACCGGGCTGACTCGCGGTTCCGATCAGCATCGTCAGCGGGAAGCCTTGGCGGGGCAAGACGTGGTCCCAGCCCGATGCCCACCAGTCGTTGTGCATCGCCAGGTCCCGGCGCGGTCCGGGCACAGACGGGTTGTCAGTCATCCGCAGCTCTCCCTTGAGGAACGGTCAGCGGTGGCAGCGTACGCACTGTGGTCGAAGCGTTGTCACGCGCGCCCAACCCAGGCCTGATGGCAGGAGGCGACGTACGGCTCCTCGCCGGCCTCGGCGCAGCATGACTGGGGGCGCCGGTACGCTCGGCGAGCCGGGTCAGGCCGCTGCGGAAGGTGCCGGGTTCCGCTTGAGGTGGGCTCCGTGCGGCCGTCGGCCGCGGGGCTCCGGGGCCGGCAGCCGTTACGCTGCGCCCGGCAGTGACACCTGGGCCGTGAGGCCGCCGCCCGGGTTGGCGGTCAGGGTCAGGTCGCCGTGGTGGGCGCGGACGATGCCGGCGGCGATGGTCAGGCCCAGACCGTGGCCGCGGCGGGTGCGGTCCTGTTCGGCCAGGCGGCCGCTGCCGCGCAGGAAGGGCTCGGTGAGCCGGTCGACGGTATCGGACAGCGGTGGTCCGGTGTTCGTGACAGTCAGCAGGGCACGGCCGGGGCGCGCGGGATCGGGGCCGCTGGTCAGGGTGAGCGATCCGCCTGTGGGCAGGTTGTGGCGCACGGCATTGTGGAGCAGGTTGAGGACGAGTTGGCGCAGGAGTACGCCATTGCCGGTGGCCGGGACCGGATGGATGTCGGCGCAGACGGTTACGCCTCGTGCCCCGGCCTCCTCGCGGACGGTGTCGACGACGTCCCGGGCGGTGTCTGCCAGGTCGAGCGGTTCCATGGCGGGCGGGACGTGGTCGAGGGCGGAGAGCCGGAGCAGGGCGTCGGTGATGTCGATGCCGCGCTGGTTGGTCTCGCGGAGCCGGGAGACGAGTCGCCGGTAGTCCTGGCCGTCGGGGTCCGCGGCGGCCACGTCGAGCATTGTGCGGCTGACGGCGAGAGGGGTGCGCAGTTCGTGTGAGGCGTTGGCGGCGAAGCGCTGCTGGGCGTCGAAGGACTGCTGGAGGCGGGCGAGCATGATGTCGAAGGTGTCGGACAGCTCGGTGAACTCGTCGCGCGGGCCGGCGAGTCCGACACGGTGGTCGAGAGAGCCGCCGGCGGCTTGGCGGGCGGCTCGGGTGATGTCCTGGAGCGGGCGCAGCACACGGCCCGCGATCAGCCAGCCGGCGGCGAGCCCGATCAGGGCGAGGAGCAACAGGGCCACGCAGGACGCCTTGACCAGGGCGTGGAGGATGTCCGGGCGGGTGGCGACCGCAGCGGCCTGAGGGTTCACGTCGCCCAGCGGGTAGTCGGGCACGAAGCGCATGGCCAGGTAGCCACACCCAGCACCCCTGGGTGACCCAACCCTACGAATGGCTCGATCAACCCGATCAAGAAGGTAGAGCCGCCTGTCCAGATGCCCGGAGGCGACCATGCACGACCACGACCCCCTCGCGAACCGCTCCGCCACGGCCGTACGGCGCTCCCCGGTCCGTATGGCCGCCGGAGCCGGGGCTGCCCTGGTGGTCGTGCTGGCGGCAGTCTGGGGCATGGCGAGCCGGGACGAGCCGGCCGCGCGGGCCACCGCTGCGGGGGACCGCGGGAGCGGCCGGGGAGAAGCGGACTCACTCCCTTCGACACCCAGTACCCGGCAGTCGGCCGTTTGGACAAGGGCCTGCTCAAGGCCGTGCAGGATGCGGCCCGGGACGCTCGCGAGGACGGCGTCGAATTCCGGGTCACCTCGGGTTGGCGCAGCAGGGAGCACCAGCAACGGCTCCTGGACGAGGCGGTCCGGAGGCACGGAAGCGCGGAGGAGGCGCGGCGGTTCGTGAACACCCCGGCCAAGTCGGCCCACGTCTCCGGGAAGGCCGTCGACATCGGCCCCACCGACGCCGACGACTGGCTCATCCGCCACGGCGAGAACTACGGACTGTGCCAGGTCTACAACAACGAGATGTGGCACTTCGAGCTGCTCACCACGCCCGGTGGCGCCTGCCCAGTCCCTCTGACGGACGCGGCGGGCTGACCGGCGATGGCTTCGGTCAACGGATCGACGCGCATCCCCTGCGAGGGACCCGCTGATGGCACTGGCCGCGACGGCTGTCCCGGGTGACACGGCCCCGGCCCGCGCGGCGGCACTGATCGGCGCGGTACAGCACGGATCGGATCAACGCGGCTCGGCGCGGCGTGCGGACCGCACACCGTGCGCCGTTGCGACGGTGACCGGTGCTTGACCCTCCCGGCGTTCGCGGAAACCGGAGGCGTTGATGTCGGCGTAGTGCGCGCCGGCCTCTCAGCCCGGCCGGCCGGCCAGCGGGTATGTCCACAGCCGGCAGCTGAGCGCGAGACTGAGCGGCGGGCGCCGATGTGCACTTCCTGCAGCGGCGCTCAGCGGCTGACGAGGCGCACGCTCGGCGTGACATCCAGACTCTGCGGGCCGTGCGGGTCAGGGGCCGGAGGCGGTGGCCGCGGCCAGTTCCCGGTCGGCCTCCGCCAGCCGGGGGTGGCTCTGTTCGGCCAGCCCCCGCCGGGCCGCCTCCAGCACCGTGCGGGCCTCCGTCTCCCGGCCGAGTCGGCGCAGCGCGATGGCCAGGTCGAGGCGGGCCGGTTCGCTCCACGCGGCCATGCCGGCCGCTTCGAGGCCGTCGAGGGCGCGGCGCAGGAGGGGCCCGGCCTCCGCCCAGCGGTCCAGCGCGCCGAGGTCCTGGCCGAGGTGGTGGAGGGTACTGGCCCGGAACAAGGTCAGAAGGTCCGCCGACTGGCCGGGGATCCCGGCGAGACACAGCTCCTTGCTCTGCCGGTGGATGGTCAGGGCCTCCTCCGGCCGCCCCATGGAACGCAGGTATCCGCCCAGTGTGTTGAGCGTCGACAGTTCTGCCAGCCGGGCCTGTGGCGCGGGGTTCTCCCGGTGGCAAGCCGCGGAGTTCTCCAGCCACGTCACCGCCTCCTCGGCCCGTCCGAGGCGGTACAACGACCCCGCCCCGTAACCGTAGGCCCAGCCGGTCTCGAGGAGGTCGCCCACCTCTCGCGCCACGGCCAGCGCCTTACGGGCCGTGGCCAGCCCACGGACGGGATCGTGGAGGCACAGGTTGTACGACCAGGCCAGGTAGTTGAGGTGCACGGCCTCCTCGCGCCGGTTGCCCAGAGCCCGTGCCGCCGCCACCGAACAGCGGAACACCTCCGTCCACTGCTCCCAGTGCTGGACGCGGTCCGAGAACCAGTGCATGGCCTCCGCCGCGTCCAGGACCTCCCGGTGGTGACCGTCCGCGAGGGCCTGGTGCAGGGAGTCCAGCCACTGTGCCCGCTCCGCCTCCAGCCAGCCCCGCGCCTGCTCGGGGCCGCGCGGCGCGGTGGCCGGGTCCGGGTCGCCCGAGGGCGGGTGTTCGGGGTCGAAGTGGAGGGCGGCGGCCCCGGCCCGGGCCAGCGTCCAACGGGCCGCGTCCACCCGGGCGCGGGCGAGCTCGGCGGGGTCGTCCTCGGCCAGTTGCTCGGCGGCGAACAGCCGCAGGAGATCGTGGAATCGATAGCGCTCGGCGATCGGGTCGGGCTGCAGCAGCCCGCGGTCGGCCAGTTCATGCGTGCACAGCGCGGCCTGCCGCAGCGTCGTGCCCGAAAGCAGCGCGACCGTCCGCGGGGAGAAGTCGGGCCCCGCGGCCAGCGTGGCGCGCCGCAGCATCCGCCGCGCCGACGGGTCCAGGCGGGCGTACGAGAGCGCGAAGGCCGCCCGTGCCTGGAGGTCCCCGGCCCGCAGGGCGTCCAGCCGGCGGCTCTCGTCGGCGAGGAGCGCCGCGAGTTTGGCGAGCCGTTCCTGTGGCTGGGCCGCCAGCCGCTGGGCGGCGATCCGCACCGCCAGCGGCAGCTGCCCGCACAGGTCGGCCAGGTCGCGCGCCGCCTGTGCCTCCGCCGCCACCCGCTCCGGGCCGATGACCCTGGCCAGCAGGGCGACGGACTCCTCACGACGCAGCACCCCCAGCGTGATCCGGTGCGCGCCTTCCAGGCCGGCGAGCGTGCCGCGGCCGGTCACCAGGGTCAGCGAGGGCCCGTTCGCGAAAAGCAGTGGCCGGACCTGTTCCTCGTCGGCGGCGTCGTCCAGGAGCAGCAGCATCCGCCGTTCCCTGGCCACCGTCTGGAACAGATCGGCCCGGTCCTCGGTGTCCTGCGGCACGGCGGCCACGGCGACCCCGCAGGCGTGCAGCAGCCGTCCCAGGACCTCGCGCGGCGCGGCCGGCTCCGCGTGCGTGCCGCGCAGGTCGACGGTGAACTGCCCGTCCGGGTAGCGGTCCGCGAGGCTGTGCGCGGCCCGTACCGCGAAGGCCGTCTTGCCCAGCCCCGGCTGGCCCGTGATCAGCACCACCGGCGCGGGCTCCCCCTCGGCCACCGCCCGCAGCCGGGCCAGGTCCTCCTCTCGGGCGGTGAAGTCCCGTACGTCACGCGGCAGATGCAGCCCGGCCTGCGCCACCGGAGCATGCTTCGGCCGGGGCCGGCCCGAGGCCGCCGCCCGCTCCAGTGCCTCGGCTTGTGCCCCGTCCGGCGCGAGCACCGCCACCAGCGCGGCCACCGTCCGCCGCTGCGGGCCCCGGGTGCGGCCCCGCTCCATGTCGGCCAGCGCCCGCACGCTCACCCCGGCGTGGTGCGCCAGCTCCTCCTGGCTGAGCCCGGCACGCTGGCGCAGGCCGCGCAGCAGCGGCCCGAACTCTCCGCGGGCGGTGTCGGCGGTGCTCATCGTGCGGTTCCCCCGTACAGAGTGCGGCCGGTACGCGGTCCGGCAGAAGTACGCAGCATGCTACTTCCGCCGGCGGGACTTCCTGGTGACGGCCATGTGGCCGGTGGTGGACTGGCCGTGGTGAGACCGGGAGCGAGCGCGATCCCGCTCGCTCACCCCCGGGCACACCATCCATACAGGCAGAGAAAAAAGCACGATGAAGAAGATCAAGGCGGCCATCCTGACGGCCGCGGTCGTCGACGGCACGGTCCTCGCGGCTACTCCGGCACAGGCCCTCAGCCATTGCCAGCGCGGCACCGGCACCGGCACCGGCACCGGCACCGGCACCATCATCTGCGAATACGGCGTCGGCACCTACACCTCGAAGCGCGGTGTCGAGTACGAGTTCGCGATCGGCACCGACCGCGCCGCCTGCGTCCGCACCAAGACCTCCTCCAACAACTGCACCAACTGGTCCTCCATGGGCGGATGGTGGCAGAGCGGCGTCCACACCGCCCCCACCCGGCGCGTCGGTGACAACGTCGAGTTCCAGATCTGGGCCGAGGGCAGCGGCGGGCTCTGGTGGGGTCAGGACTACGCGCCGGATGGCACGCGCACCGGCTGGCACCGCGTCTCCGTCGAGCCCATGCCCTGACCGTTCCCGGTCGGCGAGTGACGCCGAAGGGCCTGCACCCGTCCGGGTGCAGGCCCTTCGCGCAACCGCACATGCTCATCACCGCGCAGACCTACCGGCACCCGGCGTCGCCGCAGCTCAGCTACTGCGCCCTGCGGGCCGCCTTCGACCAGAGCAGCCCGCTGCCCCGCCAGGTATGGGCCGACCGGATCCTCTGCGAAGCCCAGGAGAGCGCCGCCCCCGTCCATCTCGTCCGGCTCTTCGGTGTCCATCCCGAGGTCGCCGTGAAGTACGTACACACAGCACACGCGGACAAGGCACCACCCCGCGCCCGCTGACCGAGCGACACCGGCCGCCGGGGCGGCGACGCGCGCAGCGGATGGCGGACGGCGGCCCGTGTCGGGTCCGTCTACGGGCCCGGGCTAAGGGCTGTCCCGTAATCCGTGGTGGATCAGCGCGCGGCGTCGGATGTGGTGCGTCGCAAGGCGGAGGGGTGCCCGCATACGGTACGTATGTGGGCGTTCCGACAACGCCGCGAGGCGCCGCAGCTGTCGTCGCGCGCCCGCCAGGGATTACGGGACAGCCCTTAGGGACGCGGCGTCCGCCGACCCGTGCCAAACTCGCCGAGCGGCGCGACGAGGCCGGGATCGGTCACGGACATCTGGTCGCCGAAGGCCACGGTCGCGTGCGGGGCGGGGGCGGAAACGGGCCGTCCGCGGTCCGCCGCGGACGCCTGGCCGGTGGCCGCGGCCGCGGCCGCGATGACGACGCCACCGGCCACGGCCACGGCACCGGTAAGCAAAATGCTCTTCTGCTTCATGCTGGCTCTTGCCTTTCGCTCTGCTCGACATTTCCCGCTTTTCATTCCTGGACCACCGAGGGGGTCCAGACGGGGGCGCTGTGCGTCGGCGGTACCGTTCGCCCGCCGGTGCCGGGCAGCGCCCCTGCGGCAGGCCCAGTCGATCACGGTGGACGGGCACGGTCCCAGGCAGTCCCACCGGCAGAAATACGGTCGGCGTTCTTCTGCCGGGCCTCGGATCTACCGTGCCGGCGCAGTTGCTGCTGTACCGTCGGGGTCGCGGTTCCGGTGCCGGGTGTCCGTCGCGGGTGCCCGTCGGCGTCGTTGCCGCCGCGGACCGTCGCATGCGCTCGGTCCGGCTCGGCTAGGACCTCGCCACTGTGCAGCAGTGGATGTGCGAGCAGGCCCTCGAACCCGCCGCCGGGGACAAGAAGCGCAGGGTGGTACACCGGACCGCCCGAGCCGCACGGGACCGACCCGGTCGAGACCCCGTGGATGCAGGCCGGCCCCGACCGGCTCACCATCACCCGCGACGGCGCCGTCGATCCACCAGGGCCACCACGCGCTGTCCCGCCCCACCGCCACCGAACCCCGGCCCGCCGCCCGGCTCGCGCCCGGCGCGTTCGCGCTGCCCTGATCAGGACGGCGACCCTCGATGAAGCCGCCCGGCACGCTCCGGGCGCGGACGGACCGCTGCCGGCCAACTGGGAGTTGCACTGTACGCTGACGGAAAAGCTGGAGAGCCGGCAGAAGGAGGGCACGCTGCGCGAAAGCCCGCTGCTGCTGGTCGAGTGGCTGGCATCCCGAACTGTGCGCCTACGTCGCCGGGCAGGTCGGGGAGCGGGCCCGGGTGGAGCGGTGGCTGCGTGACTTCGGCGATGAGGTGTACCGCCGCCCCCGCCCGCAGGACTCCGCCGGAACCGAACGGCCCGTCCGCATCGGCGCCCTGTACCTGCGGTACCTCCGCGACTTTCACCAGGGCGAGGACGCACGGGAGATGGCCCTGCCCCTCGCCCTGTGGGCGGGCTCGCAACTGGCGGCGCTCATGCTCGACGACCCCGAGCGGATCGGCGCGTACCTGAACGCCCGCGATCACACGTTCCCGCCGCCGTCGTCCTGAACGGACACCAGGGAAACGTGAACAGGTACCGATGCGGATCCGGGTCCTGTTCAGCGGGCGGACTGTGACGCCGCTCGCGAGCTGGCCGAGGAAGCTGATGATCCCCTGGCCCACGGGCGTCGGAGCGATGAGCACGCCCAGGGCCAGGATGGTGATCACCGTGAACTTCACGTCCAGCCGACTGCGCGCCTCGGTACGGCGGCGCAGCCGGAACACGATGATGACCGCGAGCAGCACCGCTACGTTGACCCGTAGATGCGACCCCGGGCGCACCTCCCGTGCGGGGGGGCTCGGCTCCCGAGCCGCGGCGCGGCGGGGCCGCCCCGGGGGGGAGCATGTGTGCGTCGTCATCGGGTGGCGAGGGCTGCGATGGCAACGGCGGCGCCGAGGCACGTCACCAGGAGCGTCGCACCACCCATGGCGACCGTCAGCGGCGTGGCGAGGGTGGGGTGCTGGTGCGTCATGTAGGCGAGTCCGCCCATCGCCAGGCCGATGACGACGACCAGGACCAGCAGCAGGGTCAGGACCAGCAGGACGCGCAGGGCACGCGAAGACACGATAGATCTCCGTTTCGTTCGAAGACTGCGAACGCCTCCCCTGCAATGACCTGGCCCTTCCCAGCCTCGCCGCGACACTGTGCTGCTACGAGCGACTTCTCCGGCTCACCGCACAGGACACTGTCTCAGCAGACGGCAGAGCCAACGGAAGCGGGTCCGGCGGGCGTCTCGGGAGACTTCAGCGTGTGGCGCCAGTTGGTCGAAGCCGTGGAAGCCGCCTGACCATATGTGCAGTTCGGCATCTCCGCCGGCTTGCCAGATGCGCGTCGCGTACTGGGTGCATTCGTCACGAAAGGTCTCTGCGGCACCGGCGTCCACATAGGCGGGCGGCAACCGGGACAGGTCCGCTGCGCGGGCGGCCGCGGCATAGTACGAGACCTGCGAGCCTTCCCGTTTCTCGCCGAGAAGAGCGGTCCAACCCAGGCTGTTGGCACGGCGGTCCCACACTCCCAGTCCGGTCATCTGGTGTGCCGAGGGGCTGTCGTTGCGGTCGTCGAGCATGGGACACATCAGCAACTGGCCAAGGATGGCGGGACCCTTTCGGTCGCGGGCCATCAGGGCCAAAGCAGCCGTGAGGCCTCCGCCGGCGCTGCCGCCGACAACGATGACACGTTGGCGGTCCACGCTGAGCATGCCGGCATGGCGGGCGAGCCACATCAACCCGGCGTAGCAGTCCTCGATCGCCGCTGGGTACGGGTGCTCAGGTGCCAGCCGATAGCCGACGGATACGACCGCCAGCTCGAGGGGCTCAGCCCACTCGTGGAGGATCGTCTGCATTCCGGTGCGGTTGGATCCGCCGATCATGCCTCCGCCGTGCATGTGGTAGATGACCGGCGCTTGTTGGCGTAGGCCGGTGGGGCGTGCGAAGAGGAGCGAGACGTCCGGTGCTCCGTCCGGACCGGGGGCGAGGAACTCTTGGATCTCGAACCTGCCGTGATCGCGCAGCTCCTCGAGTGAAGGGTCCGTCGTGGTGAGTTGCGCACGCCACCGGGGGATATCGTCGGCCGACGTCGGCGCGTTCTCCTGGGGCGTGCCCAGGTTCTCCAACTCCGCGTTGAGTTCGGGGGCGAAGGGCACGGGCGGCGCCGTGAGCCGCGTCTGATCTCGGTTGCTGTTCATACTCTTTCTTCCTCTCGATGTGTTCGCCGAAGATCTCGGAATTGAGTGGGCAGTGCAGTGCCGTGATCCAGGTACGACGTCGTGACTGAAGAAACGGCTGATCGGTTGGCTTGCCGCAGAGGGTGTTGATGCCGAGCACCGCCAGGTCACCCAGCCGTATCTGACACTCACCGAACTCGCCGTGGAAGATGGCGGACCCCGCAGACGAAGACGGGGCTCACCCAGCCGTACGCCACGGGCGCCACGGCACGGTGAGCGCGTGATGGCGCGCATGGATCGGCGCGTGACAACGGCGTGCGAACGAGGAGGCGGGGCAGTCATGTGACGACCCGCCTCCTGGCCCGCTTGTCGTAGTGCCCGATCCGAGACGGTCAGATGCCCAGGTCCCGGCGCTGATGCATCCGTCCGTTTCCGTCGAGCTCGATGATGGTGTCGACGCCGATCCGTTCGAGGAACGCGAAGTCGTGGCTGACGACGAGAAGCGCGCCGCGGTACGCGTCGAGGGCTTCGGCGAGTTGCTCGACGCTGGCGATGTCGAGATTGTTCGTCGGCTCGTCCAGGATCAGCATCTGGGCAGGCGGCGCCGCCAGGAGGAGCCGGGCGAGCGAGACCCGGAATCGCTCCCCGCCGGAGAGTGTGCGGACGGGGCGGTCCACGCTGTCACCGCGGAGGAGCAGCCGGGCAAGCTGGTTGCGGATGGTGCCGGCCGGCGTGCCTGGGGCGACAGCCTGTACGTTCTCCATCGCGCTGGCGTCATCATCGAGCCCATCGAGACGTTGCGGGAGGAAACCGATGAGTTCGGTGACAA
Organism: Streptomyces tyrfis; assembly: GCF_037034285.1. Taxonomy (NCBI): domain Bacteria; kingdom Bacillati; phylum Actinomycetota; class Actinomycetes; order Kitasatosporales; family Streptomycetaceae; genus Streptomyces; species Streptomyces tyrfis. The sequence goes on along the minus strand of NZ_JBAGJZ010000029.1, from coordinate 29,166 downwards.
GGCGGCCGCGCGGTCGCCCCGGAGTCGGCTCGACACGCTGAACGAGCTGCTCGATCAGGGTCGACTTCCCGGCGCCGTTCGCGCCGACGAGCGCCACCCGCTCCGGGCCCTGTATCACCACGGTTCGGCCCTCGTCCTCCAGTTCCGCCAGCCGTCGTCCTCGTGGGACGTCCGGATCGGGCAGGACGAGATGGATGTGCTCCTCGTCGCGGACGCGTGCGTCCGCAACATCGACGGCGGCCTGTGCGGCTTGGACTTTGTTGTCGAGAGTGGAGCGCAGTGATCCCGCGGATGCCTGAGCCTTGCTGGCGCGGTTGCCGGCGAGGATCTTCGGGATGCCGCCGTCCTTCTGGGTCTTCTTCCCAGTCCGCTCACGGCGCGCCAGCTTCGTCTCCGCCTCGATGCGTTGCCGTTTCTCGACTTTGAGCGCCTGCTGGGCTGAGCGTGCGGCCTGCGCCGCGGCCGCCTGCTCCTGCTCCTGGTGCTCCTTCCATGCGCTGTACGGGCCGCCGAACGTGTCCAGGGTGCCGCCGTAGAGCTCGGTCGTGTTGTCCATGTGCTCCAGCAGTTCGAGGTCGTGGCTGACGACGACGAGCGTCCCGGGCCACTGGTCGACGAACTCGGCGAGCTTGGCGCGCGTGGCGCGGTCGAGGTTGTTGGTGGGCTCGTCGAGCAGAGTGATCGGAGTGCGACGGATACGCAGCCCGGTGATCGCGATGAGCATGCCCTCTCCGCCGGAGACCTCGGCCACGCGGCGGCCGAGGTCTGCGGCGGAGAACCCGATCTGGTGCAGTGCTTCGTCGGCACGGGACTCGATGTCCCAGTCGTCACCGATCGCATCGAAGTGGCGTTGGTCGACATCGCCGGACTCGATTGCCTTCATCGCGTCGAGGATCTCGTGGACGCCGAGCAGCTCGGCGATGGTGGTGTCCTGCCGCAGTGTGAGCGTCTGCGGCAGGTAGCCGACCTCGCCCACGGTGTCGATCTGCCCAGCGGTCGGCCGCAGGTCACCGGCGATGAGCCGGAGCAGAGTGGACTTGCCGGCGCCGTTGCGGCCGATCAGCCCGGTTCTACCGGCAGTGAAGGTGCCGTTGACACCGGCGAGCGCGACGGTGCCTTCGGGCCACTCGAAGGTCAGATCGCGCAGCACGACGGCGGACTTCGTAGACATAGTCAGTGCTTCTCTCTTCTCTCGTCCGTCAACCGACGGGCGTGACGGGGATCAGTTCTGTGTCGGCTGAGGCAGCCCCCGGGGAAGGCGTGGCGAAATACCTCGCGTGCAATTGCCCGCAGGCGGCCTCGATGCCCGTGCCGAACTGGCGCCGTCTGGTCGTGTGCACGCCGCGCGCGGTGAGCCCGCGCACGAACTCGTCCACGCGGGTCGAGGACGGTGCGCGATACTCCGGCGCCGCGCCGACCGCTTCGTTGTAACGGATGACGCTGACGTGGAACAGCTCGGGCCTGGAGCGCCGGTGGACCAGCTCGGCGAGGGCAGCGCGGTGGTCGTCGCTGTCGTTGACGCCGGCAATGAGCAGATAGGCCAGGTAGACCTTGCGACGACGCGTGGCAGCGTGCCGGTCGAGGATGTCGAGGCTCTGCGCGAGCGGGAACGTCTCCTCGAGCGGGATGATCCGCGCCCGCTCCTGCGGAAACGGCGAGTGCACCGAGAGCGTGATCGTCACCTGCGGGTGCTCATCCACGAGGCGGGCGAGATTCGGTGCGAACCCGACCGTGGAGACTGTGACCCGTCGCGCGGACATGTCGGCGTAGGCGGCGTCCGTCAGCAGCGTCAGCGCGTCGAACACATGCGGGTTGGCAAGGGCCTCCCCCATGCCCATGAACGCGACGCTGGCCGGCCTCGGCAGGCCCGTGCGCGTCCAACGTGGATGCATCACCTGTGCGACGATCTCGTCCGCTGTGAGGTTGCGTATCAGGCCGACCGCCCCAGTGGCGCAGAAGGTGCAGCCCAGACCGCATCCGGCCTGCGACGAGACGCACATGGAGTCCCATCCGGCTCGATAGTGCGAGACAACGGTCTCGATCCGCGCTCCGCCGTCCGATGCGAACAGCACCTTCTCGACCTGCTCGTCCCGTTGCACCTCCAGCGGAGTCAGCGGGTGCAGCAGCGGCCCGAACCGCTCCGCGAGCTCGCCGCGAAGGCGCGCCGGGAGGGCGTGGACGTCGGCGAAGGTCTCGGCCGTCGAGCTCTGCCACGCGGTGATGAGCTGGTGAAACCGGAATGCGGGCATGCCCGTCTGCGCGAGGTGATCGCGAATGCGCATCCAACGGCTCCTTGGGGTCAGGACCGTGCTCATGCGTCACCACCGGTAGGAGGCAAGACCTCACGCCCCCGGTAGAAGCCGCAGTGCTGGCAGGCGCGATGCGAGGGCGTGGCCTTGCCGCAGGCGGGATTCGTGCAGGTGGCAAGGGCCGGAGCGCCGGTCTTCCAGTGCGCTCGACGATGACGAGTGCGGGAACGCGAGGTGCGATGTTGCATGGGAATGCCATTCGTGAACGGGTTGTGTGAGCCAGCGGAACTGGCAGGACAACCGACCACGGGGCCGTGTGTCGATGCGGCGAGAGGTGCGAGTGGGACTGGCAAAGAGCCACGCTCCTGCGGCATGGGAGCCGCTGCCCGAATGCCGGGCAGGAGGAGGTTGCATTCTCAGCAGGTCGTAGTCGCGCGTTCGCAGTCATGCACCCGGGACCAAGGTCGGTGCGATGCGATGCGAACGTGCCGGCGAGATTCACGCGGCGGTGTCAACGCCCGGAAGGGCGGACTCACGCGCGTGCGTCGAGAAACGATCGTTCACCGATGTGGACGACGCCCACACGAGTGAAAGCCACCGGCAGTTCGGTGGCTAGAACCTGTCTACCTCAATCAGTCCCATGCTCGCCATCATATCAGCCTTGCGTTGCCGGTCAGTACGCAGCCGTATCCGTCAGTGACGTGTGCAGGAGCCGGCGGTCCGGACCTGCCTCGGCTCTTCATCAGTACGTGCTCGATGGTCGTGCTGTACCCCCACGCCGGCCACCAAGCCGGAGCCGCCGCCGTGCGCGAGACGGTCCACGGCGCACCAGAGATCGGCCTGCGCCAACCGCGGGCGCCGTGAACGCCGAGGCCGGACGGAACAGCGGGCAGAACCGCCGCGCCGCCCGGCCTGCCCCGAACAACCCGGCACCTCCTTGTCCGGCTGTCGCGTACGAAGAGGTGTCGGCGGGGCGGGGCGCTCAACCCCGCGGCGGCAAACTCACCGAGCAGCGGCGCGCGGACCACAACGCGCTCGGGATGCGCTGGTAGCGGGCGCCGGTCGGCGGGATGTGCGAGGAGGGGCGGCCCGTGGGTCCGCCCCTCCTTCCTGTGTTCCAGCGGGCAGCGGGGCGGGTCTCAGCTCATCGGCCGCCCATGAGGAACAGGGCCGAGGCGGGATCGGAGAGGTTCTTCGCCAGGTGCTCGGCGTCGGTCGCGGCGGTCCGGAGTTCCGCTGCGGTCTCGGCCACGGCCTTCTTCGGGTCCTGGCCCCCGTCCAGCACGACCTTGTCCCCGGCCGGCCAGCATCTCCAGCACGTCGGCTGTCTGCTGGAATGCCTGCAGGAGTCGCTCGACCAGCTGATTGAGCGCCTGGACGGTCTCCGACGGCGCCGGCGCCGACAGCGTGCGCGCGTCGTCGAGCACCACGTGATTGAGGTCCTCGATCAGGTCCCGGGCCTGACGTACCAGCTTCGCCGGATCATCTTCGCTGCCATCGCTCGCTCCTCGCCGCTGATTGGTGTCCCTCAGTCCCGCAGGGAGAGGGGCCGTCACCGCGCCGGATCTCCACGCTCGCCGCTGGGAACTCGGGCGGGTGATCTTTCCCCCTCGCGCCCGGCCAGCGCGAGATCGATGCCTCAGATCATCGTTGAGCAGGGCATGGATCACGAGGCCGGTATCGGCCGGCACAGGCGACCACCTGCCCCGCCCCCACCGGCCGTGCCGGTCGTCTGGGATTGCACCTGCGGGGCCTGTGGCCCGGAAGAATGGCCGCGCTGCCTGGCCCTGGCCGGGCCGGAGCCTTCCGATGCCATCTTCTGGGACCGGTACCGATTGCCCGAGCCGTCGCCGGCCCGGCACAGGAAGCCGCGTCCGGACGACCCGGCGCCCGGCGGCACGATCTCCTTGCACGAGCGGCGCCTTCGTCGCGCCGCTGCCGAGGCTTCCGCGCTCTGACCCCTCCCAGCACCGCCAAGCCCCGGGCCGTCCGCGGCCGAGATGAGCGGCCTGACGCGGAAGGACCTCGCCCGGGACGCGGGGCTCGCTGCCCGGCCCGTCCCGAACGAGACGACTGCCGGGAAGGAGTTCCCCGTCTCCGGCAGTGTCTCCAGTGCGCCGGCCACGGGCCGGGTCGACCGCCCCGGCTTCACGAAAGCCGGGGCGGTCAGGCGGTACCCGTTCAAGGACGGCGACCAGGCGCGGACCGAACCGCTCGACGGCCTCGCAGCAGAGCTGGCGTTCGGCGGCGGCAGGGGGTCCGCAAGGCCGGGTGGCTCAGGCCCTTCCAGCTCGGCGACCCTGCGGCCACCGGCGGCACCGACGCCGTGAAGGCGTGACAGGAACGGGAGTACGGCGCCCTCGGCGTCCGGAAGATGTACCTGTCCAACAGCGTGAAAGCCCTGCTCGCTGAGCTGGGCGATGCCGACAACCGGACCGACGAGGAAATCCCCGCCGGCGAGGGCCAGGAGAAGCGCGAGCCGATCGCGATCGTCCCGCGCGACGTCTGGTACGAGCACGTCGTACCGGTGCGCGGGCGGCGGCTCGCGCGCTCAAGGCGGCGGGGTCCGGGGGCGTCACGGCGGTCCGCAAGCTGATCAAGCCCTGAGCCTGACGTTTATCCTCGCCTGTCACCCAACCTGCTGATCTGCGGTTCTTCCCGGGACAGCTGAGGCGGCCGTTCTCCACGTTTCGAGATGTCGAGTCACGAAGCACGAGAGAACGGCCGCTGCGTATGAGTCTCCCTGTCCCAGGGCCCGCAGGCGAGGCGTTGGATGTCTTGTCCCGCTTTCGGGTCGCGTTCTACGAGTGCCTTTACGCTCGGGCGGATGCGCTCTTCGAGCTCACGGACGCGGTGCTGTGCGTGGACGGGCCGGTGAAGACGCTGGTGGAGCTGTCGCTGGCCCTCGAGCACCGGCGTGGGCATGGTGCTTTGTACGCAGCGTTGGACCGGGGCTGGGCAGAGCCGGTGCGGTTGCGGCGCACGCCGGCAGGCCTGCCGTTGCCGAAGGCGGCCGACGGGCGGATCGTACTGGCTGTGGACGTGAGTAACTGGCTCCGCCCTGACGCTCCGACCAGCGACGACCGGCTGTTCTGCCACGTCTGCGGACGCGGTGCCCGCAGCAAGGACCAGTTCGTGCCGGGCTGGCCGTACTCCTTCGTCGCCGCCCTGGAAACGGGCCGCACCTCCTGGGTCGCGCTGCTGGACGCTGTGCGTCTGGGGCCCGCCGACGACGCGACCGCCGTCACGGCAGCCCAACCCCGGCGGCGTTGCAGAGCGGTTGATCCTCGCAGGGCAGTGGAAGCCGGGAGATCCGAAGATGCTGATCGTCATGGACTCCGGCTACGACGTCGCCTACCTCTCCCACGCGCTGGCGGATCTGCCGCTCGTGCTGCTCGGGCGTCTGCGTTCGGACCGTGTCATGCTCCGCGACCCGGGTCCGGCCCGTTCCGGTCCCAGGGGCGGGCGTCCGCGCCGACACGGCGGCGTTCTCGCCCTGGCCCGGCCCGAGACCAGGCACACCCCCGAGGTGACCACGTCCACGGACACCACCCACTACGGCACCGCCGAAGCAATGGCCTGGGACCGCATGCACCCCCGGCTCACCCACCGCGGCCCCTGGCTGGAACACACGAAGGAAGAACTGCCTGTCCTGCACGGCACGTTGCTCCGCCTGAAAGTCGAGCACCTGCCGGGCGACCGCGACCCGAAACCCCTGTGGCTGTGGTGCTCGGCCATCGGCGCCACCGGCACGGACGCCGACCGCTGGTGGCAGACGTTCCTCCGCCGCTTCGATCTGGAGCACACCTTCCGGCTGATGAAGCAGACACCCGGCTGGACCCGCCCGAAGGCCCGCCACGCCGACACCTGACAGGCCGTCCGGGGCGGGGGCGCTTCCCGCGCTTCTCCCACCCGATCGAGCACGAGCACCGCGGCCAGGAGCAGCGTCGGGCCGTGGCAGGCGAAGAGCGGGAGGTGTCGTCGGCTTCGGGGGCGGGCGAGTGTGAGGCCGCTGGGCTGGGGCACGGTTGTGCCCGGCCGCTGGACTGGGGCACAACCGCGAGGGGCGAGCGTCCTGGTGGTCAGCGGTCGCGCGGGACGCCCCCACGCCCAGATGACCGACGCCTCCGGGCTCTCAACCGCATGGATTGCATGAGCCCGTGTCCCGCATGAAATTCCGTTGGCGTCCGGGTGGCGGGAGTTTCGGCCTGAACCAACTATCCGATCGGAATCGTGAATGGACCGCCGAGCGGCCGGGAGTACGCGGCGACGGGCCGCGGATCCGGCCGGCGGGACGGTGTGCTGGGTGGGAGGCGGTACGGAGAGCGGAGACCGCGCCCCGGCGAGACGAACGGGCGGGTGCAGCAAACCCGGTGGTCCGGACCGCAGGGCGTGGCGCTGCGGCGCTCGCCGTCCCCGGCCGGTCAATTCGTGTGCTGGGCCCGAGTCACTCGTCCGGGGGCGGGGAAACGATCCTGTCGGCAAAGACCGGCCGGGGCGTGCCACGGTGCGGTCATGAAGCTGATCAGCGTCTTGGCCGCAGCAGCCGTGGGTGCCGTGCTCGTTGCCGGGCCGGTGCCCGACGCTTCGGCGGCGCAGCGGTACTGGAACAAGAAAGCGAAGTGCGAAGAGACCGATCCCGAGGGCCGGGTGATCCCTACTCGGTACGGCAACGGCGATCTCGGCTGGAATCACTTCTCCGGCAAGCACAACATCAGGAAGTGCCGGGTCGTCGACGCGGCTCTGGCCGGGAAGGTGGACAAGAAGAGCGGGGGGCGCCTGGAGTACTACGGGGTCGCCCGCAACGGAACCCGGTTCGTCGAGGTCGTGGTCATCGTGCAGTACGCCCGCCGCACGGCCGACGGCGAGTACGACGCGGGCAAGGGCAAGAAGATCGGCGTCATCACGGCCTACTGCAAGGGCGTCACCAAGTGCCCGGCCTGGATCAACGCGTGAGTGGGCTGTGCGGGGAGACGGTCGAGCAGCAGGCGTACCTCACGCAGTTCCTTCTCGACTACACGGCGGTGCCTCTCGTCGACGGGACCTTCCTGCGTGGGGTGCTGCCGACGCGGGACGCGGTCCGGATCGTGACCGGTGGCGTCGACGCCGTGGCACCGGACGAGCTGGTCGCCTACGAGGTGCCGCTGGTGGACGACGATGACGAGCCGGTCACCGCCCCGCTGGTGCTGGGCTGGACGCGGACGCTCGCATCCGGCTGCCCCCCACAGCCGGACGCGTCCGTGATGGGCATGGCTCTGGTCCGGGTGGACCCTTCCGCCGTCGAGCCCGCCCCGCCGACCAGCACGGACCGTGTACTGCGCGTGCTGCGTACGCTGGCCTGGCCGTTCGCCGAGACACCGCCGAGTCCCCCGCTGTGCGGCTTCCTCCTCACCGGACAGGACAGCATGCGGCTCTACATCGCGGTCGAGGAGGCCGCCGGGCCGGTCGCGGTCGATGTGCGCCTCACCGGCGCCTTGACCGCCCTGCTCGCCGCACTCCCGACACTCGTACAGGAGAGAGAACGCTGGACACCCGGCACCGACCCGCACTGCGCCCACGCGGTCGACCTCACCACCTGGTGACAACCGGCGGCCGACAACAGGCACGCCCGAGGACGTGGCCACGCCTGGGTCCGCGTAACCCGGGTCGCCGAACGCCTTTCACGACCACCGCGGACGGCAGACGGAGCCCCGGCGTCAGCCCCGTCCGGGACGGGGGGAGTACGGCCCCGACCGCGCAGCGCGCTCAGGGCGGCCGGGACAAGGCCGGTGCGGTCCCCCGGGCCGGGCCGGCCGCCGTACCGAGGCCAGGGCGAAGTTCGCGACCCGGTGTGCGAGAACGTCGCGGCGCTCGGTGATGGCCAGCCAGGCGGCGATCGCGTCAGGGCCGCACAGCGAGTGGTACCAGTACGGCGCCGGCTGTGCGAGGGCCGGTTCGAGGCGCGGTCGGAAAGGGTCGGCGCGACCTCTCTTGCCCCTGGGCCGGGGTGCGTCGCCTGGGGGCACGCGCCGTACGTACCCCGCCTGCCCTTGCGGCCGTATGCCTCCAATCCGCTGAAATGAGACACCGGCCGATACTTTGGGTCCGTGTGCACGGTCGTGGCGGCACCGTTCTCCAGCTGGGCATCGACATCCTTCAGCGCGCGGACGACTTCCCGCCGACGGCGCCCCGTACTCGTCATCACGGACGGCTGTTGCGACGTGCTCCGCGTCCGTACCGAACACGCGTACCTCGTCCCGGGGGCCTCGCTCCCCTTCACGTCCCGGGGTCCGGTGTTCCGTCGGCGCTGAGGGCTGTCCGGCGTGTCGATGGGGTGGCGCCGTCGGTACGCCCCTACCGCCTTCGGACCCTCGACGGCCGGACCGGGCAAGCCCGGCGTGGGGCGGGGCGTGCCCGGGTCAGGGGCGGATCGGGCCTGGGCAGACGACAACGCCGGGTGCCGTGTGGCACCCGGCGTCAAGTCGGGAACGAGGAAAGCGAAGGGACTAATTTCGGAGTGGTGTGAGAAGGAAGTCCCTTCATGGCCTCGCCGGGGTCGACGTTATCAGTCAGCCAGGGATCAAGTCGCGCAGATTTTCCGGCGTGATGATCCGTGAGCCCGGGTGCAGTCCGTCCGGACGTTCCAGCCCGATGTACGTGACCGGGCCCTGCGGCGCCGTCGTGCCGTCCCACCGTGTGGTGGCCGTGGCGCGGTCGGCCATCAGGTCGATGAGGTAGCGGACGGTGAGCTGCTCGCGCTCGACGACGGCGCGCAGCAGCGCCGCGACCGATACGCGGTTGCCCTCGACCCGGTTGGAGTCGGGGTTGCCCTTGAGGTACAGGTGCAGCCACTTGGCGTGCCAGCTTCCGTCGTCCTCGCGTACGAACGCCAGGGGCAGCGCGACGCGGCCCGGGCCGCGCAGTTCGGACTTCATGCGGACCGTACGCGGCTCGAAGGGGCGGCCCCGCTGGTCGGCGTCGCGCAGCATGAAGCCGAAGAACGACTCCTCGGTCTCCTCGAAGCCCTCGCCCGAGTAGATGTTGACCTGCGGGACGATGAAGGCGCCGCGCGCGGTGCCCAGGCGGAGGTTGATGAACTCCGAGGCGCCGTCCGGGGCATCGGTGATGTCGCCGGAGTGCTCGCCCTCGAGCTGGGTGAGGGCGGTGTACGACAGCCACCCGATGGTCTGGAATTCGGCGTCCAGCATCAGCGCCGACAGGTCGTAGTCGGTGGAGCGGCTCGTCTGCTTCCAGTACACGAAGAACCGCAGCAGTTCGCCGTCGACCGGAGACCGGGAGCCGCGGGGCAGCACGCCGAGGCCGGCCGCCGTCGCCCTGCCGCTCAGCGGCAGGGCGACATCCAGGACGTCCGGGTCGATCAGCAGGTGTCCCGGGGCCGGCAGGCGGCGGCCCAGCTCGGCGTCCAGGGCGGCGAGCACGCGGCCGCGTTCGGCTGCGGGCATCGGGGCGCGGGTGTCGTCGGTGACCCAGGCGCGTCCGAGCCGGTTGACGAACACCCGGCGGCCACCGCCGTCCTCGTGCTGCTCGGTGCGGTTGTGGAGGTGCTCGCGTACGCACAGCAGGACCCGGCCGGCCACCTGCGGGGCCACCTGTTCGGCGGCCACGACCACCGCTTCGCGTTCCTCCTGGGTGGCGCCGGCGCGCAGCAGCCGGTCCAGAGCGCGGAACAGCCTGCCCGGCGCGGCAGTGAGCAGCCCTACGGCTCCGGTGACGTCGCCCGCGCCGAGCAGTTCCTCGACCCGGCTGTCGAGGGACCGGGCCTCCCGTTCGCCCCGGGCGACGGCGAACACCTCGGCGGCGTGCGGCCAGCGCGCCCGGTACTCGTGCGCGTGCAGGCGCTCGCCGAGCCGCTTGAACGCCTCGCTGTGCGCCGCCACGTCGGCCAGCTTGGCCGGGGACGCCGCGACGACGGCGTCGAGGCCCGCCAGCAGAGCGCGGCGGACCCGGCGCGAGGGCGACCGGAACCGGGTCGGGTCGGTGAGTGTGACATCGCCGTCCGATAGCGCGCACGCGAGACGCAGCACGTCGGTCACGGTGTCGACGAGGAGGTCCGCCCCGGTCTCGAGCCGTGCGCGGTTGACGACGGCGCGGTTCTCCCGCACCGGAATGGCCTCGGGCTGCGGGCCGTCCACGCAGTGCCCCGCGAGCGCCGCCAGGTCGAGCAGGGCCTCGTCGCCCAGTGGCGTCGTGCTCCCGGCCAGGGCCAGGTACAGCGCGCTGATCTCGTCGTCCGGCGCACCGCCCAGGTGCAGAACCGTCACGCGGTCGCCCGCCGCGGCGATCAGCTCGTCGTGCACGGCGAGCATGGCCGCGTACGTGTGCTGGTACGTCCCGTACGAGGGCAGGGTCAGCAGGTCCACCGCGCCGCTGCGGAGCTGGTCGAGCGTGCCCTCGCGGGAGATGTGGTCGGCGAGCGCCTGGGCGATGCACTGGTGCCAGAACTCGTATGTGTCCGGCACATTGGCCGGGAAGTCGACGAAGTACGTGTTGTGCTGAACGTGGTCCCCGACCATTGCCCGGACGGTCTCCAGCGTCCGTACGGCAGTGTCGACGACCGTCCCCTCGGACAGCGCCGACAGGTGCTTCAACAGGTCTGCCGAGAGCTTGAATCCCACGGACATCAGCGCCGCGTCGAACTGCCGTGCCGCGACATCCCCGTGCCCGCTTGGACCAGGGGTGGAGGGAAGGCGGTGGGCGTGCCGGATGACTAGGGGCTCGAAACGGTGGACCATCCGGGCATGTTCCCAGACCCATACGAACCGAGGCACTTGGTTTTCGAACATCCATCGCAGCCTCGCCCCGCCACCCTGCGGGACGAGGGGCCGATGAAGGTGCCGAGGAGGGAGCCGTCCGGGCCCGGGCTGGGGTTTGCTCCGGCTGACCGGGCAGGGGACGAACTGCCGCACACGGCATGACAACAGACCCGGTGCCCGTGTCGCCCGCACCCGCCACGCCGGTCTCCGTCCACCGCGGATCCGGGCGGGTGGCCGGTTCTGTCCGAGCGCCGCGGCGGCAACGGCCCTCCACTGTGTCCACGAGCTGTCGCGGGGAACCGTGTTCCTGATCGGCGGCGCTCCGGAGCTGATCGGCGGCGGCCGGCTCGGCGGCGAGCGGTTCGCCGAGCGGTCACCGACACGCTGGTGGACAAGGTGGGCCAGTGGTCCGGGTCGGTGGAGCCGTCCGACCTGCCGATGGTGCGCCAGGTCGTGGGTGTCGTGTTCGAGGGAGGCGATCCGGTTGCATGGCGGGATCAGGCCGGGCCGGTCCTGGGCAGCGAGCCGCGTGCGATGGCGTGCGCGCTCGCGCTGATCGCGGACTTCGTCGACCGGGTCGACGGCCCGGGGCATGCGAGCGTAACCGGCTGACCGCGCTCGGCAGCATCGTCGTCTGACCGAGAGTTCTACCCGTGGGGCTGGGACCTTGACGAGGCCGAGGGTCTGGACGGCACGCCTGTGCCTCGGCTGCACCTCCTGCTCGTGGGGGGCATCGGTCGCGCTGCCCGACGGGCCCCGTGTGCGCGCGGCCCGGGCGGCTCGCCCGTGACCTCAGCGTCGCCCCGGGCGAGGTGATCGCCGCGAACACCCTGGAGGTGCGGGCCGCCGTCATCGACGAGCGCGACCGGGCACTCCGCTACTGAGGTTGGCCGTCGCCCGGTTCGGCCGGCGGAACCGCCCCCTCCCCGACGCCGAGGACGAGTGCTTCGCGGTTCATGACACGACCCGGTTGCGCAGCACGCCCAGGCCGGAGACTTCGAGTTCCACGGTGTCGCCGGGTTTCAGGTAGCGGCCGTGCTCTAGTCCGCAGCCGGTGGGCACGGTGCCCGAGCACAGGACCTCTCCGGCGTGCAGCCGGGTCGACCGGGAGGCGAAGGCGATCATGTCGGCGAAAGTGTGGTGCATGTCGGCGGATGTGCCCCGGCTGGTCTCCTCGCCGTTGATGCGGGCGGTCATCGTGAGCCGATACGGGTCGCCGAGCTCGTCGGCGGTGACGATCGACGGGCCCAGGACGTTCGAGTCGCTGAAGTCCTTGCTCTTGCTCAGGCCCAGCCCCGTGGCGATCTCCTCCAGTTGGGTGTCGCGGGCGCTGAAGTCGTTGAAGATCGTGTAGCCGAAGATGTGGGAGGGAGCGTCCGCCGCGGGGATGTCCGTGCCGCCGCGGCCCAGCACGCAGGCGAACTCCAGCTCGTAGTCCCGCACCGAGGAGTACGCGGGCCAGTGGATGTCGCTGTCGTGGCCGGTGACGGAGAGCCGGTTGGTCACGTAGTACAGCGGGCGTTCGAGCATGATGGCGGGCAGTTCGACCTGGTCGGCCGGGATGCCCTGGATCCGGGAGCGGGCGTTGCGGAAGTGATCCATGAAACTGCCGAAGTCCCGGATCTGCACGGGCCTGGGCAGCGGGGACAGCCAGCGCACCTCGGACGCGGCGACGGCCGCTTCGGGCGGGGCCTGTGCGGCGAGCCGTTCCAGGGTCTGCCGTACGGGTTCGCCGCCGTCGGTGATCGTCTGCATGGTGGTCAGCGCGGGGGCGTGCTCGCCGGTCACCAGGCGGTGGGCGCGGTCGAGCAGCAGCAGGCGCTCGCCCTGGTCGAGTACGAGCGCGGTCCGCTCGACGCGGTCGTACTCCACGGTTGCGAGTTTCACGATCGGTTCCTCTCCTCAGCAGGGTGCCGGGGTCGGTCTGCGGGGATCGGGGGGTCAGACGAAGGCCACGACGCGGGCCGGGGCGGCGCTCGCGCGGGCGATCTTGATCGGGAAGAACGCCACCCGGAACCCCGACGGGGGCAGCGCGGCGAGGTTCGTCAGCTGCTGGACGATGAAGACCTCCCGCTCGCGGCCGGCCCGGTGGCCGTCCCACAGCACGGAGTTGTCGCCGCTGTCGCGGAACTTGCGCGCCATCACGGAGAAGCTCAGGTCCCAGCCCGCGGCGTCGGTGCCCAGGACCTTGGCCCCGAGGCCTGCCAGGAACAACGTCGACTCGCGGCTCATGCCCGGGTAGCGGAAGAACTCGGGGTCGGACAACCCGTACCGCTCCTGGCCGGTGCGCAGGAGGACCGCTCCGCCGGCGGGGACCGGGGCGCCGTTGTCGGCGAGGGCGGACTTCAGCGCCTCGACGGTGATCGGGGCGTCCGGTTCGCATCGGTCGCGCAGGTCCAGCACGAGTGCCTCGCACCACAGCTCGTCCAGGGCTATGTCGGTGATGGTGCGGGCGGGCCCGCCCTCGCAGGTCGAGCCGTAGTGCAGCGGGGCGTCGACGTGGGTGCCGAGGTGGGAGTTGAAGTCGGTGAGCAGTTCCGCGCCCCAGCCCTCGCCGTCGGGCAGGTCCTCGACGCCGCAGTGCATGGCGGCGGCGAACTGCTCTCGGCCCTCGCCCGTCGGGTGCGCGTAGGCCACGGCGGGCGCGACCACCGGGGCGAGGGCGCGCAGCTGCTCGGGGAGCCGCTCGCGGTCGGCGGGGTCCAGCGTCCTGGTGAGGTCGATCAGTTCCATGACGAGCCCTCTCTAGTTATTGGACGCTCAGCATAGAACTGGACGGGCGACATAGGCAAGAGTTCGCCGGCCCCGGCGTCGCCCGGCCGACGTGACAGAATCGGCCGTGTCAGGCCACCGCGACGTTGGGAAGGACACCGCGTGGGTGCGACCCGCAAACAGGAGATCTCCGCAGAGACCCGGCGCCGGCTGGTGGCAGCCGCGTGGGAACTCGCCGCCGAGGGCGGGGCCGCAGCGGCGTCCGTCCAGGCCGTGGCGGAGCGCTCCGGCATCAGCCGGGGCTCCGTGGCCTGGCACTTCGGCTCGAAGGACGGGCTGCTGAAGGCGGTCATCGAGGAAGCGTTCCGGTGGGGCACGGACTTCATGCGCGAACGCCTGGCCGCCGCCGGGCCGGACGCGGGAATCGAGGCGCTGATCGAGGCGAACTTCGCCCTGATGTCACGGCCCGAGGCGCACATCTTCTCGACGCTCCTGATCGAGGCGGTGAGCCGCGAGTCGGCCCTGCGCACGACGTACGCCGAGGAGTACGCCAGGATCCGCAGCCTGTACGCCGACCACCTGCGCGCGACCGGGGCACATGTCACCGACCCGGACGCCGTCGCGACGGCACTGCTCGGCAGCACTCTGGGCATCAACATCCAGCACCGCCTGGACCCCGCCCTGGACCGCCGACGAGCCGTGACCGCGATGACGGGCATCTACACCGACGCGCTGACCGGCACCGGACCCGAAACCCCGTCCGGCACCTGACCCGCACCCGCCCCCGAACCCCACCGGCCAGACCCAGGCCCCGCCGGGCAGGCGAGGCGCCCCGCCCGCAGCCGCGCCGACACCGCTGCGTTGCCGAAGGTCACCACTGCCCCGCCGAAGGCCCGGACGGCGCTGCCATCCCGGGGATCCTTGATGAGCGTGGCCACCCACGCCGGCCGGGGCCACCGGACGCCGTGCCACGGCGTCCGTCGAGGTCGGCCGTGGCACGATGAACAGGAAGGCGCTCGCCCCGAGGCCGAGCGCCTCGTGAATCACACACTGTCCCGCAGTTCCGTGATGTCGAGCGGTGGCAGCTGTGACAGCTCGGCGCCGGCGGCGTTCATGGCGGCGGGGTAGCGGGAGTTGCCGAGGACGGCCGTCATGGCGTCGGCGATCTCGCCGCGCGTCGCCGTGAGTTCCAGCGCGCGGCCGAGGCCGCGCCGGGCGAAAGCGGCGGTATTGCAGGGCTGGTCGGCGAGAACACCCATGCCCAGGACGGGCGTTGCGCCCTGCACCGCGTCGAGCAGGGATGCCCGGCCACCATGCGTCACGAACAGGTCGGCACGGTGCAGGAGCGCGGGCTGCGGGACGTGCTCGACGACTGCGATGCGAGGGTCCGCGCTGCGCAGGTCCTCGGTGAGGTCACCCGCGGACACGACCGCATCGCAGCCGATTGCGGAAAGTGCGGCCATGATCTCCCGGTACGCACTCCCGACGACGCCACGGAGACCCGACATCGTGGTGGTCAGCGTGCCGAGGCTCACGTAGACGAGCGGGCGGGAGGAGCGAGAGCGGTCCAGCCATTCGGGGAGGGCGGTGCGGAATTCCGCGACGGTACGTCGGACGGCGCGTGCCGAGGGAGGGGGCGTCTCGTAGAACCACCGGACCGGCGCGGGGGTGAGCATCGGAGGCAGTACGGGTGTGTCCTGCCCGTGTTGCTCGTAGAGGGGAGCCAACGCGGGCGCGATGTCGGTGTCCCAGAGGTCCAGGAGCACCGGGCCGAGTCCGTTGTCCGCTGCGAACACGGGCAGGCGCAGGACCTTCGCCGCGAGGTGCGCGCCGAGATCGCTGCACTCGGCGATCACCAGGTCAGGCCGCGCCCGTGTCCACGCGGTGATCAGATCACGGGCCTTCGGTTCGGCCTGATCCGGCCAGAGCCGACCGAAGACGTAGCGGTTGAAGGGTGCGTTTCCGGACCCCCTCCAGATCCCACTCGCCGCCCGCTGAACGGCGGGATGGCAGGTCCAGTCTGTTCCTGCCCTGCGGAACTCCACTCCTCGCCGCCGGGCTTCGAGGCGGAACATGGAGGGGGCGTAGAGCGCGACGTCGTGGCCCTGCTCAAGGGCCGGGCCGGTGACGTAATCGAGCGCGGACACGTGCGAAGGTATCGGCTCGGCAGTGATTGCTATCCGTAATGTCACGGAGACTCCAAGAGGTTTCACCGATTGGCGATCCGATCATGACGCACCGGCTTCCCGCCGAATTGACCGATGGTCCGGGAGCGGCTCGGTGGAGGAGTTCGCAGACGGGCTGCCGCACCCGGTGGTGCGGAACGCCGGAAGCACTCGGGCCCGGGACCGCCTGAGCCCACCGGGCGGCGCAGGCGGCCCGGCAGGCTCAGCGGCACATGGGTCACGACCAGGACGCGGCCACCAGCGAGCGTTCCGCAGCCGCCAGGTGCACGGCCGAGGCGAGCCAGGCTCTCGCGTAGGCGTCGGCCGAGGGGTCGGTCAGGCGGCCGAAGGCATCGCGGGGCCGGCGGCCCGCCTCCGTGGTCAGGGCCTGTGCGAGACGGGCCGCCACGCCGAGTTCCGCCCGGGTCAGGCGGGCGGAGAGCGCGGCCGCGTCCGTCCCTCGGCCCGCCTCGGCCACGGCACGGCGACCGCCCGCGACGCCCGTCTCCAACAAGCGCCGGACACGCCACAGCGGCGCCTCTGCCAGCGGGTCGGGGCCCGCGGTGACGGGCTCGCGGCCCGCGGATCCCGCCTTCTCGCGGGGGAGGTGCTCGCCCTGGAGCCGGTCATAGCCCAGGTCGGCACGGCCCTTCCACGCGTCCGGCAGCCGCAGCGTGGCGGACTCCCCCGGCACCGGCCCGACCGCCAACGGCCGGAGCGTCGCCGCCCGGTCCAGGTCGGGGTGGCCGAGCACACGCAGGACGAGCCCCGGGTGTTCGGCGATCCGGCGCAGGTTGGCGGTGTGCGGCAGATCCGGGTGGGGGTGTGCGGGGCGGAGCCGCAGCAGCGGTCCCTCACCGGCGACGCGGGCGACGACAGAGTCGCCTGCCGTGCCGATCACCTCGACGTCGCAGCCCAGCAGACTCGGCGCCGTCGTGCCGAGTCCGCCCGCCCCGGGCGCGCCGTCGGCGAGCACAGCGGCCATCGCCTCCCGCACCGGTCGGGTGAAGAGGGCGGCGGCGGGTTCCTCCGACCAGTCCACCCCGCGCAGTGGCGTCGCGCCGACCCCCCGCCCTGCCCCGAGCCGCCCGTCCGCGGAGACGGTCGCGCCGACGATCCGCAGACCCCCGCGCGCCAGCCCGGCGTGGTCGAGGACGGCGCCGCCGAGCGCCACGGACGCGGCCCCCGCACCCTTCGCGCGGGCGAGGCCGCCGGGGCGCACGTCGGACACCGAGTAACCGGCACCGTCCGAGCCGACCAGGTGCGTGGTCACTCCGCCGTACCCCGTCGCGGACAGCACCGGCTCCCGGCACAGGCCGTACACCCGCAGGCTGCCGCCCTGTTCGTAGGCCCGGCGCGCGGAGCCCGCCGCATCCGTGTCCGCCGCCCCGGAGGCGAGCAGGGCGGTGTCGGCCAGCAGTTCGCGGAAGGCTCCCGTGAGGTCGGCGAGACGCTGTCCCCCGCTCCGCTCCCGCGCGGCCCTCAGGCCCCGTACGACTCGCAGCGCGGCCGCTTCGGCCCGCGGCAGCCCGGCCAGCCGCGCGGTGTGGGCGGCACGGAGCAGCTCGGCCTGTACGACGGCGCCGCCCGACGTGATGCCGGCGGACAGGGCCTCGGCGGCGGCGTCCCACAGCGCCGTGGCGGCAAGGATCTGCGCCGCGGTGAGGGCGGCCGACGGGACCACCGCGGCCGCGACTTCGGCGGCGGCGGGGGCTGTGGGCGCGGCCTCCTCGGGGCCCGCGCCCGTGCCGGAGGCTGTGCCCGATACTGCGGCCCTGTCCGTTCCCGAGTCGTCGCCCCCGCCCGCGTCTCCCTCCCCATCGGCGATGGGCGCCGCGCCCAGGACCGCGGCCCGGTGCAGGCAGCGCGGGGCCAGCAGGCAGGTGCACACCGCCTGTTCCGCGTGCGTGACCGTGCCGGACGGCCCCGGGCGCAGCGTGACCGTGGCGTCTTCGCCGAAGTGGACCTCGACCGCCCCGCCGGCCGTGGCGGAGGCCCGGTCGGCGCAGCCCGAGATCGCCGCGTCGAGTTTCTTGCGCAGCCGTGCGCTGAGCTGCTCCACGGCGTCGGCGAGGACGTCGGGGGCGACGGGGGGCAGGAGTTCGGCGCTCAACGGGGTTCTCCACGGAGGCGGTCGCCCACCCAGCGGGCGAGTTCGAGCGGGCTGAGGGCGGCCACCGGCATACCGGCCGCGACGAGTTGGCGCGCCACGGACACCGAGTAGCGCGGCGTGCCGGTGTCGTCGAGCGCGGCGCAGCCCAGCAGGTGGGCGCCGGAGGACGCCAGGGCACGCACCTCGCCCAGCAGCCCGCCGAGCGGTGCGCCCTCCTCGAAGTCGCTGACCACGACGACCAGCGTGCGGCTCGGCACGGTGATCAGCGAACGCGCGTGCGCGAGACCGGCCGCGATGTGCGTGCCGCCGCCGACCCGGACCTCCAGCAGCAGCGACAGCGGATCCTCGACCCGGTCGGTCAGGTCGATCACCTGCGTGGAGAAGGCCAGGAAGTGCGTGGACAGGGTCGGAACCCCGCCGAGGACCGCGGCCGTCAGCGCCGACCAGATCACCGAGGCCTCCATCGAGCCGGAGGCATCGACCACGAGGACCAGGCGCCAGTCCGTCTCCTTGCTCGCCCGCGTGCTGAACAGCGGGCGCTCCGGTACGACGACGAGCCGGCCGTCCTCCGTCCGTCGGGTGTGGGCGAGATTGGCCCGCAGGGTACGGTCGAGGTCGAGGCGTCCGCCGGGCTGTCGGGTCGGGCGCGGGGTGGCCAGACCGGTGAGCGCCGGGCGCAGGCGGGTGGCCAGCTCCTGGGACAGCTCGTCGACGAGCCGCTTCACCAGCGGACGCAGCCGGGCGAGTCGGGCCTCGGGCATGCCTCCGGCCAGGGACAGCACCGAACCGAGCAACTCCACGGACGGGCGTACCGACGCCGGATCGAGGTGCGCGAGCACGTCGGTGCGACCCGCGCCGGCGGCCTCGGCGAGGACCTCCTCGCGTACGTCGGCGCCGAAGAGGGCCTCCAGTTCCTGCGCCCACTCCCTCGCGGTGGGGAAGGAGGGGTCCTGACCGCCGCCTCGGCCCGGTGCGCCGTCGGCCAGGTCCTGGGCGCCTTCGCCGCGCCCTCGGCCGTAGAGCTCGTCCAGGGCGTGGGCGTAGCGGCGCGCGTCGCGGGTGAGCCGTTCCTTGTGGCGGCCGAGCAGCAACCGCCAGCGGTCGGCACGGCCGAGCTGTCGGTCCGCGTCGTCCGCGGCGGCGCGGTCGGCTGCGGGTGGGGGCACGAGGCGAGGGTTGTCGGCCGGGTCCGAGCCCGGGTCCGTTCCCGCGTCGGCGTCAGCGTCCGCGCCCGGCAGGCCCAGGGCCTTCAGCGCCGCCGATCCGGCCGCGTCGGCCGCCGCCCACAGGCCGAGCAGCTCGGGCGGGGCGTCGAGTGACAGGTCGAGCCGGTCGCCGAGCCGCTCCGTCACGGTGGTGAGCAGCCTGTCGCGCGCGGCCGGGTCCAGTGCGTCGAAGCCGCCGCGCAGGGCCGGGAGCCGGTCGAGGAAGTCCTGGTCGGTCAGTGCGTCGACCCGGTCCATGAGCGCGGCGAGCGCGTCCGGTGACGCTTGGAGCAGGGGCCCGGCGGCCGTGAGCAGCCCGGCAAGACGCTTCGCCAGCGCCCGGCGCGTGTCCGGAGCCGTGGCCCCGTCGATCCAGCCGGCCGCACGCTCGCCCAGCCCGGCCGCGTCGTCCAGGTCGAGCAGCACGCGTACGGCCAGGGCCGCGCCCTGGATGAGCGGGGATCCCTCGGCTGCCAGCTCGGCGAGCGCCCTGTCCAGTCGCAGACCCAGATGACGGGCGGCCGTCCCGTCCGCCAGCGCCACCAGCGCCGCGGCGTCCGCGCCGCTGTCGCTCCCGGCGAGGCCGGGCAGGGACCGGACCGCGGCCTCGAGGAGTTCCTCCGTGAGCGCGCCGGCCGTCGTGCGGGCGTCCCGCGTCGTGTCGGGGTAGTGGCCGCGCCGCAGTCCCTCCAACAGGTCCAGGGCCTGGAGAAGCTCGGGCAGGTCGGCGCTGTCGGGCAGCACGACGGAGGCCTCGCACAGGCGCGCGTCGACCAGTTCGGGCAGGCCGCAGCGCGCGGCGGCGGTCAGCCCGGTGAGGGTCTGGGCCGGGGTGGGGCCGCCCTCGGCGGCCTCGCGGCGCGCGGTCGCGACGAGCGCGCCGGCCGCGGCCTGGGCCGCGGTCACCCCGCGCACGCCCGCGAGGTCGAGGCGTGCGGGCACGGACGGCGTCCACGTCAGACGCCACCTGGTGCCGAGCGCGGTGCCGTCGCCCGTGCTCGCCACGTCCAGGGGTTCGCCGTACGAGGCGCCGATCACCAGCAGCCGCTGGAGCAGCACTTCGCGGCGGCCGTCGAGCCGTGAACGAAGAGGGTCGAGGCGCAGGTCGCGGCGGTCCGGGTCGTCCGGCCGGGGCAGCCGCAGTTCCGCGAGTTCGGCCTCGACCGAGGGGCCGAGACCGGACCGGGGCGCGTGCGGGCTGATCCGGCCGCGTGCGGTGCCGACGAGCACGGCCTCCAGCGCGCGGGCCAGGGCCCGGCCCCGACCGAGGGGTTCGCCTTGGCCGAGGACAGCTGTGACGGCCTCCAGGAGTTCGCCGCGTCCGGGCGCGGGCAGTCCGCGCAGCGCGGCCAGGTCGCAGGCCAGGCGCAGCGTCTCGGCGGCCTCGCCGGTCCCCGCGGCGTGACCTCTGCGGCGCATCTCGCGACACAGTCCGGTCACCGCGTCGGCAGCCGCCTCCCGGATCCGTTCCGGATCGCCGGCGGCGGTGAGCACCGCCTGCTGCCACAACGGGTCGCGGATTCCGGCCGGGTAGCCGGACCGGGAGTCGAGCAGGTCGAAGGAGTACGGCACGAGGGAGGTCACCGCCGAACCCTCGGTCGCCGCGGCGCCGTCTTCCCCGGCCCTGCCGGCCGCCCGGACTCCTGACGCGTCCGTACCGGACCCCCATGCGCGGGGCCCCGCGCCGCGCGGCGCGGCCTCGGACGGGACGGCCGCCCGCCCCGTGGCGCCGGAGACACTCGCCGTCCCGGCCCCGGCCTCCGCTCCGGCCTCCGCCTCCGTGGACGTGAGGAGCGCGGGTGCGTGGAAGGCGCCGATCACGGCTGCCACCCGGCGCCCGTCCCCCGAGACAGAGGCGATCACCTGCCGCATCCGTTCCTCCCGCGCCAGGTCGGCGGCGGGTACGGCGGCGTCGGCGCGCAGGGCCCAGCCCACGCCCAGCGCGGCTCGGCGCACCGCGTCCGGGGCGCACCCCGGAGCCAGCACCTCCACCGCGCGGTCCCACAGATCGTCACCGTCCCGGCCGGTCCCGGCGGCGGCGAGCGCCTCGGCGTACGAGCGCCGCGTCCGCGTCGTCCCCTCGCCGGGAGCGGGGTCAGAACCGGCGTCCCAACCGGCATCGTCCCCACCCGTGCCCCCCGAGGGCGCATCTGTCTCGGGAGGCACGGCCTCGCTCCCGCCCCGCTCGCGCACCGGCCCGAGTGCCCCCGCCGACCAGCGCGGGTCGCCGAGGGGAAGGTCGCAGCACACGACCTCCACCCCGCGGCTTCCGGCCCAGCGGACCGCGGCGAGCTCCGGTGAGAAGTCCGCGAACGGGTAGAACGAAAGCCGTCCTCCCTCGCCCACCCCGGCCAGGGCGACCGGGGCGACGGTTTCGGGGGCCGCCAGGTGTTCCACCCAGGGCTGGAAGTCGGTCGGCAGCTCGACGCAGACCACCTCGGCCCGCGCCTCTTCCAGCAGGGCGGGTACCACCGCGGCCAGCGCCGGGCTGTGGTGGCGCACTCCCAGCAGGTACGGCGCACGCGATGCGGCCAGTGCGTCCACGGCCGTCCGTGGATCGACGGTCGTCAACGCAGGCTCCCGCGCAGGTCCCAGAGCCGGCGCCACATCGCCGAGCCGCTCTCGGCGCGGCGGCGCACCGGGCCGTCCCAGTAGCCCAGCAGCCGTGCGTGGTCGGCGGGGTCGTCCTTGCGGACCACGCCGAGCAGATGTCCCGGCAGCAGGTCGAGCACGTCCTCGCCGGGCAGGTAGGCGGCCGCGACCCCCAGCGACGCCGCCACCTGGACGGCTTCGGCGGTGGACATGACCGTACCCGGCCGCTCCACGTCCCAGCCCTCGTCGGAGCGGCCGGAGCGCAGGTCGCGGAAGACGGTGACGAGGGCGTCGAGGACGGCGTCGTCGACGGCGAAGGCCGCGCCCGCCCGCTGCACGGCGGCGACAGCCTGGCGGCGTATCAGGACCGCCTCGGCGTCGGCGTCGGCGATCGGGTCGACGGTCTCGAAGTTGAAACGGCGCTTCAGCGCGGCCGACATCTCGGAGACGCCCCGGTCGCGCAGGTTGGCGGTGGCGATGACGGTGAAGCCGGGGACGGCGCGGACGACCGCGTCCTCGGTGGAGGTCAGCTCGGGCACGCTGATCCGGCGGTCCGACAGGATGGAGACGAGGGCGTCCTGGACCTCGGGCAGACAGCGGGTGATCTCCTCGACCCGCACGACCCGTCCGGCCCGCATGGCGGCGAGGACCGGGGAGTCCACCAGGGCCTGCGGGGTGGGGCCCTGGGCGAGGAGCAGGGCGTAGTTCCAGCCGTAGCGGAACGCGTCCTCGGTGGTGCCCGCCGTGCCCTGCACCGTCAGGGCGCTGGTCCCGCTGACAGCGGCCGCGAGCAGCTCCGACAGCATCGACTTGGCCGTACCGGGCTCGCCGGTGAGCAGCAGCCCGCGCTCTCCGGCGAGGGTGACCACACAGCGTTCGACCAGCGCGCGCTCGCCGACGAACTTCGGGGCGATCAGCAGCTTCGACGGCAGACCGGCGCGGCGCCGGGGCAGGGCCAGTTCCACGCCGTCGCTGCCGCAGACGAACGTGACCACCGCGCGAGGGGTGAGCGCCCAGCCGGGCGGCCGCGGCCCGGGGTCCTGGGCGGCGAGGAAGGCGAGTTCGGCGGCGTGGCGCTCCTCGGCCGGCTGGCCCTGCCGGACGGGTGCGGTCTGTTCGGTGGCGGTCATGCGGGATTCCTTCGGAATGGTTCGACAGGTGTGCGTACGGGTCGGGGACCGGCGCGGCGCACCCGGGCGGGCGCGCCGCGCCGTGCCGACGACGGGCGGCCGGTCGGCGGCGGCTCGGGCAGCGTTCGGCGGCGCCTCAGCGGCGGCGCCTCGTACGCCGCACCTTCAGCTCCTCGAAGCGCGGGAGGTCGCCGTCGAGGATCCGCTGCCAGGCCCGGGTGAACAGTTCCGCGGCCGGTTCGGTCGGCACCAGGGCGCCCAGCACCGGGCGGCCGCCCGCGACCACCCCGTACATCGGCAGCTTCCACTGCTCGACGGGCAGGACGGGCGCCGACTGCTCCGCCCAGGCGCCCGGCAGGACCAGCGAGCGTCCCGCCCGGGCCCGGACGACCGACACCACCAAGTCGGTCTCGGCCAGTTCGGCCCGCGCCGCCTTGAGACGGGCCGGCTTCCACCCCGTCCATCGCGCGATGTTGCGGTCCGTCGGGTCGGGCATGGCCAGCAGCATCAGGTACAGCGTCGCCGCGTCGGGGGTCAGACCGC
Source organism: Streptomyces tyrfis (assembly GCF_037034285.1). Classification (NCBI taxonomy): domain Bacteria; kingdom Bacillati; phylum Actinomycetota; class Actinomycetes; order Kitasatosporales; family Streptomycetaceae; genus Streptomyces; species Streptomyces tyrfis. The sequence continues at coordinate 5,704 of NZ_JBAGJZ010000029.1, read as the reverse complement.
GTGCCTCGGCGACCTCGGCCACCCGCTGGGGCGCCGAACGAGACGGATCCTGCGGCCACCACAGGCCCTCGTCGTCCGCCGTTCCGGCCGCGGGCGCGCCCGGATCGGCCAGCAGCCGTGCGAACGCCGGGTCGTACGCCCGCCGCAGGGCCGTCTCGACCTCGGTCGGCTGCTGATCGGCGCCGCGCAGGGCCACCAGGTACGGGTCGGAGCCGGTGGAGTCCAGCAGGGCGGGCCGTATGGCCGGCTGGGGCTGGCCGTCCTGCGTGGCCATGAGCACCGCGCCGTACCGCTCGTGGTCCTGTGCCGTCTCCGTCGGGGCGCCGGCCGCCTTCCGGAAGTCCGCGAGGCTCGTGTAGTGCCCCGCGGAGAGCAGCAGTTCGGGTGCCGCGAGACGCTGCCGCACGGCGGTCAGCGCACTCGGCAGCGCCGCCCGCACCGGATCGCCGGCGGGCAGCCGGTGGGCCAGCCAGGCCATCAGGCTCATCGAGCCGACCAGCACCGCCGAGGTGAACGGCGCATCGGCGGGGGACGCCGTCGCCGGATGATCGCCCTCGATGCGCCACGGCACGTCGACGCCGAGCTCCGGCGACGACGCCGGTTCCAGCAGCGCCGGGAGCGCCCGGTGCACGGGCCAGTTGCCGCGCGCGGCGCGCGCAGCCTCCGCCGCCAGCCAGTCGGGCACCTGCCGGCGCCGCCCGACCTTCTCGTTCCACACGGCGGCCGCCGACGCCACGTCCGGGCCCTCGCTCCACAGCCGTGCCGGGTCGTCGGGCAGGAGCGCCGCGAGCACCGCCCGGCGTACCTCGACCGGGAGCGCGCGCAGTTCGTCGCGGGCGTGTCCCGCCTCGGCCACCTTCAGCCCGAGCGCCTTGCGCAGCTCGGTCGGCAGGAAGTTGTTCTCCCAGCTGTCCACATCGGGCATGCCCGCGAGAACGATCCGGGCCAGCGCCCGGGACACACCGGTGAGGCGGCTGAACTCGTCGGCGGCCTCGGGCAGGAAGGGCACCGCCTCACGGGACCGCGCCTCCCCGAGGAAGCCGGTCAGCCAGTCGGCGCCGCGCACCCGGTCGCCCACCGGCGCGTCGCCGCTCACGGTGTAGGGGCCGGGCACCTCGAAACGGCCGCTCGGGTCGTGGAGCAGCGCGCCGAACTCCCATCCGTCGTCGACGCCGGAGTTGTGCTCGGTGATGCCGAGCACAGCGCCGCCGCCCAGGGGCAGCACACTGCGGTGCGCGACGTTGCGCCGCTGGCCGTCCGGCGTGTGCAGGTGGGGCGTCGCCAGGCGGACCAGGACCCGGCGCCAGTGACCGGCCGAGGCCGCCGTCGAGGCCAGTCCCAGCGCGTCCACCCGGTCGAGGACTTCGAGCAGGGCCGCCCGGTGTGCCGGGTCGCTGCCGGGCGCGACGGCCCGGTAGGCGATCGCGGCCGGCTCGTCCAGGAGCGAGGCGAACGGCAGTCCCGAGTAGGGCAGCGACGGCAGATCGAAGTGCAGCCGGCCCGGCAGCGCCGTGGCGGCGGTGTCCGCGCGCACGGACGCCAGGGTCTCCAGGTATCGGTGGGTCACGTCGGCGTCCGCGCCGTAGCGGTGGTAGCCGGTGTCGACGATGCCGTGCAGCGCCTTGGCGAGCGCGTGGTCGCTCGGTCCCTGGACCCGGACCTCCGCGGGCTCGGCGTCGGGGTCGAGCCGTGCGGCCACGGCGTCCAGCGTCTTCTGCTGCCGCACCGCGAAGCGCAGCTCCTTCACCACGCCGGCGACCAGCTCGGGGGCCGAGATCTGCGGCAGCGCGGCGCTCACCAGCTCGGGCAGGTCCGCCGCCCGCTCCGCGAGCAGAGCCGCCTTCAGCAGGGCTCCGGCGGACTCCGCTTCGGCGCGCCGCAGCGCCGCCGACCCCTGCGGATCACGCGCGCGCAGCATGTGCAGGTACGGCAGCGGCGGCAGGGCCTGAGCCGCGGTCGCGTACAGCTCGTTGCGGTGGTCGCACCGGGCCGACGTCGTGACTGTGCCCTCCGGGTCGCTCAGCGACAGCTCGCGCCACTGCTGGGTCAGCGCCCGCGGCCGGTCGTCGCCGGGGAACGTCAGCGCGGCGACCGGCCTGTCGGCGCCCTTCGGAAGGGTGACGACCCGTCCGGTGGTGTCCTCGCCGTGGTGGCCGCCGTCGGACAGCCGCACGACACGCCAGCCGAGGAGCCCGTCCGCGGACGTCCCCTGGGCCGAACCCGCCACCTCCGGGGCGGGCCGCAGCCAGCAGGAGCCGGCCGCCAACTCGGCCCCGGGGGCGTGCGGCAGCAGCGCGTCGGCGAGGAATCCGGGCTGCGAGCGCCGGCCGTACGCGCCGCCCACGGGGTCGTATTCGAGCCAGCCGCCCTTGTCTTTCCCGTCCCTGTCCTGCCACACCCAGTACGACGTGCCGTCGGACAGCAGCGCGCGCTCCGCGGGCAGCTTCGTGTCGCCGCCGTGGAGGACCCCGCCGCCGGTGGTGCGGCCGCCGCCGGGCAGCTGCAGGCTGAGGTGATCCGAACGCATGGCCCAGGAGCCGGCGCCGATTCCGGCGAGAGCGAACACCGTGTCGGGCGCGGTGTGCCAGTAGCCTTGCGGCTCGCCGCGACCGTACGTGTTCCAGAACACCAGCAACGCACCGTCCACGTAGTGGAAGCCCGTCCGCCACACGGACGTGGTGGGCACCCGCAGATCGTGCACGAGAACGGTGGAGTCGGCGTCGATGACGCGCACCTGCGTCTCGTTGGCGACGATCAGGTACGGCCATGCCTCGACGACCGTCAGACCCTCGGTGGTGTGGCGCTCCGGTGCCAGCTCCGTCAGCGCCTCCTCCCACGCCGGCCAGCGCAGCTCCTCCCACAGACCGCCTCGAAGGGTGCGCGCCAGGGCCTCGCCGAGATCGGCGCCGGCCGCGGCCGCGACCTCCTGCGGCGCGAGCGCGAGCGCTTCGGAGGGCAGCCACGAAAGCCGCTCGATCGACTTCGGCAGACCGGGCAGCCCGGACGCCACCGACGAGGCGGCCACCTCGCGCATCCACTCGGCGAGCATCGGGCGGCCGCCCGGCGAGGCGGCCAGCCGCCGCATCACGTCCGCACCAAAGGACGCGCTGTTGTAGCTGTTCGCCCCGCGCCCGAAGGCGGGCCGGAAGCGCGGGTCGGCCGCCAGCGCGATCAGGTCCCGCGGCTCTTCGCCGCGGGCCCAGTCCGACAGGTTCAGGGCGTCGCCGCGCTGGTGGTGGGCGGACTTCTCCTCGGGGTCGGCGACCGCGATCTCCAGCGAGAGCAGGAGATCCAGCAGGTTCACGTCCTCGACGCCGATCCGCAGGAACCGTTCGCCCTCGGGCCGTGCCGCCAGATCGGCACGCAGCCGGCCGGCCGCCCGCTCGACCAGCTCCAGCAGAGCGGGCGGCGTCGGGCGCGGCCCCCAACCGCGGTGCCGGGCACCGTGAAAGCGCTCCAGCCAGCCCGCCGCGCCGTCGGAGCACTGCTCCTCCCGCGGCAGGCCGGCGTCCACGAGACCGGCATCGGCCCCCGACTCCGCCATGATGCCCAGCCACAGCTCGGTCATGTCCCCGTTGTCCCCGGGCGGGGTCATCGACAGCAGCGTGCCCCGCACGGACGGAACGCGCCGGGCCAGCGCGACCAGCGCGCCGCGGTGCGACTTCCACCAGCCGGCGGCGGCCCGCAAGCTGGCCGGCAGCGGAAGGAGCTCGGCGAGGTAGTCCTGCTCCGCCTCGTCGCCGGACAGGGCCGCGGCGCGGGCGAGCCGCTTCAGCTCCACCGCGGCCTGGGCGGACGGCGCGAGACCGCCGGCGGTCCGGCGCACGCACAGCCGCCGGAACCGCTCGTACGCCTCGACGGGCGCGAGCCGGGCCGACAGGTCCTTGCCGTAACCGGTCAGGACCTTCACCGGCAGCGCGCCGGCCAGGGCGAACTCCAGGAACAGGGCGTCGAGCCGGTCCTGGTCGACCGTCAGTCCGTACTGCGCCTCACTCGTGCGGGCACGGGCGAACAGCTGGCCGGCGTACGTGCGGTTCTCGACGCCGAGGAAGACCCGCGCGGCCTGCTCGTAGAAGACGGGCAGGAAGTGCGGGACGGCCGAGGCGAGCCGCCCGGCCAGCTCGTGGCAGGCGTCCAGGGCGGCCTTGGGCTTGGTCTTGACCTGCCGGGCCAGCCGGTCCAGCTCCGGCACGACCGCCAGGGCGTGGTGCCCGTCCTCGGGGTGGTGCACCAGCACCCACTCGGGAAAGCCGAGTTCCCGGCGCCGACCGAGACCGACCACGGCCGGCTCGCCCTGCGGCTCGAGTCCGAGGAAGCCGGCGGCGCGGTCCTCGGCGGGCCCCAGTTCGGCCGCGGCCAGCCGCACGACGACCCGGTCCTCGCCGAGGACCGCGTGGCGATAGGCCCGCGCGGTCAGCTCGACGGCTGAGGGGCCCGCATCCCGCGCGTCGGCCGGAAGGACCGCGCCCGCCGCGAGCAGCTCCTCGTTGTCGTTCCCAACCGTCCTGGTCACGCTTCCCCACCCTCTTCGATCGTGCGGCCGGCGTACAGCGCGGCGGCCATGCGCATCCCCTCGGACCAGGCCACCGGCCCGACCTCGGTCAGCCGCACCGCGCGGCCGTCCTCGTCGTGCCAGCTCAGCCCGCCGGTCTCCGACTCCCCGTCCCAGTACGGCTCGCCGATCCACACCGACGCCTCCGTGCTGCGGCCCCCATCACGTACCTTGCACGTGGCGTAGCCACCGGACACCCGGTAGCCGAGGCCTGTGGCGCGCGCCGCGAGACCGAACCGCGAGGCGAACTTCCCGCCCGCGTAGTCCCGTATCTCCGTCGCCGTCTCCGGGCGCCCGTCATCCGGCCCGTCCGGCCTGGTCCAGGTCGCCCGGTGGATCTGCTCCACTTCCTGGGTGATGCCGAGATCGGCCGCGAAGTCCCGTACGTCGTCCAGGTCCGGCAGGAGGACGGGGTGGGGAAGCGTCACCGTGCGCGGCGACAGCCGCACGGTCTCACCGTCGAGGTCGACCACCTTGAGCCCTCCGTCGCCGGTGACGTCCCGCAGGAAGCCGACCTCGTCCGGATCGTCGCCCACGACGGCCATGTCGCGCAGCGCCGCCTGCCACGCCTCGTCCGGCCACACCCGCGCGATCAGCTCGGTCGGAACCGGAAGCGACGACACCATCCAGGCATCCACCTGAGCCACGCACGAGGCCGCATGCCGGTCCAGCCACTCGGCCAGCTGCCTCAGCCGGTCGACCTCGGGACTGTCGCGCAACGCCTTCGGCAGCGCCTTCAGCTGCCGCCCCCCGACCCGCCGGGCGACCACACGCCTGTCCTCAAGGGTGATCTCGTACCCCTCACCCGCTGCCAGCCACGCCATCAGCCGTGCCCCTCCGCCTGTCCATCAGATGTCAGCGCAGCCCGAACCAAGGGCCACGAAGCCCCTGAACTGCGGTATGAGAGGAGAGGCTAGCGAGGGCCACTGACAACGCAGGCCGGTCCGCGGCGCTCTCTCGGCGGCCTGGCATGGACGGATGCCCGGCCGCCGACTGCGGGCAGCCCTACGCTTCCCCCCGCCTGTGGGGCGTCGGAGCGCTGCTCGTCGTCCCGCCCGGACGACGCGAGTTCACTTGCGCGGAGATCCCCGGGACCGCCCACCTCTCACTGAAACGGGGCAGGAAGACCGGGGCGGGGGGGGGGCCCCGGCC
>NZ_JBAGJZ010000028.1:0-112530 GCF_037034285.1 Streptomyces tyrfis | reverse complement strand
CTGCGTTTCCGACTCTATCAGACTCTTTCGCGTCCGATTCCCGGTCGAAGCGGGTTCGCCGTTCCGGTTCCACGCTTTCGCGTTTTCCCTTTCCGGCGGGGCCGACTCTATCAGGCCTTTTCCTTTTCTCCGACCAGGCTCCCCGCAGACATACGGATGCCGATCACGGAAAAGGATCGTGTGCTTCAAGAGTCGTCGTCGGCTCCGATTGCGGATCGCGGCGGGGCCAGACGGAGGTACGACCATACAGGCGGCCGATGGCCGAGGCAAATCGCCTCCGGCATCCCGGCAGGGGCGCGAATCCTCAGCAGTCGGGCGGAATCGGATCTTCTTATGACTTACGCTGCTGGACAGCACGCCGTCGTCCACCAGCCGTGACGGCACCACAACAGGCTCCACCCCTGGGAGGTTTCCCCATGACCACTGTGACGTCGCCTCTTGCCGGACGCGCCATCGGGCTCTCCGCCGTCCCGGATCCGGTGTTCTCCGGCGCGATGGTGGGGCCCGGGACCGCCATCGACCCCGCGCGCGAGCGTTCCGTCGCGGTGTCGCCGGTCGACGGCATCGTCGTCTCCCTCCATCCGCACGCGTTCGTCGTCGTGGACGAGCAGGGGCACGGCGTCCTCGTCCACCTCGGCATCGACACCGTTCAGCTCAACGGCGAGGGCTTCGAACTGCTCGTGAAGAAGGGGGACACGGTCGCGCGCGGCCAGGGCGTCGTCCGCTGGGACCCCGCGGGCGTGGAGGCCCTCGGCAAGTCCCCGGTGTGCCCGGTCGTGGCGCTGGAGGCCACCGCCGACTCCCTCTCCGACGTCCGCGAGAGCGGGGACGTGAAGGCGGGCGACACACTCTTCGGCTGGCAGTGAGGGACTCTGTCGCATGACGACGGACCGGATATCCACCGCGGCGGCACGGGCCGCCGCCCGACCGGGGACGGGTGAGATGGAGACAACGCTGCGAGGCGTCGGTGTGAGCCACGGGGTGGCGATCGGCGAGGTGCGCCATATGGGGACGGCGGTGCTCGAACCGCCGGCCAAGCAGATCCCGGCCGAGGAGGCGGAGCGCGAACAGGGGCGCGCCCGCCAGGCGGTCGAGGCCGTGGCGGCGGACCTGGTCGCGCGCGGCAATCTGGCCGGCGGCGAGGCCCAGCACGTGCTGGAGGCCCAGGCCATGATGGCGCAGGACCCGGAGCTGATGGCCGACGTGGAGCGGCGCATCGCCGTCGGCAGCACCGCCGAGCGGGCGGTCTACGACGCGTTCGCCTCCTACCGGGCGCTGCTCGCCAACGCCGGGGAGTACCTCGCGGGCCGGGTCGCCGACCTCGACGACGTGCGCAACCGGATCGTGGCCCGGCTGCTCGGCGTGCCGATGCCCGGTGTGCCGGACAGCGACGAGCCCTATGTGCTGTTCGCCCGGGACCTGGCGCCCGCCGACACGGCCCTGCTCGACCCCGCGCTGGTGCTCGGCTTCGTGACCGAGGAGGGCGGGCCGACCAGCCACAGCGCGATCCTGGCCCGGGCGCTCGGCGTGCCCGCCGTGGTGGCCCTCCCCGGCGCCACCGAGCTGGCCGAGGGCACGGTCGTAGCGGTGGACGGCAGTTCCGGTGAGGTCTTCGTCGACCCCGGCGCGGAGAAGCGTGCCGAGCTGCGCGAGGCCGCCGCCGCGCGCAGGGCCGCGCTGGCCGCCTCGACCGGTCCGGGGGCGACCTCCGACGGCCACAAGGTCCCGCTGCTCGCCAACGTGGGCGGGCCGGCGGACGTGCCCGCGGCGGTCGAGGCCGGCGCGGAGGGCGTGGGGCTCTTCCGTACCGAGTTCCTGTTCCTGGACGACAGCGAGCGGGCGCCGTCCGAGGAGAAGCAGATCGCGGCGTACCGGGCCGTGCTGGAGGCGTTCCCCGAGGGACGGGTCGTGGTGCGGGTGCTGGACGCGGGCGCCGACAAGCCGCTCGCCTTCCTGACGCCCGGGGACGAGCCGAACCCGGCGCTCGGCGTGCGCGGGCTGCGGACCCTGCTGGACCACCCGGAGGTGCTCCGGACGCAGCTGACCGCGCTGGCCAAGGCGGCCGAGGGGCTGCCGGTGCATCTGGAGGTCATGGCCCCGATGGTCGCGGACCGCACCGACGCGCGGGCCTTCGCCGACGCCTGCCGGGAGGCGGGGCTGGGCGCGAAGTTCGGCGCGATGGTGGAGATCCCGTCCGCCGCGCTGCGGGCGCGCTCGATCCTGCAGGAGGTCGAGTTCCTCTCGCTGGGCACCAACGACCTGGCGCAGTACACCTTCGCGGCCGACCGTCAGGTCGGCGCGGTGTCCCGGCTCCAGGACCCGTGGCAGCCGGCGCTGCTCGATCTGGTCGCGCTGTCGGCGGAGTCGGCCCGGGCCGAGGGGAAGAGCTGCGGCGTCTGCGGTGAGGCCGCCTCCGATCCGCTGCTGGCCTGTGTCCTGACCGGGCTGGGCGTGACGTCGTTGTCGATGGGCGCCGCGTCCATTCCGTATGTCCGCGCCACCCTGGCCAAGCACACGCTGGCGCAGTGCGAGCGCGCCGCCTCCGCCGCGCGTGCGGCGGACACCGCGGAGGAGGCGCGGACGGCCGCGCAGGCCGTGCTGTCGGGCGAGTAGCCGGGCGGCGCGGTGCCGAGGACCGGGAGGAGAGGGGCTCCCCGCCGCTGACGGCGGGGAGCCCCTTTTCGGGGTCCCGGTGGCGCCGGCCCGGCAGTCGTGTCCGGCGGTCGCGGGTCCGGGGCTCTCAGTGGTGTTCCCCCGGCTCGTCCGCGCCGATGTCGAAGCCCGCGCAGTACTCCACGTGCGGCTCCGGGGCGATGGGTTCGCCGGTGTCGGCGTCGGTGCAGTAGGCGTTGAAGACCTCGCCGGCGGTGAGCGGGACCAGACCGCCGCGGTCCAGCAGCCAGCCGTGCACCCGGTCCCGGGCGCCGGGGCCGCTCGTGCGCAGCACCACTCCTCCGGGCTTCTCCAGGGCGATCCCCACGGCGAGCACCATGACGAACTCGGCGCCCTCCGCCGACGCGAGACGGGCCGGGCCCGCCGCGTCGCGTTCGATGTGCAGGACGGCGAGCAGCCGTTCGTCCTCCAGGGGCGTGGAGCAGACCAGGTGGTGGGTGCCGGGCCCGGCCGTCTCCAGCATGCGCAGCAGGAGGTGGGACGCGCGGTCGAAGGCGCCGCGGCCGATGTCCTGGCCGCAGTCCGCGCAGTCCCCGAGGCCGGCCAGGATCATCGTGGCGTACGTCCGGGTGGCCTGGCGGACGGCCCGGTCGATCAGCAGCGGGACCAGGTCGTCGATGGGCTGTCCGGTGTACGCGACGGTGGCGCCGGCCGAGGCGATCTCGGCGGTGAAGCGGCTGCGGCTGGCGGGGGCGTCGGCGGCGATCCCGGTCTCGCCGCAGAACTCCTCGTACTCCTCGGGGTCGAAGAGCGCGACCGTGGTGTGGATGCCCTGTGCGGCAAGGGACTTGAGCAGGCGCTCGACCTGCCGGAGGTAGGCGGTGTGGTCGTCGAAGGCGAAGGTGCGGTAGCGGCGCATCGCCGCGAAGTCCCGTTCGTCGGCGAGCAGGCCGACGGTGCTGGGGGCTTCGCGGCGCAGCGTGCGCCGCGGGGAGGACCCGGTGCGGCCGCGGGGCCGCGCGGTCCCGCCGGGCCGGGGCCGGTCCCGGCCGGCTCCCTCGCTCCGGGGTCCGCCGGGTCCTGCGGCGTCCCGGACGGCCGGGTCCTGGCCGTCCGGGAGGTGTGCGGTCTTCTCGCGCCCGGTCCGCCGGACGTTCCTGCTGTGCGCCATGTGACTCCCCCAGTGCGCTGACGATCGTTGCTCACTCAGAGTAATCGCGGGCACTGACAAGGGGACGCTCAGCGACGGCGGCGGGCCAGGTCCTCGTAGAAGCGGAGGAGTTCGAGGTTGTCGATCGAGCCGGGGTTGACCGCCTTGGTCAGGGCCGTGCCCTGCAGGAGGCGCTTGACCGGAACCTCGATGCGCTTGCCCGTGAGGGTGTGCGGGATGCCGGGTACCTCAATGATCTCGTCCGGGACATGGCGCGGCGAGAGGTTCTCGCGGATGGTGTGCTTGACGCGGTCGCGCAGCGCGTCGTCGAGCACGGCGCCGGGGGCGAGATGGACGAACAGCGGCATCCAGTAGCCGCCGTCGGGTTCCTCGATGCCGACGACGAGGGACTCGCGGATCTCGGGGAGCCGCTCGACGGCCTCGTAGATGTCCGCGGAGCCCATGCGGACGCCCTGGCGGTTGAGGGTGGAGTCGGAGCGGCCGTGGATGACGACCGAGCCCCGTTCGGTGATGGTGATCCAGTCGCCGTGCCGCCAGACGCCGGGGTACATGTCGAAGTAGCTGTCGTGGTAGCGGCTGCCGTCGGGGTCGTTCCAGAAGCGGATCGGCATGGACGGCATGGGGGCGGTGACGACCAGTTCGCCGACCTCGCCGATGAGCGGTCTGCCCTCGGGATCCCAGGACTGGAGGTCGGTGCCCAGGCACGGGGCCTGGAGCTCGCCGATGTGCACGGGGAGGGTGGGCACCGCTCCGGCGAAGCAGCTGCACACGTCGGTGCCGCCGCTGACGGAGGCGATCCACAGGTCGCCGTCGACCTCGTCGCGCAGCCACCGGAATCCGTCGGGCGGCAGCGGGGAGCCGGTGGTGGCGACGCACTGGACGCGGGAGAGGTCGAGGTCGCGGCCCGGGTGGAGGCCGGCCTTGCGGCAGGCCATGACGTAGGCGGCGGAGGTGCCGAAGAGGGTGGCGCCGGTCTGTTCAGCCACCCGCCACTGGGCGCTGATGTCCGGGAAGCCGGGGCTTCCGTCGTACAGGACGAGCGTGGTGCCGGTGAGCAGGCCGGAGACGAGGAAGTTCCACATCATCCAGCCGGTGGAGGTGTACCAGAAGAACCGGTCGTCGGGGCCGAGGTCGCAGTGCAGGCCGATCTGCTTGAAGTGCTCCAGCAGGATGCCGCCCTGGGACTGGACGATCGCCTTGGGGAGCCCGGTGGTCCCGGAGGAGTACAGCACCCACAGCGGATGGCCGAAGGGAACGGGTTCGAAGACCGGCTCCGTGTCGCCCGCGGTGAGCTCCGACCAGGCGAGTGCCCCCTCCGGGGCGTCGGTGCCCAGCAGCGGGATGTGGACCACGGCGCGCAGGGTGGGGAGTTCCCGGCGCAGCTCCGCGACCGTGTCGGCGCGGTGGTGCTCCTTGCCGCCGTAGCGGTAGCCGTCGACGGTGAACAGCACGACGGGTTCGACCTGCTGGAAGCGGTCGAGGACGCTGCGGGCGCCGAAGTCGGGGGCGCAGGAGGTCCAGACGCCGCCGACGGCCGCGGTGGCGAGGAAGGCGATGACGGCCTGGGGGATGTTGGGGAGGTAGGCGCTGACGCGGTCGCCGGGCCGGACACCGAGTTCGCGCAGCGCGGCCGCCAGCGACCCGACGCGGCGGCGGAGTTCGGACCAGGAGATGGCCGACTGGGCGTGGGTCTCGTCGACGTGGAGCAGTGCCGGGGCGTCGGCGCGCAGCGGGTCCTCGGCGGTGCGCAGGGCGTGTTCGGCGTAGTTGAGGGTGGCGCCGGGGAACCACTGGGCGCCGGGCATGGCGCGGTCGCCGACGACGGACTCGTAGGGGGTGGAGAACCGCACGTCGAACCACTCCGCGACGGCCTTCCAGAACGTGTCGAGCTCCTGGACGGACCAGCGGTGCAGCGCCGGGTAGCCGCCCTCGGCCGGTGCTCCGTGCCGCCCGGCCGCCCAGTCCTGGAAGCGGGTGACGGCCGCGGCGGCGATGCGGTCGGGGCCCGGCTGCCAGAGCGGGGTCTCGTCGGTTGCTGCGGTCATGGGGCGACTCCCTGGACTGTCCGGAAATACGCGGGTGGGCGTGGGCGCGCGCACGTGCCGGGGTGTGCGCGTGAGGCGGTCGTTACGGACGATGCCATGTGATCGTCGTTCGCACCAGGGTTCGCCGCCCATGCCCGCGCGTGGGGACATGTGGTCCGACCACGGGTGAACGGAAGTTGAACGGGGCCCGCACACGGTACGCCGGGTGGCAGGGTGAGCTGCATGGATGGTCGTGACCTGGTGCGCTCGGTGAAATTGATCGGTTCGGCGCGGGGGCTGCGCATGGTGCGCTCCGCCGTGCGCAGGCGGAACGCGGACGCGCGGGCGCTGCCGCGGCGCGGGGCGGAGCGGGCGAGGGTGCCGGGGCCGGTGACGGGGGCGGAGCCGGGGCCGGGCGGCGGTGTGGTGCGGTTCGCGCGGTCGGAGCTGCGGGTCCGGGTCGCGGTGGGGGGTGCGGTGTTCTGGAGCTGGGACGGGGCGGATCCGCTGCCGTCGTACGCGTTGTCCGGGGCGCCGCCGGAGGCGGATCCGCGGGCCCGGCTGGAGCCGGACAAGGAGGACGGCTGGCAGGTGGTGTCGGAGCGGCTGACCCTCGCGGTGTCGCGGCACGGGGCCGTGGAGCTGCGGACGCCGGGCGGGGTGCTGCTCCGGCGGGAGCTGCCGCCGCGCTGGTGGGAGCCGGTGTCGGGGGGCGACCGCCGGTGGGTGCAGCGGTCCGAGGTGCCTGCGGACGCCCGGTTCTTCGGGCTCGGCGGGCGGGCGTCGGGGCCCCGGCTGCGGGACGGTGTGTACCGGCTGTGGAACACCGATCCCGGCGGGCGTTTCGGGCCGGGCGACGATCCGCTGTCCCTGACGATGCCGGTCCAGCTGGTGGTGTCCGACGCGGGGACGCACCTGGTGTTCCACGACAACACCTGGTCGGGTCGGGTGACGCTGCACGAGGGCGAGGAGGGCGCGGGATCCGGCCACGACCGGCCGGGCACGTGCGAGGTGCGGATGGACGGCGGGCCGCTGCGGTGCTGGGCGATGGCGGGGACCCCGGCCCGGGTGCTGCGGACCTGGACGGCGCTGACCGGCGCCCCGGCGCTGCCCCCGTCCTGGGCGCTGGGGCCGCAGCACGCCCGCTGGGGGTTCGGGGACGAGCGCGAGGTGCGGCGGGTGGTCGCCGGGTACCGGGAGCGGGGGCTGCCGTTGTCGGCGCTGCATCTGGACATCGACCACTTCGACGGGAACCGGGTGTTCACCGTGGACCGCGAGCGCTTCCCGGATCTGCCCGGGCTGGCGAAGGAGCTGCGGGAGGAGGGCGTGCGGCTGGTGTCCATCGTCGATCCCGCGGTGAAGGCGGAGCCCGGGTACCCGGTGTTCGACGCGGGCGCGGCGGTCGGGGACCGGGGGGCGTTCGTGCGGGACGCGCGGGGGCGGGTGGTGCGCGGGGAGGTGTGGCCGGGCGAGTGCGTGTATCCGGACTTCACCGATCCGGAGGTGCGGGAGTGGTGGGGCGGGCTGTACGGGGAACGGCTCGCGCAGGGCTTCTCCGGGGTGTGGCACGACATGAACGAGCCGGTGTCCTTCGCCGCGTTCGGCGATCCGACGCTGCCGCGGTCGGCGCGGCACTGTCTGGAGGGCCGGGGCGGCGATCACCGCGAGGCGCACAACGTGTACGGGCTCGCCATGGCGCGCGCCGGGCACGAGGGGCTTCGCCGGCTGCGGCCGCGGGAGCGCCCCTTCCTGTTCTCGCGTTCCGGCTGGGCGGGGATGCAGCGGTACGGGGGCACCTGGTCCGGGGACGTGGCCACCGGCTGGCCCGGGTTGCGGGCGTCGCTGGCGCTGGTGCTGGGGCTCGGGCTGTGCGGGGTGCCGTACTCGGGTCCTGACGTGGGCGGGTTCGACGGGTCGCCGTCGCCCGAACTGTTTCTGCGGTGGTTCCAGCTGGGCGCGTATCTGCCGTTGTTCCGGACGCACTCGGCGATCGACGCGGGCCGGCGCGAGCCCTGGGAGTTCGGGCCGCGGGTGCTGGAGTACGCGCGGGCCGCGCTGGCGGAGCGGGAGCGGCTGCGGCCGTACTTCGCGACCCTGGCCCGGCTGGCCGAGCTGACGGGGGCGCCGTATGCGCGGCCGCTGTGGTGGCGGGCGCCGGGGGAACGGGCGCTGCGGGACTGCGAGGACGCGTTTCTGCTGGGCGACGCGCTGCTGGTGGCTCCGGTGCTGGAGGAGGGCGCCGGCCGCCGGGCAGTGCGGCTGCCGCGGGGCCGGTGGTACGACACGGCGACGGGCGAGGCCCACGAGGGCCCCGGGCAGGTGGTGCTGGACACCCCGTTGTCGCGGATTCCGGTGCTGGCGCGTGCCGGTTCGGTGCTGCCGGTGCGGGGGGCGGACGGGGGCGTGGAGCTGGAGGTGTGGGCTCCCGCCGCGGGGCGCCCGGGAGGCGGCTCGGCGGCGCCGGATCCGGGCGACGGGCCGGACCGGGCGGAGGTCGAACGCTATACGACGCGGCTGGAGGGCGGAAAGGTCGTGGTGGAGCGCGAGGGGGTGGCGGGGCCGGTGGGCCGCCCGGTGCGGGTGCGCGGGCTGTGAGTCCTGCGGGCGGCGGGCCGGGGCCGTCGGCCGCCCTGGGGCGGGGGCACGGGTCGCGGTCCCGCGCCGGCAGGGCGCCGGGGCCGGCCGTGCGGTGCGAGTGCGCGGGCAACGGGCGGGGCCGAGGCCCGGTGCGGGAGTCGGGCGGCCGGGCCGCGCGGGGCGGGCGGCGGCCCGGTCAGCGGTAGCGGCCCTCGAACCACCGCCGGACGGCGCGGGTGTGCAGCGGGAACGCGAGCTCGGTGGGCGCGCCCAGCACCCGGAAGCCGGAGGTCTCGTCGGTGGGCGCGGAGGGCGGGAGGGAGTCGGCGGGACGTTCCGGAAGGAGTCCGAAGAGGAGCAGATGCCCTTCCGGATCGCTGAGCGCGTCGGCGAGCCGGACGTCGCCCTCGGCGGCCTCGATGCCGGTCTCCTCGCGGAGTTCGCGGACGACGGCGTGCTGCCAGTCCTCGGCGTGGTCGATGAAGCCGCCGGGGAGCGCGGTCCCGCCGAGCCGGGGCGGGATGGTCCGGGTGATGACGACGAGACCGGCGCCGTCCCGGCCGGTGACGGGCAGCAGGGCCACGGCGACGGGCAGCGGGTTGCGGTAGGCGGTGTCGCCGCAGACGGCACAGGTACGGGGCCAGGCGGCCCGGGCGTCGGGCGGGGCGGCGTAGGGGGTGCCGCAGGAGGCGCAGTGGGAGCCCTTGACCGGCTTCTCGGGGCGGTTCGTGAACGCGGACACGCGCGGACTGTATCCGATCGGCCGCCGGAGCCTCCCCCACTCCGGGATTATGTGCCCATGACAGGAATGGCTTCCGCTCTCCGTGTCCTGGCGGCCTCCGCCGCCCTCCTCGCCGTCGTCGCGACCGCTCCCGCGGCCGGCGCCCTGCCCGAGCCGCGCGCCCCCGAAGAGTTCGTCGCGCTGCGCTCGGTGGACCCGACGATCATCCAGGAGATGCGCTATCCGACCGCGCACACCTTCATGGGCGTGCCGGTGGACGGCTACCGCGAGCCGCTGTGCATCCTGACCCGGCCCGCGGCCCTGGCCCTGCACCGCGCGCAGTCCCGGCTGCTGCGCCGGGGGTACTCGCTGAAGGTGTACGACTGCTACCGGCCGCAGCGGGCGGTCGACCACTTCGTGCGCTGGGCGAAGGACCTCGACGACCAGACGATGAAGGGCGAGTTCTACCCGCGGGTCGACAAGTCCCGGCTGTTCGCGGACGGCTACATCGCGGAGAAGTCCGGGCACAGCCGCGGCAGCACGGTGGACCTGACGCTGGTGCGGCTGCCCGTTCCGCCGGCCGGCCCGGACCGTCCCTCGGCGCCCTGCTACGCGCCGCGGGACGAGCGCTTCCCGGACAGTTCCGTGGACATGGGCACCGGTTTCGACTGCTTCGACACGCTCGCCCACACCGACGACCCGCGGATCCGGGGGGTGCGGCGGGCCAACCGGCAGTTCCTCAAGAAGGTCCTCACCGAGGCGGGCTTCGTGAACCTGGCCGAGGAGTGGTGGCACTACACCCTTCGCGCGGAGCCGTTCCCGGACGCCTACTTCGACTTCCCCGTCGCCCGGGGGTCCCTGACGGGCCGCTGAACCGTACGGAAGGGCCGGCCGGGACCACCCCCGCGAGCTCCGGCCGGCCCGCCTCCCCCTCCGACGCGTCCGGGCCGTTTCCGGTTGCCGTCGGAGCCACTACGGTGCCCCATATGCCACAGCAGACGTTCGATTCGTACGAGGAATTCTGGCCCTACTACGTCGCGATGCACTCCAGGGCCGCGACCCGCTGGGTCCATCTGGCCGGCACCCTCACCGGTCTCGCGGTCGCCGCCTACGGCCTGTCGCGGGGCCGGAAGAGGTACGCGGCGGCGCTGCCGCTGATCGGTTACGGGACCGCCTGGCCCGCCCATTTCCTGATCGAGAAGAACAACCCGGCCACGTTCGGGCATCCGCTCTGGTCGCTGCGCGGTGACGTACGGATGATCCGGACGATGCTGGCGGGCCGCGACCACGAGCTGGCGGAGACGGCGGCCGAATGGCTCGCCGAGGACCGCCGGTCGTGATCCGCGATCGACGATCGTGACCCGCGGCCGGCGGCCGGCGCGGGATGCCGGCCGCCGGCCGGGCGGGCGCGCTACGTCCTGGCCGGCTCCGCGTCGCGGGGGCGCTCCACCCGTTCCACCGCGTGCTCGACGACCGTGACCAGCACGTCCCGCGCCGAGGAGCGGTCCCGCGCGTCGCACAGGACCACCGGCACCTCGGGGTCGAGGTCCAGGGCCGCCTGGACCGTCCCCACGGGAAAGCGCTCGGCACCCTCGAAGCAGTTGACGGCGACGACGAACGGGATCGCGCGGCGCTCGAAGTAGTCGACCGCGGCGAAGCAGTCCTCCAGCCGCCTGGTGTCGGCGAGCACCACCGCGCCCAGCGACCCCTGGGCGAGTTCGTCCCAGAGGAACCAGAACCGGTCCTGGCCCGGCGTGCCGAAGAGGTAGAGCACCAGGTTCTCGCGGAGGGTGATCCGGCCGAAGTCCATGGCCACGGTGGTGGTGGTCTTCGCCTCCACGCCCGCCACGTCGTCCACCGGGCGGCCCGCCTCGCTGAGCTCCTCCTCGGTGCGCAGCGGGCGGATCTCGCTGACCGCGCCGACCAGCGTCGTCTTGCCCACGCCGAAGCCGCCCGCCACCAGGATTTTCAGGGTGACGGGCTCGACGGGCCGCTTGCCGCGGCTAGAGCGCCCGAAGGCCATTGATCACCTCGCGAAGAATGCTCACGTCCGGCAGTTCGGCCGGCGGAACGGGACGGGTCACGTGCACCAGCTCGCTCTCGACGAGGTCGCCGACCAGGACCCGGACCACCCCCACGGGGAGGTCCAGGCCGGCCGCGAGCTCGGCGATCGACTGGGGCATGGCGCTGCACAGTTCGACGATCTCCACGTGTTCCGGTGAGAGCGTCCGGTCCCCGCCGGGGTCGTCGGCCGCGGGTTCGGGCACGACGACCGCGATCAGGTCGAGTCGATGGCGGGTGGCGCTGCTGGTACGGCCGCGGGTCATCGCGTACGGACGGACCACGGGCCCCGCCTCGGCGTCGTACCACCGCGACGCCTGCGGGTCGGTGCGCGGGGTCGGCGGTACGGAGGAGTCAGCGCTCATGCCGTCGGCTCACCCCCCGGCGGACTGGCCGGTCGTCCGGGGCGCGTTGGCCAGGTGGGCGCCGACGCGCTTGACCATCAGCGTCATCTCGTACGCCACCAGGCCGACGTCGGAGTCGGCGTCGGCCAGCACGGCGAGGCAGCTGCCGTCGCCCGCCGCCGTGACGAAGAGGAAGGCCTCGTCCAGCTCGACGACGGTCTGGCGGACCCGGCCCGCGTCGAAGTGGCGTCCGACGCCCTTGGCGAGGCTGTGGAATCCGGAGGCCACGGCCGCCAGGTGTTCGCTGTCCTCCCGGGTCAGTTCCTCGGACGTGCCGGTGGCGAGGCCGTCGCTGGAGAGCACCAGCGCCTTGCGGATGCTGGCCACGCGGCCGACGAGTTCGTCGAGGAGCCAGTTGAGCTGACCGGACCCCCGGCGTTCGGCGTTGGTTGCTACGGCGTTCGGTGCGGTCATCGACCGTCCCCTCCCGGAGTGGTTCCTTGTGCTGTGTCACCGCGTCCGGGCGCGTCCTCGGCGTTCTGCCGACGTCCGCGTTGCCAGCCGCGTTGGAGCGAGGCCATGCGACTGCGCACCTCGTCCGCGTCGCGTTCGAAGTCATGGGCCGGGCCCGTCCCGGCCGGTTCGGCGGCGCCGCCGGGTTCGTCGCGCAGCTGCGGGGCCAGGCTCGCCTGCCGGACGCGGCGGGGCAGGCCGCCCACGGTCTCGCGGGGCGGGCGCGGGCCCGGCGCGGGCTCGGCGGGGCGCGGGCCGGCGTCGCCCTCGGGGCGGGACGGGGAGCCGGGCCCGGCGGCGGGGCGGGCGCGTCCCGGGTCGTCGACCCGGCGTCCGTTCTCCGCGACCAGGGTCGGCGGGGTGCGGCGGGGCAGCGGGGCCGGACCGCCGGCGGGGCGTCCCGGGCGGGCGTCGCCCGGGGCGTCCCCGGGCCGGTCGGGCGCCTGCCGGTGCGGCTCGGGGTCGCCGTCGCGCCGCGGGTCGCGGGCGCGGAAGATGCCGCCGCGCTCGCTCTCGGCGTCGTCGAGGTCGGCCGCGCCGCGCAGCAGCGGGTCGAGGAGGGGGTCGGCCGGGAGGTCCATCGTCTCGACCGGGCCCTCGAGCTCGACCGGACCGTCCAGGAGGGCCGGGTCGACGGCGCCGGCGGGAACGGGGACGAGCCCCGGGGCCCGGCCGGGGGTCCGGCGGTCCGGCGCGCCGTCCGGCCGCCCCTTGCCGCCCGGTCCGCGGCCGGAGCTCCGCGCGCCGCCGATCGCCCGTTCGGAGCGCCGGTCGAGGCGGAAGCCGGTGCCGTGCGTCTCCGGGGCGGAGTCGGTGAGCACCGTCGCGGGGATGAGGACGACCGCGGTCGTGCCGCCGTACGGGGAGGGCTGCAGCGACACCCGGACGTTCTGCCGCTGGGCGAGGCGGCTGACCACGAAGAGGCCGAGCCGGTCGGTGTCGGAGAGCTCGAACTCGGGTGTCTCGGCCAGCCGCAGGTTCGCGTCGAGGAGGGCGTCGGGGGCCATGCCCAGGCCGCGGTCGTGGATTTCGAGGGTGAAGCCGTTGGAGACGCGCTCCCCCAGCACCTGGACGGCGGTGTGCGGGGGCGAGAACACGGTGGCGTTCTCCAGGAGTTCCGCGATCAGGTGGGTGAGGTCGGCCACGGCGGGGCCGCTCACGCCGATGCGGGGCAGCCTGCGGACCTCGATCCGTTCGTAGTCCTCGACCTCGGCGACCGCCGCCCGTACCACGTCCATCAGCTGGACCGGCTTGCGCCACTGGCGGGACGGGGCGGCGCCGGAGAGGATCACCAGGCCCTCCGCGTGCCGCCGCATGCGGGTGGTCAGGTGGTCGAGGCGGAACAGGTCCGCGAGCTCGTCGGTGTTCTCGGTACGGCGCTCCATGGCGTCCAGGAGCGTCAGCTGGCGGTGCAGCAGCACCTGGTTGCGCCGGGCGAGGTTCACGAAGACCTCGGACACCCCGCGCCGCATGTCCGCCTGCTTGACGGCGGCCTCGACGGCGGCGCGCTGCAGGGTGTTGAGCGCCTGCCCGACCTGGCCGATCTCGTCCCGGTCGTACTGGAGGTGCGGGGCCTCGGTCTCGACGTCGACCTGCTCACCGGCGGCGAGCCGGCGCATCACACTCGGCAGCCGGACGCCGGAGACCTCGTGCGCGTCCTTGCGGAGCCGGGACAGGTCGCGGATGAGCTCGCGGCCGATGCGCACGGAGACGAACACCGAGGCGAGCAGGGCCAGGAAGCCGAGGACGCCCGCGACTCCGGCCTTGACCAGGACGCCGTAGCCGGCCGGCCGGCCGCGTTCCTGGAAGCGGTCGTTCATCTCGGTGAGGTCGGCGGCCAGCCGGTCCAGGACCGGGGTCGCCGCCTGCTGCCAGCGCTCGGCGTCGGCCGTGCGCGGGTCGTCGGTGGGCCCGGCGTCGAGGAGCGACTTCTCCATGGCCCGCAGCGCCTCGGTGTCCGGACTCGACCAGTACCGCTCCACGCTGCGGCGTTCCGCGGCCGGGAGCAGCTCGCCGTTGATCTCGTAGAGGAGCCGGCGGTTGGCGGCGAAGTCGGAGACCTGCCGCAGTTCCGCGGCGGTGAGCCGGCCGGCGATGAGCGACGAGGCGACCAGCGCGTCTTCCCGGGAGAGCGTTTCGCGGGCCCGGGAGATACCGGCCAGGGCGCGGACCTGCCTCTCCGCCGACACGTTCTCCATCGTGCGGAGGCCGGTCAGAAAGCGGTAGCAGGGGTCTATCAGGCGGCTGTAGAACTCCATCGCCTTCGCGCGGTCGATGGTGCGTCCGTCGACGGATTCCCGGAGCGCGCCGAGGCCCTCGGCGGTGTCGAGAACGGAGTTCAGCTGTTTTCCGTCCTCGGGCCGCAGCGCGTCGCGCATGTCCTTGCGCCGTGCGCTCTCCCTGACGTCCGCCAGGACGCGGTCGGTGACGGCCCGTTGGCGCCGCAGCAGCGGCAGTGCGTCGGAGGTCCGGGGATCGGCGAGGAGGACGAGGGTCTGACGGCGCTCGTCCTGAAGGGCGCGGACGGTGTCCTCCAGGGGGTGGCCGACCTTTTCCACCACCGCGTTCGCGTGAATCAGATGACTGGCCTCGCGGCCGGTCAGAAAGGTGGCGAAACCCCAGAGTCCGGTGAGGGAGACGAGGGGCACCAGCAGCAGCGCCACGATCTTCCTGCGGATGGACTTCCCGCGAAAGCGCACGGCCTCCCCCAGCCCGACCCCACGGGTCGAGGGGTCGTGTTCCGTCAGCAAACGGCGAGAGCCTACTACTGACGGAGAGACAACCCGAAGAGATGTCCGGAACGTTTTTCAGCCGCCCTCCCCCTTGGCGATCATGAGTTGTCCCGGTATTCCGGACCGTGAATTTCGCGAAAGCGGCAGAAGAGACCCTCCGGTGCCGCACACTGTCAGACAGGGCAGTTGGCCGGAATTCTTCGCTCGATGACGGTTCGGGGGAATCTTCCCGGCCTTTTGCTCGTCTCTCTGTACGGGGACAGGGGGACGTGGGGAGCGCGGGGAACACACGGTGCAGGACGGTCCGACCCGCCCGCGTAGCGACGGCGCATGCCGGGCAGCAACCCAGAAGTCGGACATCGGTGGGGAGTTGAGAGTCCTTGGATACGGAAGAACGCCGGGGACCGGTGTCGTCGGCACCGGTCGCGAGATCGGTCCCGGCGGCCGCCCCCGGTACGCACGTCCCGCCCCGGCAGCGCCGTCCGCTCTGGGTGGAGGAGCCGGCCACCCGCCGGCGGATGCCGGACCCGGTCCGCACGGCCGCGGTGCGCGCCGTGCTCATCATGTCGCTGACGATCATCCAGGCCGTGATCGCCTTCCTCTGCACGCTGACGGAGTCCTGGCTGGCCTTCCCGATGGTGCTGAGCGGTGTGGCCAGCACGGTGATCGCGACCTGGTCGGTGCTGGACGTCTGGGTCACCCGGCAGGTCTGGAACCAGCGCCACGGCGTGGTGTCCACACCGAGCAGCTCGGCGCGGGAGCTGCGCCGGGAACGGCGCAGGGCACGGCGGGCCCAGCGGTCCGCGGAGCGGGAGGACGCGCGGATACGCCGCGGGGGCACGGGCGGCTTCTCGCAGGCGTGAACGGGCTCGGGACGGCCCCGGCGCCATGGGCCGGGGCCGTCGGCGCGTGCCCGCCAGGGGTTACGGCGACACCCCTTGCGCGCCGGACGGGGCCCCGGCGGTGGTCCGGGGGGCGTCCGCCCCCGTGCTGCTCCGCTTGAACATGCGGGTGGCGGTGATCTCGCCGTGCACCGTCTCGCCGTCGGGGTCCTGCTGCGGCAGCCCCGGGCGAAGGTGCTCCTCCACGCTGATGTACTTCAGCCCGGCCCTCAGGTCCGCGTCGTTGCGCAACCGGATGACCAGCGGGAACTCCGCGAGTGCCGTGGTGTCGAACAGCCCGGTGGTGTAGAGCAGCTGCACCCCGAGGGCGTCGGAGACGGCCCGCTGGAGCTCCAGCAGATAGGTGGCGTTGGCGCGGCCGATGGGGTTGTCCAGGAAGAGCGTGCCCGCGTGGCGGTGCCGGACCCGGTCCTGGCCCCGGTCGTTGCTGCGCAGCGCGGCCATCGTGCAGTACAGGGCGATGGCGGCGGTGAGCAGCTGCCCGCCGGAGAACACGTCGCCCATCTGCCCGACCGGGACCCGCTCGGCGCGGAGCACCGCGTCCGGCTTGAGGATCTCCACGGCGACGCCCCTCGGCTCCAGCGCCGCCTGCACACCGCGCAGCAGCAGCGACATCCCGTCCCTGCGCAGGTCGGAGTTCTTCCTGAGCGCGGAGCGGGTGGCCTCGTCGACGACCTCGCCGAGCCGCTCGGTGAGGGTCGCCTGGTCGGGTTCCTCGAAGCGGATCCGGAGGAACTCCTGGCCGGACCACTCCCCCAGTCCCTCGGGGAGCCGGGAGAGCCGCTGGGCGGAGCGCAGGGTGGTGAGCGCGGACTCCACGAGGCCGCGCAGCCGGTCCACGATGGAGTCCCGGTTGCGCTCCAGCTGGGCCAGCTCGTCGGTGAGGACGCGCAGGCGCGGGGCGAAGGCGGCAGCCCACTTCTCCGCGTGCTCGGGCAGCGCGGCGGCCGGCAGTTCGCGGATCTGCTGTCGGGCCGGGGTGCGGACCTGCTCGTAGCGGGTGGAGTTGGCGTGCCGTACGAGGACGTCGCTCGCCTCGCGCACGGCGCTCTCCGCCGCGGACAGGTCGGCGGCGCAGCCCCGCAGCGAGCGGCGGGCCTCGGCGGCGGACCGCCGCGCCTCGTCGAGGCTGCCGGGGTAGGGCTCGGGGGTCTCGGCGTCGTCGTCCGCGCCGTGGTCCCTGAGCAGGTCGCGCAGGAGTGCCGCGGTCTCGTCGAAGCCGCCCGCCGACTCCTCGGCGGTGCGGTGGGCGTGCAGCAGTTCGGTGTGGGCGGCGCGGGCGGTGTCCAGGGTGGCGGTGGCGGCGGCCAGTTCGGCCGTGGCGATGCGCAGGAGCGTCTGGGCCTGGTCGGCGTCGACGGGGACCAGCTCCGGGGAGAGCTCCGTGTGGTGGGTCTCGCCGTCGGCCGGGGCCAGGCGTTCGGCCTCGCCGCGCAGCCGGCCGAGCTGCTCGCTCGCCGTGGAGGCCCTGGTCTCCAGGAGCTGGACCAGGGACTCGGCCCGGGCGGCGGCGGCCTGCCGGGAGGGGCCGTCGGCGCCGTCCGGGCCCTCGAGGAGCTGGGCGGCCCGGGTGCGGACCTTGTTGGTGAGCCGGTCGAGCTCGGCGAGGGCGGCGCTCTCGTCGCTCTCCGCGCGGGCCTGTTCGGCGCGCAGGTCGGCGCCGACGCCCACCTTCTCGTACAGCTGGGACGCGGCGCGGTACGCCTCCCGCAGCGCGGGCAGGGCGGGGCGCGGGCCGTCGTCCTCGGGCTCCGGGAGGGGTTCGGGGGCGCCGGCGATCTCGGCGCGCTCGGCGCGCAGCGCGCGGGCCGTGCGCCGGGCGTCGTCGGCGGCGCGCTGGGCGGCCCGGCGGTCCTCGTCGGCGGCCCTGGCCCGCTCCAGGCAGTACGTGGCGCGCGCCTCCGCCTCGGCGAGGTCCTCGGTCAGCTCGCGGAGCTTCGCCTGCCAGCCGGCGCGCTCGCGGAGCCGGTGCGCGAGTCCCGCGAGGGCGTCGGCGGCGCGGCGGGCGCGCTGGGCGGTCTCCTGGCGTTCGTCGCGGACCCGGGCGGTGTCCCCGGCGGCCTCGTCGGCCTCGGCGCGGGCCGTACGGGCCTCGGCCAGCTCGGCCTCGGCCGTCCCGGCGGCCTCGCGCGCCCCGCGGGCGGCCTCGGCCAGCTCGGCGAGCATGCCGGGCGGGCAGTCGGCGCGCCAGGAGCCGATGCGGGCGGCGAGGGCGCGGTCGGCGGCCAGCCGGGCGGCGAGGGCGCGGATGTCCTCGTCCCGGGCGGCGGCCCGGCTCCTGAGGGCCTGCCGTTCCTCGTCGGCCGCGTGTTCGTCGTGCATCGCCGGGTTCGGCGGCACGAGGAACACCTGCCCCGTGTCCGGGTCGGGTCCGGCGGCGGGCACGGGCGCGAGCAGCGCCGCCGCGGTGCCCACGGCGACGGTGGACCGCGGCAGCAGGGCCGCGCCGCTCAGCACCTCGCGGGCGCGGGCGTGCGAGTCGGGGTCGGTGATGACGACGCCGTCGACGAGTTCGGGCCGGGCGGCGAGCACGGAGGCGTGGTCGGCGGGGTCGACGGCCTGGGCGAGGTAGCGCCAGCCGGGCAGGGCCGGGATGCCGTGCTCGCCGAGGTACTCGACGGTGGCCAGGACGTCGGGGCCGGGCGGCAGCAGTCCGCCGTCGCCCAGCGCGCCGAGGATCCGGGCGTCGTCGGCGGCTGCGGTGCGCAGGTCGAAGAGGCGGCGTTCGGCGGAGGCGACGGCCTGGTCGAGCAACTCCCTGAGCTGGTCGGCGGAATGGTCGAACTCCTCGGCGTCGAGGGGCCCTTCACGGCCGGCGGACCGGTCCTCGGGGCGCGGTCCGCCGGCCTCGGTGGCGTCCGGGCCGGGTCCGTCCGCGCCGCTCCGGGGCCGGGGCACGCCGGTGTGCTGGGCGGCGGGCAGGCCCAGCAGATCGGCGAGGCGGGGGTGGGCGGCGATCGACTCGGCGGCCTTGCGCTCGGCGTCGTAGGACCGCTCCGCGGCGAGGGCGGCGTCGGCGGAGCGGGCGGCGGCGAGTTCGGCGCGGCTCTCGGCGGCCGCGGTCTCCCTGGCCCGTTCGGCGGCGGAGCGGGCGGCCTCCTTCGAGGTCTCCCAGGCGGCGACGGCGGCCTGTTCGGCGTCGCTGGCGGCGAGGGCGGCGCGCGCCGGGTCGGCGTCGGGCGCGGTGTCGTCGAGCCAGCCGGCCCGGACCGCCTCCGCCGTCTCCTGCTCGACCTCGGCGAGGCGCTGGCGCAGGTGGCCGGCCTCGCTGCGGGCCCGCTGGGCCTCGGTGGCGGCGATGGTGGCGTCGCGGTGGGCGGTCTCGCCGGCCGCCTGGAGGGCCTCGGAGCGCGCCTCCTCCTCGTTGGCCAGGGTCTCGCCGGCCTCGGCCGCGCCGTGCAGGGCGCGGACGAGATCGGCGGCGGCCCGGGCGCGCGCGGCCAGGGCGGGGGCGGCGTCCCGTTCGGCCTCGCGGATCGCGGCGGCGACCCTGGCCGCACGGTCGGCGGCGGCGCGGTGGCGCAGCACGGCCTCGGCGGCCTGCCAGGCGGAGTGCAGGGTGCGGGCGTCGCCGAGTTCCCGGCGCTGGGCGGTGGCGCCCTTCTCCGCCGCGGCCAGGGCCAGGGAGGCGTGCCGGTAGGCGAGTTCGGCGGCGATCAGGGAGCTGCGGCCGCGGGCCTCCTCGGCCTCGGTGACGGTGTGCGCGGCGGCGGTGACCTGCTGGGCGAGTTCGGCGGCGCGGGCGCGTTCCCCGCCGGCGCGGGCGGAGAGCCTGCGGGCGAGGAGGCGGGTGCGGCGCTCGGCGCCCGCGTGGACGTCGCGGGCGCGGGCCCGGGTCTCCGTGGCCTCCACGATCCGGCCGAGCAGGTCGACCGAGCCCGCCGTGAAGTCGCGTTCGGCGGTCAGCTCGGCGCGGCGGCCCAGCTTGTTGCCGAAGCCGCTCACCAGGTCGGCGAGGCCGTCGGTGTCACGGGTGTCGGTGACGGCGCGCAGCAGCAGGTCGGTGAAGTCCGAGTCCTTCTTGACCGCGAAGAGCCCGGCCGCCTCGCCCTCGTCGGCGTTCATCTCGCGCTGGTAGCGGAAGAGTTCGGGGTCGAGGCCGAGGTCGCCGAGGTGTTCGTTCCAGCGGTCGTGGATCTCCTCCCAGTGCACGTCGAGGTGCTGGTAGAACTTGCCGGCCTCCGTCAGGGCGTCGCGGAAGCCCTTCATCGTGCGCCGTCGGCCCTTCGCGCCGGAGGCGCCCTCGGCGGGGCGGTGCACGGTGGTGGCCTCGGCCACCGGCAGGGAGTCGAGGCTGAGGCCGGGGCCGGGGCGGAAGGAGTACCAGGCCTCGGCGAACTTCCGCGGGTCGTTGGAGACCTGGCGGCCGCGCCACTCGCTGACCTTGCCGACGACCACGCATGCGCCGGTGAGGGTGTGCTGCCATTCCAGGGCGACGTGGCCGCAGTCGTCGGCGAGCAGGAACTTGCGCAGCACGCCGGAGCTGGCGCCGCCGAGGGTGTTGCGGTGGCCGGGCAGCATCACCGAGAAGATGAGTTTCAGCAGCACCGACTTGCCGCCGCCGTTCTCCAGGAAGAGCACCCCGGCGGGGGCGGGGCGGCGCGGCGGGCCGACGGGCTCCTCCTCGAAGAACTCCGCCTGGGCCGGGGCCGGGTCGGGCACGGGGTCGCCCACCCCGCGCAGGTCGAGCACGGTGTCGGCGTAGCGTGCGCCGGCCGGCCCGATGGAGTAGAGGCGGACCCGGGACAGCTCGTACATTTCGGCGGACTCTCGTCGTTCGGGAAGCGGGGAGGGATGTCGGGAGGGAGCGGGAAGGGACGGGTGGCGTCCGGAACCGTGCGGGGACGGCGGCGCCCGCGGGCGGCCGCGGGGCGTGCCGGGGGCGGGCGCCGTGCCGGTCAGGCGTGGAAGGGCAGCCCGGCGTCGGCGGCCAGTTCGAGGTCGTCCCCGTCGGGCGGCGGGAGCAGCGTCGCCATTCCGTCGGTGACCGGTACGACGCCGAGCTCCAGGAGCTCGGTCAGGGCGGCGCCGCCGGCCATGTCGCGGACCTGGAGCTGGTAGCGGGCGGTGGTGCGGTAGGCGCCCCCGGCGTCGTCCCCCGTGCGCTGGAGGAATCCGGAGTCGGTGAGGAAGGCGACGGCCTTTCCGACGATGCCGGTGGTGGAGCCGGCCAGCCTCCGGGCGTCCTTGGTGGCGCCGGTGGCACTGCGCCGGGCGTATATCCGCCAGGCCGCCTCCAGCCCGGGGGCGTCGGTCGCCGGGTCGGTGTTGTCGCCGTGCTCCTCGGCGTGTTCCTCCAGGCGGCGGCACGCCTGGCGCACGAAGGCGTCGACGCCGTTGACGGTGATCCGGCCGATGTAGGCGTCGTCGGCGAGGTCCTCGGGGCGGGGGAAGGCCATCGCGGCGACGGCGAGATGGGCGAGCCCGTGCAGGAAGCGGTCGGCGGAGTCCGCCGAGGCGCGGCGGGCGTAGTCGCCCATGCGGACGGCGAACACGGAGTCCTCGCCGGCGGTGACGACCATTCCGGCGCGCGGGGACACCTCCAGGACGACCAGGCCCAGGCCGGTGGCCACGGCGTCGGCGAGCCGGGCGAAGCCGGGCTCCTCCCGGTAGCGGCGGAGGAGTTCGCCGTAGGCGAGGTCGCGGGCGGGCGGCAGCTTGGGCTGCAGGCCGAAGGCGACCAGCCGGGCGGCGTCGGCGGCGTCGGCCGGGCTGAGGGCCGCGGGCGCCGGTCCCGCGGGGGCGGCGGGCCCGGTGGTCTCGCCGGCGTGGGCGGCGGTCGGCTCGGTCCACGCGTCGGCGTGCTGTGCGTGGTGGTCGGTCACGACGGTCGCTCCTCGGTGCGGAAACTCTGTGGTACGGGGTGGAACGGGTCGGGGCCCGCGGCGCCGACCGGGGCGGGGCGGTCCGGGCGCGGCTTCGGCGCGGCGCCGGGGCGGACCGTCCGGCGGGGCGGGACGTCGTCGGTGCGCCGGGGCGGGGCGCCGGGCCCCGGGTGCGCGGCGGGGGCCGTCCGGGGCACCGCCGGGGCACACGGGGCGCCGGTCATGAGGCCTCCGAACGGTCCGCGGCCATTCCGGCCGCGTCGAGCAGGGCCGTGCCCACTATCAGGTCCGCGCCGCCGAAGTCGGGGTCGTCGAGCGGTGTTCCGTCGTCGACGGAGAACAGCAGCCGCTCCTCGCCCTGCCGGTAGGCGGTGCCGACGGGCGGGCTCGCGGCGTGCACCGCGAGCAGGGCGACCAGATAGGCGAGTTCGGTGCCGCCGCGGCGCCGGGCCTCCGCGAGGAGTCCGGACAGCCGGCGCGGGGCGTCGTGCTCCAGGTCGAGGAGTTCCGTGGCGGTCGCCAGCTGCTCCTCGCTGAACCTGCTGTCGTCGGGGGTGGCGATCAGGTCGGGTTCCGGCATCTCGGCGCCCAGGTGCTCCCGCTCCTGGGGCGGGGTCAGCAGCATGTCGACGAGGTCGCCGAGCCGGACGGAGACGGGCGTGCGCAGCCCGGTGCCGCGGGCGAAGAAGGCGTCGGTGACCCTGATGGCCTGTTCGACGGGGAGCGGCAGCAGCGGGGCGACCAGCTGGCCGTACAGATCGAGGCCGGCGCGGGCGGCGGGCGCGGCGAACGCCTGCCGGTCCTGCTCTGCGCGGAAGAGCGGGCCGGCCTCCAGCAGCCGGGACTGGAGCTGGGTGTGACGGCGGATGCAGTCCTTGACTATGTCGACGAGTTCGGCGGCGCGGCGCTTGTGCTCGGGGTCCTCGGCCTCGTCGCGCGCCCGGCGGATGTTGGTGAGGATCGCGTTCTCGTGGCGGTAGCGGTCTGCGACGTGGTCGAGCGCCTCGGCGATCATGTCGGGGACGGCGTTGAGCCAGTCGACCGCCCGGACGTTGCGCCGGGTGGCCTCCAGGGTCTTGCGGAGGGTCTCCGCGTACTGCACGGTGCGGTAGCGGGCCTGTTCGGCGGCGAGCTGGGCGTCGGCGAGACGGCCCCGGCTGATGAGGACCTCCAGCTTCACCTCGGCGGCGATCTGGGCGCTGGTGACGTCCGTGTCGAGGGCCCCGACCAGGACGTTGACCGCTTCGTCGGTGGTCCGGAGGTAGACGGTGCCGCCGGGGCCCGGGACCTCCTCGATGAGTTTGAAGTCGTAGTCGCGGCGGACGTACAGGCCGTCGGCGCCGAACGTGCCGTACACGGCGCGGAATCCGCGGTCGACGCTGCCGACGTTGATCAGGTTCTCCAGGACCCAGCGGGCGACCCGCTCGTGCTCGGCGGCGGGGCGGTCGGGGGCCTGGGCGGCGACGCGGGCGAGGAGCCTGGCCACTATCTGGTCGTGGTCGGCGCCCGTGTCGAAGTCCATGTTGAGGGTGACGAGGTCGATCGCGGCGAGTGCGACCTCGGCCATCGCGTAGACCGTGTACTCGCCGGCCAGGTTCGCCTTGCGCGTGTCGAGGTCGTGCAGCGGCGCCGTGCAGGCGAGGGCGCGCAGCCGCCGCGCGAGCCCCTCGTCGGCGGCCGGGCCCGGCGCGGGCCGCTGCCCGGCGCCGGACCGGGGCGCGCCGTTGTCCGTGTTGGCAGGCGAAGTCACGGTGCACAGCGTAGGTCCTCACACTGACAACGGTCGAAACGACGCAGAAGCGACCCGCCCTCTCCGGGGCGGGCGCCTGCGGGCTCACCCGGGTTCGTTCCCGTGGCCGGCGCGGTCGTCGGGGCCCGGTTCCGGGGGTCCGTACCCGCCGCCGCCCGGGGTCCGGAGCACCAGGACGTCCCCGCGTTCCAGTTCGGCGGTGTCGCAGCCGCGCAGCGGGGTGACGGTCCGGCCGTCGGCGCGTTCGACGTGTTGTTCGCCCAGGGCGCCGGGCTCGCCTCCGGCCATGCCGTAGGGCGGGACCCGGCGATGGCCGGACAGCAGCGCCACGGTGACGGGTTCGAGGAAGCGGAGGCGCCGTTCCACGCCGTCGCCGCCGTGCCAGCGGCCGCGGCCGCCGCTGCCCTCCCGTACCCGGAAGCTCTCCAGCAGCACGGGCAGGCGCCATTCGAGGATCTCGGGGTCGGTGAGGCGGGAGTTGGTCATGTGGGTCTGCACGGCGTCGGCGCCGTCGAAGCCGTCGCCCGCGCCGGAGCCGCTGGCCACGGTCTCGTAGTACTGGACGCGTTCGTTACCGAAGGTGAGGTTGTTCATGGTGCCGGAGCCCTCGGCCTGGACGCCGAGGGCCGCGTAGAGCGCGCCGGTGACGGCCTGGGAGGTCTCCACGTTCCCGGCGACGGTGGCCGCGGGGTGGACGGGGGCCAGCATGCAGCCCTCCGGGATCCTCACCTCCAGGGGTTCCAGGCAACCGGCGTTGAGCGGGATGTCCTCGGCGACCAGGGTCCGGAAGACGTACAGCACCGCCGCCATGACCACGGACCGGGGGGCGTTGAAGTTCCCCGGCTGCTGCGGGGAGGTGCCGGCGAAGTCGACGACGGCGCTGCGGGCGGCCCGGTCCACGGTGAGGGCGACCTCGATGACCGCGCCGTCGTCGGTCTCGTAGCGGCAGGAGCCGTCGTGGAGTCCGGCGATGATCCGGCGGACGGACTCCTCGGCGTTGTCCTTGACGTGTCCCATGTACGCGGCGACCACCTCGGGGCCGAACTGGGCGACCATGCGCCGGAGTTCGGCGATGCCCTTCTCGTTGGCGGCGATCTGGGCGCGGAGGTCGGCGAGGTTGGCGTCCGGGTCGCGGGAGGGGTGGGCGGCGGTGGTGAGCAGCGCGCGCGTCTCGTCCTCGCGGAACCGGCCGTCGCGTACCAGCAGCCAGTTGTCGAACAGGACGCCCTCCTCGTCCACGGTGCGGCTGAAGGCGGGCATGGAGCCGGGGGTGATGCCGCCGATCTCGGCGTGGTGCCCGCGCGAGGCCACCAGGAAGCGCAGCTCGGGGCCGTCGTCCCCGGTCTCGTCGAACACGGGGGTCACCACGGTCACGTCGGGCAGATGGGTGCCGCCGTGGTACGGGTCGTTGATGGCGTACACGTCGCCGGGCCGCAGGGCGCCGGCGTTGCGGCGCAGCACCTCCTTGATGGACTCCCCCATGGAGCCGAGGTGGACGGGGATGTGCGGGGCGTTGGCGATCAGGTCGCCGCCGGCGTCGAAGAGCGCGCAGGAGAAGTCGAGCCGTTCCTTGATGTTGACGGAGTGGGCCGTGTTCTCCAGGCGCACGCCCATCTGTTCGGCGATGGACATGAAGAGGTTGTTGAAGATCTCCAGTCTGACGGGGTCGACGCGGGTCCCGACGGCCGTGCGGTCCGGGCGCGGGCGGGCCCGGGTGAGCACGAGGTGTCCGGTGTCGGTGAGGGCGGCCCGCCAGCCGGGGTCGACGACGGTGGTGGCGTCGGCCTCCGCGACGACGGCGGGGCCGGTCACGGCGTCGCCGGTGCGCAGGTCGGCGCGCCGGTGCAGCGGGGTGTCCCGCCACCGTCCCTCGCTGAACATCCGCACGGTGTCGTGCGGCGGCGGCGCCGTCTCCGCGCGGGGCGCGGTCCCGGCCGGGCGCGGCCGGCGCCGGCCGGCCGTCCCGGTCGCCTCGACCGACACCGCCTCCACGACCAGGGGTTTGTCCATGGTGAAGCCGTAGCGGGCGCGGTGCCGGTCGGTGAACGCCCCGGCCATGGCGGGCGCGTCGGCGAGTTCGACGGGGAGGGCGGTGTCGGTGCCCGCGTAGCGCAGGAGCACCCGGGCGCGGGTGGTGATCGCGTCGTCGGGGATGCCGTCGGCGCGCAGGTCGGCGCGGGTGCGTGCGGCGAGGTCGGCGCAGACTTCGCCGACCCGGGCCCGGGCCGCCTCGTCGAGTTCCGCCTCGACGGAGCGTTCGCGCATCGCGGTGGCGTCGGCGAGGCCGATGCCGTACGCGGACAGCACGCCGGCCAGCGGCGGCACGAGGACGGTGTCGACGCCCAGGGCGTCGGCGACGGCGCAGACGTGCTGGCCGCCGGCCCCGCCGAAGCCGGTCAGGGCGTAGCGCGTGATGTCGTGTCCGCGTTCCACGGAGATCTTCTTGACCGCGTTCGCCATGCTGAGCACGGCGATCTCCAGGTATCCGGCGGCGACCTCGGCGGCCGTGCGGCGCGTCCCGGTGGCGCGTGTCACCTCCTCGGCGAGCTCTTCGAACCGCCGGCGGACGAGGTCCGCGTCGAGCGGCAGGTCGCCGTCGGGTCCGAAGACGGCCGGGAAGTACGCGGGCTGGACGCGTCCGAGCATCACGTTGGCGTCCGTGACCGTCAGCGGTCCGCCCTTGCGGTAGCAGGCCGGGCCGGGGTGTGCGCCCGCGGAGTCGGGGCCGACGCGGTGGCGGCGGCCGTCGAAGTGCAGGATCGAGCCGCCGCCGGCCGCGACGGTGTGGATGTTCATCATGGGGGCGCGCATCCGCACCCCGGCGACCCGGGTGCCGAGTTCGCGCTCGAACTCGCCCGCGTAGTGCGAGACGTCGGTGGAGGTGCCGCCCATGTCGAAGCCGATGACCCGGTCGAACCCGGCCTGTTCGGAGGTGCGGGCCATGCCGACGACGCCGCCGGCGGGTCCGGAGAGCACCGCGTCCTTGCCCCGGAAGTGGGACGCCTCCCGCAGTCCGCCGTTGGACTGCATGAACATCAGCCGGATGCCGGGGAGTTCGGCGGCGATGCCGTCGACGTAGCGGCGCAGCACGGGCGAGAGGTAGGCGTCGACGACGGTGGTGTCGCCGCGCGGTACGAGCTTGATCAGCGGGCTCACCTCGTGCGAGCAGCTGACCTGGGTGAAGCCGGCGGCACGGGCCTCGGCGGCCACGGCCTTCTCGTGCGCGGGGTGGCGGTAGCCGTGCATCAGGACGACGGCGGCGGCGCGCGGTCCTTCGGCCCGGGCGGCGCGCAGCCGCTCGGCGACCGCGTCCCGGTCCAGCGGGGTCAGGATCCGGCCGCGGGCGTCGACCCGCTCGGGCACCTCGACGACCCGGTCGTACACGGCCTCGGGCAGCAGGATGCGGCGGTCGAAGAGCCGGGGCCGGTTCTGGTACGCGATGCGCAGGGCGTCCCGGAAGCCCTCCGTGATGACGAGGACGGTCGGCTCGCCGCGCCGTTCCAGCAGGGCGTTGGTGGCGACCGTGGTGCCCATCTTCACGATGCCGACCCGGTCGGCGGGCACCGGCTCGTCGGGGCCCAGGCCCAGGATCTCGCGGATTCCGGCGACGGCGGCGTCGCGGTAGCGGCCGGGGTCGTGGGAGAGCAGTTTGCGGGTGACCAGGCGGCCTTCGGGGGCCCGGGCCACGACGTCGGTGAAGGTGCCGCCACGGTCGATCCAGAACTCCCAGCGTCCGGTCATCCCCCCATACTGACGGGCGGCGCGTCCGGTGGACAGAGCGGCGGGGCCGGGCGGCGCGCCGCCGGGGCGGGCCCGTGCCCGGCCGCCGCCCGCGCCGGTCGTGGCGGGCGGCTCCCGAGGCTGCTCCCGAAGCGGCCCCGGCACGGATTCCTTCGACGGGCGGCGGCTGCGGCGCGGAGGGGTCTCCCCCCGTACGCGCCGCCCTCCCCGTACGCGGACGGCGGCGGCCGCTCAGGCCATGGGGGCGTCCGGGCCGATCCTGCTGCGGACCGCCGTCTGGACCTCGGCCTCCTCGGCGGGGTCCGCGGCGAGTCTGCGGAGCCGTTCGGCGACCCTGATGTCGCCGGTCTCCGCGTGCAGTGCGGCGACCTCGCGCGTGGTCTCCTCGCAGTCCCACAGGCATTCGACGGCGAATCCGGTGGCGAAGGAGGGGTCGGTGGCGGCCAGGGCGCGGGCCGCCCGGCCGCGCAGGTGCGAGGAGGACGTCTCGCGGTAGACGTGGCGCAGCACGGGGGCCGCGCAGGCGATGCCCAGCCGGCCGGCGCCGTCGACGAGGGTCCACAGGCGTGGCGCGTCCGGTCCCTCGCCGCGCACCGCCTCGCGCAGGGCGCCGAGGACCAGGGGGGCGTCCTGGGCGCCGCCCCGGCAGGCCAGCACGCCGGCCGCCGAAGCGCCGAGCGCGTCGGGGCGGCGGGCCCAGCGCCGGGCGCGCTCCACGGCCGGGTCGCCGCACATGCGCTCGAAGGCGGCGACCGCCGCGTCGGCGACGGTGCGCGAGGCGTCGGCCGCGGCGAGCTCGATCAGGTCGAGGGCGGCCGGGTCGGCGGCCTCGGCCAGGTAGTGCAGGGCGGCGCAGCGGGCGGCCTCCGGGCCGCCGCGGGCCGCCTCGACGATCAGGGGG
This sequence comes from Streptomyces tyrfis, assembly GCF_037034285.1. NCBI lineage: Bacteria > Bacillati > Actinomycetota > Actinomycetes > Kitasatosporales > Streptomycetaceae > Streptomyces > Streptomyces tyrfis. The sequence goes on along the minus strand of NZ_JBAGJZ010000028.1, from coordinate 84,655 downwards.
CGGTCCTCTGGGCCGGCGACGGCGGTGAGGCAGCGGGCGGCCGGCACGTGCAGCGCGCTGCCGCGTTCCAGTCCCTGCTGGGCCCAGTCGAGGACGGCGCGCACGCTCCAGCCGGGGCGCGGCCCGCCGGGGCGCATCTGCCGCTGCCAGCGGTCGAAGGAACCGCGTTCCGAGGCGGCCCTGACCCGGGCGCCGACCGCTTCGCGCGGGTCGTCGGCCCAGAGCCGCCAGGGGCGGGGTTCGAAGGCGTCCCGTACGGCGGCGGCCAGCTCGGCGTCGCCCTCCTCGGTGGCCGGGAAGCGGCCGAGCACGGGCTCGGCGAGGACGCGGAGCCCCGCGTCGTCGTCGCGCAGCGCGAGCTCGTCGAGCGCCCAGGCCCAGTTGGACCCGGTCGCGGCGTAGCGCCGCAGCAGGGCCAGGGCGTCGTCGCGCCCGTACGAGGCGAGGTGGCCGAGCACGGAGAGCGCCAGGCCGGTGCGCGAGTCGTCGGTGTCGAGGTGGTCCTCGGGGGCGCACAGGTGCCGCTCGATCTCCTCGACGCCGCCGTCGAGGTCGAGGTAGAGGCGGGCGTAGTACAGGGAGCGGTTCTCCACCTGCCAGTCGTGGCGCGGGTCGCTCAGGACGCAGTGGTTGAGCGCCGCCAGGGCCTCGGGGCGGGGTGCGGCGAGCGCGTGGAGCGTGCCGTCGCCGCGGCCCCGCTGCAACAGGCCGAGCAGGGTGCCGCTCGGCGCTATGAACGGATCAAACATGGGAAGCCCTCACATCAAGCTGTCGACGCAACCGGGACTGTGCAGTTCCACGTGCCTGGCGGGCACTACGCCGCGCAGCGACATGATCGTCCGACCGCCGTCTTCCGCTTGGTGTAGAGCATCTTCCTCTGCCTCTCGTCGTCGGCCCGGAGCGGGCCCGTGACGTCATGATGACCCAGCCATTTCGCCACCGCGACCACATTTACGGCGTACCCCGTCAGCGGTCGCCGAAGAGTTCCAGCAGGTCGGCCCTGCCGAACATGCGCGCGGTCTCCCGCGCGGAGGGCGTCCCGGCCGCCGGGTCGGCGCCCGCCGCGAGCAGCGCGTCGATCACCGCCCGCTCGTCCTTGAAGACGGCTCCGGCGAGCGGCGTCTGGCCCCGGTCGTTGGCCCGGTCCGGGTCGGCGCCGCGCTCGACGAGGGCGGCGACCGCGGCGGCGTGTCCGTGGTAGGCGGCGAGCATCAGCAGCGAATCGCCCCGGTCGTTGGTGAGGTTGGCGGGCACCCCCGCGTCGACGTACGCGGCGAGGGCGTCGGTCTCGCCCCGGCGGGCCAGGTCGAAGACCTTCGTCGCCAGCGCGATCACCTCGGGATCGGGGGTTTCGCTCATCGTCGGACCGCCTTTCGTGAACCGGTAGCACCGCTGTTGACCTGCTGAGGCGTACGCCGGGAGGCGCACGAGTGAACCGACAGAGTACTGCCCGGACGCGTCGGCGGCCCGGCCCGGAGCGAGGACGGACCGCCTCGCCCCTCCCCATCGGGCATCCCGTCCATTCGGGTGAAAATACCGACTTTTCACCCGAATGCGACTTTCGTCACATAGATACTTCCGGTGAATCTGGAAGGACTCATGGTGACCGTCCCACCAACCAGGAGAAGCTCTCATGATCCTGTCCATGTCAGGCGTCGTCATCCTCGGCATCATCGTCTTCCTGTTCTTCAGGAAGGACGGCCTCAAGGCGTCGCACGCCCTCGTCACCGCCCTGTTCGGCTTCTATCTGGCGGGCACCGCCATCGCACCGAGCATCACCGCGGGAGGCGCGAGCCTCGCCAGCCTGCTGGGCGGGATCAAGTTCTGACCCTCCGTGCGACCGCTTCCGCCCCCTTCAGGTTCAGGAGACCGACGTGGCCCGGCGACCACTCCCCCGCATCCTCAGCAGCGGCGGCGTCTCGATCACTCGCGGTCGCGAGTTCGCGCGCACGGCCGCCGACGGCGCCGCCGACGTCCTCCAGCCGCTGATCACGATCGCGCGCGGGCTGCGGCGGCTGGCGGGGGCCGGACGGCGGAAGTGGGCCGCGACGCCCAAGGACAGGCGCGGCACGGCGCTGTTCTCCGTCGCGGCCTGCGTGTTCGTGCTCGCGCTCGTCCCGTACGGGTCGATCATCGCCCTGCTGTCGGTGATGGCGGCCGCCGCCTGGATGGGGCGGGACCGGACGCCCGTGAGCACCGGGCCCGACGAGACGGAGACGGGGCGGCTGCGGTCCCTGTACGAGGCGCTGGTGCCGTACTTCTCCGTGGCCGACGACCCCGATCCGCTGTACGCGCACGGCGGCGACTGGCAACGGGCCTTCGGCGACGCGGCGTTCGACGGCGACGGGCGTCCGACGCGGCTGCGGGTGTCGTACCCCGCCTGCTTCACCGACGGCGAACCCGCCTGCCGCGCCCGGATCGAGGAGGTGCTGCACGCGAAGTCGGGCCGCGGGCGCGAGTACCGCTTCGACTGGGACGAGGAGGCCAACCGGCTCCTCATGACCGTCCTCGACCCCCTGCCCACCACCGTCGGCGCCCAGCGCTTCGTCACCGCGCCCGGCGAGACGGTGCTGGGCTTCACCGACGGCGACGCCGTGCCGCGCACGGTCCCGGTGACCGACGGCGACGCCACCCGGGACGCGCCCCCGGTGGTCTGGCGGACCGGAGCCCGGTCCACCGAGCCGCATCTGCTCGTCGTCGGACAGCCCGGGAGCGGCGTCACCACGCTGCTGCGCTCCATCGCCCTGCAGGCGCTCCAGCACGGGGACGTCCTGGTCGTCGAGGGCAACGGGACCGGCGAGTACGCCTGTCTGGCGGGGCGTCACGGGGTGGCCGCCGTGGAGTGCGGCCCGGCCGGGGCGCTCACCACCCTGGAGTGGGCGGCCAACGAGACCGAGCGGCGGCTGATCACCGCGAACCGGGCCCGGCAGGCCGGCCATCCCGTCCCCGAGGACGTCCGGCGCCCGCTCTGGATCCTGCTGGACCGGCCGGGTGTCCTCGGCCATCTGGCGGCCGGCGACGGCGGGCCCGACCCCCAGGAACTGCTCCGGCTGCCGCTGCGGCACGGCAGGGCGGCCAACGTCACGGTGGTCCTGGGCGAGCAGTTCGACGACCTGGACGCCCTCGGGGAGACCGTGCGCACCCACACCCGGGCCCGGGTGGCGCTCGGCCGGTGCTCCCGTGAGCAGATCGCGTCGGTGCTGGGCGCGGAGCCGCACACCACGCCGACGCCGGAGGTCCCGCCCGGCCGGGGGTACGCGCGGCTGGGCGCCGGTCCGGTGCTGCGGCTCCAGGTCCCGGCCACCCCCGACCCGTACGACGAGGCGACCGGCGAACCGCTGCGGCGGGCGGTCCTGGGGCTGCTGCCCGGACTGCGGGCGGAGGCGGCCGGGCCCGCCGCCGGCGAGACGCCCGGCCCGGTCGAGGCGGCCCCGCCGGCCGGGACGGGCGTCCCGGACCCGGCGTCGCCGCCCGCCCTGCCCCCGGCGCTGCTCTGCGACGGCGGAAAGGGCGAAGGCTGAGCGAGGCCGCGGCCCGGGGCGCGCGGGGCAGCGAGGGACCGGGGCCCCGCCGCACGCCTCCCCCGCGTCCGCACCTCCGCGCCGCCCGTGCCGTACGCGCGGCCCGTGCCGTCCGCCCGGCGAGGGACGTGCTCAGGCCACGAAGGTCCTGGGCGCCTCGGTCTCCGCGCCCGCTCCGGAACCCACCAGCCGCGCCGCCGCCGCGAGCCGCACCGCCGCCTCGTCCGCGACCGGCCCCGCCACGGTGAACGGCAGCCGCACATACCCCTCGAAGGCGCCGTCGACCCCGAACCGGGGCCCGGACGGCACTCGCACGCCCACCCGCTCCCCCGCCACCGCCAGCCGGGAGCCGGAGAGCCCGCCGGTGCGCACCCACAGGGTCAGGCCGCCGTCCGGCACCGAGAACTCCCAGTCCGGCAGCTCCCGGCGGACCGCCGCGACCAGCGCGTCCCGGTTCTCCCGGGCCTGTTCGCGCCGCAGCCGCACCGCCTGCTCCCAACCCCCGGTGCGCATGAGCCAGTTGAGGGCCAGCTGCTCCAGGACGGGCGTCCCCATGTCCGCGTAGGCGCGGGCGGCCACCAGGCTGCGGATCACGTCCGGCGCGGCCCGCACCCAGCCGATCCGCAGGCCCGCCCAGAACGCCTTGCTCGCGGACCCGACGGTCACCACGGTGGAGCCCGCCGGGTCGAAGGCGCAGACCCGGCGCGGCATCCGGGCCTCCGGGTCGAAGTGCAGCTCGTTCATGGTCTCGTCGACGACCAGGACGGTGCCGGCGGAGCGCGCCGCGTCCACCAGGGCGCGCCGCCGGTCCTCGCCGGCCAGCGCGCCGGTGGGGTTGTGGAAGTCCGCGACCACGTAGGCGAGCCGCGGCGCGGCCTCCCGCAGCACCTGCCGCCAGCGGTTCATGTCCCAGCCGCCGAGCCCCTCCTCCATCGCCACCGGCACCAGCCGGGCCCCCGTCTCCCGCATGAGCTGGAGGATGTTGGCGTAGCTCGGGGACTCCACCGCGATCCGCTCCCCGCGCCCGGCGAAGAGGTGGCAGATGGCGTCGATCGCGCCCATCGCCCCGGTGGTGACCATGATCTGCTCGGGCATGGTCGGGACGCCCAGGGCGGTGTAGCGGTCCGCGATCATCTGCCGCAGCGCGGGCAGGCCCGCCGGGTAGTCGCCGTGGGTGTGGGCGTAGGGCGGGAGCTCCTCCAGGGCGCCCTGGACCGCCCGGGTCAGCCAGGGCTCGGGGGCGGGCAGCGAGGCGCAGCCCAGGTCGATCATGGAGCCGAGCGACTCCGGGGGCAGCGGTTCCAGGCCCCGGGCGGGCAGCGGGTTCCCGGCCGGCACGGCGGTCCAGCTGCCGGCCCCGCGGCGGGACTCCAGGAACCCCTCGGCCCGCAGCGCCTCGTACGCGGCGGCCACGGTGGTACGGCTGACGGACAGGGCGAGCGCCAGTTCGCGTTCGGCGGGGAGCCGGGCGGCCACCGGCACCCGGCCCTCCAGGACGAGCAGCCGCACCCCGTCGGCCAGCGCGCGGTAGGCGGGCGGCTTGCGCGCGCCCGGCACGGCGGGACGGGTCCGCTGGGCCCGGAGCTGCCGGGCGAGCTGTGCCGCACCAACCGCCGAAGTCCATTGCGCCATGGAAATCAGTCCACCTTCCTCGGATTGGCCATAGTTGAGAGCCGAATCCCTGCCACAGAGTGACACGCGGCAGTCCACTCCCACCACTCCAGGGGGCAAACCGTGTCCATCACCCCTGTCCCTCACGGGACACGCCTCGCCCGAAGGCTGACCCAGCTGTACGTCGGCCTCGCGCTGTACGGGGCGAGTTCGGCGCTGCTGGTCCGCTCCGGTCTCGGCCTCGAACCCTGGGGCGTGCTGCACCAGGGCCTCGCGGAGCGGACCGGGCTGACCATCGGGGTCGTGTCGATCGTCGTCGGGGCCGCCGTCCTGCTGCTGTGGATACCGATCAGGCAGCGCCCCGGGCTCGGCACCGTCTCCAACGTCTTCGCCGTCGGCCTCGCCATGGACGGGACGCTGGCGCTGGTCCCGGACGCGCACGGGCTCGCGGCGCGGACCGCCCTGATGGGCGCGGGAGTGGTGCTCAACGGCGTCGCGACGGGGCTGTACATAGCCGCGCGGTTCGGCCCGGGGCCGCGCGACGGGCTCATGACCGGACTGCACCGGCGCACCGGCCGCTCGATCCGGCTGGTCCGCACCCTGATCGAGGTCTCGGTGGTGGCGACCGGCTTCGCGCTCGGCGGCTCCCTCGGCGTCGGCACGGTCGTCTACGCCCTGGCCATCGGCCCGCTCGCCCAGTTGTTCCTGCGCCTCTTCACGGCCGGCGGGGAGCCGCGCGGGGGCGGGCCGGACGTCGCGTCCGGGCCGCACGGCGGCGCCGCGGTCACCGGCGGGACACCGGGGCAGGCCATACTGCCGCGGTGACCTCCCTACGCCATCCCTATCTGGACCATCCCGCGACGATCCCCTTCGCCCACCGGGGCGGCGCCGCCGACGGGATCGAGAACACCGCGGCCGCGTTCCGCCGGGCCGCCGACGCCGGCTACCGCTACTTCGAGACCGATGTGCACGCCACGGCGGACGGCCGGCTGGTGGCCTTCCACGACGCGACCCTGGACCGGGTCACGGACAGCCGGGGCCGGATAGCCGGGCTGCCGTGGAGCGAGGTGCGGCGGGCCCGGGTGGCGGGGCGCGAGCCGCTGCCGCTGTTCGAGGAGCTCCTGGAGAGCTTCCCGGAGGCCCGTTGGAACGTCGACATCAAGGCCGCGCCGGCGCTGGCCCCGCTGGTCGAGCTGATCCGCCGGACGAACGCCTGGGACCGGGTGTGCGTCGGCTCGTTCTCGGAGGCGCGGGTGGCCAGGGCCCACCGGCTCGCCGGTCCCCGGCTGGCCACCTCCTACGGGGTGCGCGGGGTGCTGGGCCTGCGGCTGCGCTCGTACGGCCTCCCGGCGGCGCTGCGGTCCGGCGCGGTGTGCGCGCAGGTGCCGGAGAGCCAGAACGGGATCCGGGTGGTCGACCGGCGCTTCGTGCGCGCGGCGCACGCCCGCGGGCTCCAGGTGCACGTGTGGACGGTCAACGATCCCGAGCGCATGGCCGCGCTCCTCGACCTCGGCGTGGATGGCATCATGACCGATCACATCGAGACGTTGCGCACGGTGCTGAGCGGGCGCGGGGACTGGGCCTGACATGGCGGGCGACGACTCACGGGGAGAGACGAGGGGGAGCGGATTGAGCACCGGGGCCGCCGGGAGCACGGACACCGCGGGGCCGGCGGAGCACCCGCCCGGCGCGGCGGACGCCGCGGACCGGAGACGGGAGCAACACGGCTGGTACTTCTACGACTTCGCCTGCTCCGTCTATTCGACGAGCGTGCTGACGGTGTTCCTCGGCCCGTATCTGACGTCGGTCGCCAAAGCGGCGGCCGACGCCGACGGTTTCGTGCACCCGCTCGGCCTGCCGGTGCGCGCCGGCTCGCTCTTCGCCTACGCGGTCTCGGTCTCCGTCGTGGTCGCGGTGATCGTGATGCCGTTGGCGGGAGCCGCGGCGGACCGCAGCGGGCGCAAGAAGCCGCTGCTCGCGGCCACCGCCTACGTGGGGGCCGCCGCCACCACCGGCATGTTCTTCCTGGACGGCCACCGCTATCTGCTGGGCGCGGCGCTGCTGATCGTGGCGAACGCGTCGTTCTCGGTGTCGATGGTGCTCTACAACGCCTATCTGCCGCAGATCGCCGGACCGGAGGAACGCGACACGGTCTCCTCGCGCGGCTGGGCGTTCGGCTACACCTCCGGGGCGCTCGTCCTCGTCCTCGACCTGGTGCTGTACACAGGCCACGCGTCCTTCGGGCTGTCCGAGGCGGACGCGGTCCGGATCTGTCTCGCGTCCGCCGGCGTCTGGTGGGGCGTCTTCACCCTGGTGCCGCTGCGGCGGCTGCGCGACCGTCGGGTGCCGCCGGGCGGCGGCGCGGGCGGGGGCGCGGTCGGCTCGGGGTGGCGGCAGCTGGCGGCCACCCTGCGGGACATGCGCCGGCATCCGCTGACGCTCTCCTTCCTGCTGGCGTACCTGGTCTACAACGACGGCGTGCAGACGGTGATCTCCCAGGCGTCGGTGTACGGCTCCGAGGAGCTGGGCCTCGACCAGACGACGCTGATCACAGCCGTGCTGCTGGTCCAGGTGCTCGCGGTGGCGGGGGCGCTGTGGATGGGCCGGCTGGCCCGGCGGTACGGCGCGAAGCGCACGATCCTCGGCTCGCTCGTGGTGTGGACGCTGATCCTTCTCGCCGGCTACGTGCTGCCGCCCGACGCCCCGCTGTTCTTCTACGCGCTGGCCTCGGCGATCGGCATGGTGCTCGGCGGCAGCCAGGCGCTGTCGCGGTCGCTCTTCTCGCATCTGGTGCCGCGCGGCAAGGAGGCCGAGTACTTCTCCGCGTACGAGATGAGCGACCGCGGACTGAGCTGGCTGGGCCCGCTGGTGTTCGGCATCGCATATCAGCTGACCGGAAGCTACCGGGATGCGATCATCTCGTTGGTCGTCTTCTTCGTGATCGGTTCCGTGCTGCTCGCGAGGGTGCCGGTTCGCCGGGCCGTGGCGGCCGCGGGGAACCCTGTTCCGGAACGGATCTAGCCAAGTGATCCGGAACGGATTTAGACGTTGAAGTGAAAGGCCGGTAGTGTACGCCTTTGGCCTGCCCGGAGGACCGTTACTGCGAGTGGAAGAAGCAGAACCGTTGGGTGACAACTTCCGCCAGATGTGACAAACCGGGCGTTGGCGGGTACCTCAACCCTGAAGAAGCAGCGGCACGACGGGCGACGCATGACCGGCAACGGGAATCTTTGCCGCCGACCGGACGTTGACCGGATGACGACGACAGCGACACCTGTCCTGTGGGCGACAAGCCCGGGAGGCACGATTCATGAGTGAGCGAGCTCTCCGCGGCACGCGGCTCGTGGTTACCAGCTACGAGACGGACCGTGGCATCGATCTGGCCCCGCGCCAGGCGGTGGAGTACGCATGCCAGAACGGACATCGATTCGAGATGCCGTTCTCGGTGGAGGCGGAGATTCCGCCGGAGTGGGAGTGCAAGGCGTGCGGCGCCATGGCACTCCTGGTGGACGGCGACGGCCCCGAGGAGAAGAAGGGCAAGCCCGCGCGCACGCACTGGGACATGCTCATGGAGCGGCGCACCCGTGAGGAGCTGGAAGAGGTCCTGGCCGAGAGGCTGGCGGTGCTGCGCTCCGGAGCCATGAACATCGCCGTGCACCCGCGGGACAGCAGGAAGTCCGCCTGACCGCACCATCCCGGCGCGGCGGGTGACCTGGCATGACGGAGCCGCGGGCCGTGGCACACCGAGTGTGTGCACGGCCCGCGGCTCCGTCGTGCCACGGCGGGTCCGCCCCGCCGCCCGGGCCGCGCCCCCGCGGGGCGGACCTTGCGGGGCGGGCGGGCCCGCCGTGATCGGATCAGGGGGTCAGCGGCGGCCGGGGGCCGTCGTCGGGACGGGCGTCCCGCTGCCGCTCGTCCTCGTGGCGGATGACCTCACCCTGCACGATCTTCCCGTCCGGCCGGTGAATGCGGGCCTGCTGAAAGGCGTCGGAGAGGCTTCCCGGCGACGCGGCGCGCATCCGGCGGTCCAGCGACCGCTCCGCGTACCGGCCCAGCGCGGACCGCACCCGCGGGATCAGCAGCAGGAGCCCCGCCGCGTCGGAGACCGGACCCGGGATGATCAGCAGCAGTCCGCCGAGCATCAGGAAGCCGTTGCCGCCGCCGGTGGGGGCGGCCGGCTCGGCGGCGTCGGCGCCGGGCTGCCCGGGCATCCGCTGAAGCGTCTCGGCGAGATTGCGGAAGGCCCGGCGGCCCGCCCGCTTGACCACGGCCGAGCCGAGGACGATCCCCGCCACCAGGAGCAGCAGCACGGCGAGCCCGCCGGCCGCGTCGGCCACGACGGTGAGCAGCCAGATCTCCAGCACCGCCCAGGCGGCGACGGCGAGCGGGACGAAGGTGCGGGTGCGGGAACGCGGTGGGGCGGTCGGAGGCGGTGTTCCGGTCGTCATGGTCCCCAGTGTGCCCGTACGCGCGTCCCGGCGGCGTAGGGGGGTGGGGTGATCGTGGCGCGGGCGGCGGTCCGCGCCGCGCCGCCGCGGGGGATCAGTCGGCCCTGCGGCCGAGGACCCGGTTCGTACGGGAGGCGACCCCCCAGGAGGTGACCCGCCAGAGGGCCTCGACCAGGATGTCGCGGCTCATCTTCGAGTCGCCGATCTCGCGGTCCACGAAGGTGATCGGGACCTCGACGACGTGGTACCCCGCCTCGACGGCGCGGCGGGCCAGGTCGACCTGGAAGCAGTACCCCTGGGAGGCGACCTGGTCGAGGCCGATGCCCTGGAGGGTCTCGGCGCGGAAGGCCCGGTAGCCGCCCGTGACGTCCCGGGTCCGCAGCCCCAGCAGCAGCCGGGAGTAGGTGCTTCCGCCGCGCGAGATCATCTCCCGGGACTTCGGCCAGTTGACGACCCGGCCGCCCGGCACCCAGCGGGAGCCGAGCACCAGGTCGGCGCCCTTGAGCGCGGTGAGTAGCCGGGGCAGTTCCTCGGGCTGGTGGGAGCCGTCGGCGTCCATCTCCACCAGGACGCCGTAGCCGCGCTCGATGCCCCAGTGGAAGCCCGCGAGGTAGGCGGCGCCCAGGCCCTCCTTGCCCTCGCGGTGCAGCACCCGGACCTGCTCGTCGCCCGCGGCGATCTCGTCGGCGACCTTGCCGGTGCCGTCGGGGCTGTTGTCGTCGGCGACCAGGATGTCGGCCTCCGGCACGGCGGCGCGCACCCGGCTGACGATCGGCCCGATGTTCCCGGCCTCGTTGTAGGTCGGGATGATCACCAAGGTTCTGCCGAGCGGGCCATATCGCCTCTGACCGCCGTCGTTCACTTACTGCCCCTTCAGTCGCAACGCAGGAGCACACCATATCCAGCGCGCGGGGGCCGTACGCCGACGCGGTCGGGCACACGCGCGCGGCACCGCGGACAGAAGGAGGGAAGTGCGGACAGAACCGCGCGAGGGGGATCTACGGTGGGGGCCCGGCGCCCTTCGGGCCGGCCTGGGACCCGCTGGCTGCGGGTCGACCGAGAGCCGTTGTCTACTGGACGTCCGGGCCCCACCGGGTCGCACCCCCGTCCGGCCGATGTCCTCCCTCGCCACCGAGGCGCGGGCGCTGAACCTGGCTGTCAGTGGTGGTGCGCCGGTGCGGCACGCCACCCCGTGACCCAGCGGCGTTCGACGACTGCGTGGAGGTTCGACCGGTCGGGCGTCCTGTGGTGGACCCGGCCGAACCTACCGGCCGGTGGGCGCGTTCTGTCAATACCCACCTGACCTGCGACATTCAGAGAACTTTCCTGGTCAGTAGCAAAGATCCGCAGGTCGTGACGGAACGGGAGAACCCTCGATCGACGGTGCGAAATGTCCGCACGTCACTCGTTCGGCCGTACGTAGACAGTTTGTCCGAAGACCACGGTCCGCAGACAGACCGGGAGGTCGGCGCCCGGGGTGAGATCGGGCAGGCCGGGGGTGCCCGACCTGGGGTCGGTCGACCAGCGGGCGACCCGGTCGTCCGGTGCCTGGACCAGCAGGCCGCCGGTGCGCCAGACCGCGTAGTCGGCCGGGGCGCCGGGCACCAGCGTGCCCGCGTCGTCGCGGCCGACGGCCCGCCAGCCGCCCCGGGTGTGCGCGGTGAAGCCCGCGCGCACGGAGATCCGGTGCTCGGGCGTGCGGTGGAACGCGGCGGCCCGCACGGTCCCCCACGGGTCCAGCGGGGTCACCGGGCTGTCCGAGCCGAACGCCAGGGGCACACCGGCCCGCAGGAGCGCCGCGTACGGGTTGAGGGTCCTGGCCCGTTCGACGCCCAGCCGCCGCGCGTACATGCCGTCCTCCCCGCCCCAGGCGGCGTCGAAGGCGGGCTGCACCGAGGCGGTCAGCCCCAGTTCCGCGAAGGCGGCGACGGTCTCGGGGGTGAGCATCTCGGCGTGCTCGACCCGGTGCCGGGCGGCCCGGATCCGGGCAAGGCCGAGCTTCTCGGAGGCGGCCCGGACGCCCTCCACCACGGCGGAGACCGCCGCGTCGCCGATGGCGTGGAACCCGGCCTGGAGCCCGGCCTCGGTGCAGGCGGCGACATGGGCGGCGACGGCCGCCGCGTCGAGATGGGCGGTGCCGGTGTGCCCGGCCGGGCCGTCGGCGTACGGCTCGTGGAGACAGGCGGTGTGCGAGCCGAGCGAGCCGTCGGCGAAGAGGTCCCCGGCGGCGCCGATCGCGCCCAGTTCGCGGACCCGGCGGGCGTCCTTCTCGTCGGCGACCCGCTCCGCCCAGTAGCCGAGGACCCGCGGTCCGGGCTCCTCGGCGGCGAGCTTCAGCAGCCCGGTGAAGTCCTCCTCGTCGGAGATGTCCGGGCCGCCGCACTCGTGGACGGAGCCGATGCCCAGGGACGCGGCGCGGCGCAGCGCGGCCCGCTGGGCGTCGGCGCGCTGGCGCGGGGAGACGGCGCCGTGGGCCGCGGCGCGCACCGCGTGGTGGGCGGCGTCGGTCAGCGGGCCGTCGGGGTGGTGACCGGCCAGCGCGGTGACGCCGGGGACCAGGTCGAGCAGGGCGGTGGTGACGACCGCGGAGTGCACGTCGACGCGGGGCAGGTAGGTCGGCCGGCCGCCGGCCGCCTCGTCGAGCTCGGCGCGCGACGGGGGCCGGCCCTCCGGCCAGCGGGCGGCGTCCCAGCCGTGGCCGAGGACGACCCGGTCGGCCGGGTGCGCGGCCACGTGCGCGCGCAGCAGCCCGAGGGCCTCGCCGAGGGTCCGGGCGGCGGAGAGGTCGAGGCCGGTGAGCGCCAGGCCGGTCGACGTGGTGTGCACATGGGCGTCGGTGAACGCCGGGGTGACCAGGGCGCCTTCGAGGTCGATCACCTCGTCGACGCCGCTCGCGAAGGCGTCGGCGGCCCCCTCGGAGCCCACCCAGGCGACATGGCCGCGTTCCACGACCATGGCGGTGGCGAAGGGGTCGGCGGGGCTGTGGACGTCTCCACCGCGCAGCAGCACGGTGCGGTGTTCGCTCTGGGGGGCGGTGCTCTCGGTCATGGGACCAGTCTCCCGCCTGCCCGGAGCCGTGCCGTCCGCGCCCCCCTCGGCCTCGCCTCGCCTCCCCTCCGGATCCGCCGGCCCTCCCGGGTCCCCCGGTCCTTCGGGGCCGGCGGGCCTCTCCCCCGGTTCCTCGGCCCCCCGGTTCCTCGGCCCCCCGGTTCCTCGGACCCCCGGTTCCTCAGACCTTCGGGGGCCGGGCCTCGTACGGCGTGGACAGGACCACGGTGGTCCGGGTGGAGACGCCGGCCAGCGAGCGGATCCGGGTGAGCAGGTGCTCCAGCTCCAGCGGGGAGGCGACCCGCACCTTGAGGATGTAGTTCTCGTCGCCCGCGACGCTGTGGCACGCCTCCAGCTCGGGGACGTCCGCGAGCCGGTCCGCGATGTCGTCCGGCGCGCTGGGGTCGAAGGGTTTCACCGAGATGAACGCGGTGATCGGCAGGCCGACGGCCTCCGGGTCGACGACGGCCGCGTAGCCCCGGATCACCCCGCGCTGCTCCAGCCTGCGGACGCGCTGATGAACGGCCGAGGTGGACAGGCCCGTGGCCTTGCCCAGGTCGGTGTAGCTCATCCGCCCGTCCTTGACGAGCAACTCAACGATCTGTCGGTCCAGCTCCTCCATGCGGATCAACCTATTGCCCGGGCGTCTCCAGGAACAGCGGGGAGGGCCCCTCGGAGGCATCTGCGGCAGGCATGTGACGAACGCCACATGCTTACGACGCGGTAGGCGGTCACCCCGCGGTTACGGCCGACGCCCGACGGGAAGTGCTTGCTGAGGTCCAGGCCGTGGCGCCGGACCGGCCCACCCGAGGGGGGAAATTCCCATGCAGAGCCTGAAGCTCACCGAACGTCCCGAGCCGGAATCCGTCGATCCGGTCGAGGACGACACACCCGACGCGTACGACATGTGCGAGATGTACCGGGTGATCTGCCCCGACTGCACCCGGCCGATCGCGCTGCTGGCGGACGAGGACGTGCTCCCGGAGCACGCGCTGTGCCCGACGCCGTGGAACCCGTTCGTCCTGAAGGTCTGCTCCGGCACGGGCCGGTCGGTGTCCCGGACGCTGCCCGCCGACGAGTCGCCCGACCTCCAGGAGCAGGAGACCGGCCTGCTGCTGACGCTTCCCCAGGGGCTGGACTGGCGGATGCAGCCGTTCTCGCACGCCGGCGGTCCCGGCTCGCGTCCGCTGCGGGCGCCGCGGATGCGCCGCGAGGCCGCCTGAGACACGCTTCCGCCCCCGGTCGCACGGGGGCCCGGCCACCGTCCGGGCCCGTCCGCCGGGGGTCACGTACGTCGGGGGGCGTGCGCGGCGCGCGACACGGGGCCGCCCCACGCGCCGGACACCGCGGACGGCTCGCAGCGGGCCGCCGCGCCCGGACGGCCCGGAACGGCCGCGGCCGCGCGGCGTACGGCCGGAAGCGCCCCGCCGGACCCCGGTGGCGGCGCCGCGCGCGGAGCCGGCCGGAGGACCGGTGCCCGGGAACCCGCCGAACGGGCTCTCGAATCGGCCGGGCAGTGACCCGGGCCCGCCGCCCGCCGTTGGCCCGGTATGACCCCGCCGCATCCGACGGCCCGTGCCGGTCGTCTCCCCACCGCCCCGCCCTCCGAAGAATCGGTTCCGCAGCCGGGTGCGCAGCCGCCGCCCAGGACGCCGCCGCACTCCGCCGATCCGCCCATCTTCCGGGCGCTGCTGCGCCATTGGGAGAACACCGGGCGGACCGTGCCGGGCCGCCACGACCAGGAGTGGAACCGGATCGTGGCGACGCCCGTGTGGTCGCGGCGGCCGCCGTGGGTCAGCGGCTCTCGGGACCCGCGAGGTGGCGGGCGATGACCATGCGCTGGATCTGGTTGGTGCCCTCGACGATCTGCAGCACCTTGGCCTCCCGCATCAGCCGCTCGACCGGGAAGTCGGCGGTGTAGCCGTAGCCGCCGAGGACCTGGACGGCGTCGACGGTGACCTGCATGGCCGTGTCCGTGCAGAACAGCTTGGCCATGGCCGCCTGCCGTGAGAACGCCTTGCCCTCGTCGCGCAGCCGGGCCGCCTCCAGGTACAGCGCCCGGCCCGCCTCGATCCGGGTGGCCATGTCGGCGAGCATGAAGCGCAGGCCCTGGAAGTCGGCGATGGGGCGGCCGAACTGCTGCCGGCCGGTGGCGTAGGAGAGGGCCTCGGTCAGGGCCGCCTGGGCGACCCCGATCGCGCAGGCCGCGATGCCCAGGCGTCCGGAGTCCAGCGCGGACAGGGCGATCGCGAAGCCCTGGCCCTCGTCGCCGATGCGGCGGGCGTCGGGGACCCGTACGCCGTCGAAGTTCAGCTGGGCGGTGGGCGAGCCCTTCATACCCATCTTCTTCTCGGGGGCGGCCGCGTTCAGGCCCTCGGCGTCGCCGGGGACCAGGAAGGCGGTGATGCCGCGGGGGCCCTCGCCGCCGGTGCGCGCCAGGACCGTGTAGAAGTCCGCGATGCCGCCGTGGGTGATCCAGGCCTTGGTGCCGGTGACGACCCATTCCTCGCCGTCCCGCACGGCCTTGGTGCGCAGCGAGGCGGCGTCGGATCCGGCGGCGGGCTCGGAGAGGCAGTAGGCGCCGAGCAGGCCCCCGCCCAGCATCGCCGGGAGGTGTGCGTCGCGCTGCTCCGCGGTGCCGTATCCGGCGAGCGCGTGACAGGCGAGGGTGTGGACGCTGACGCCGAGGCCGACGGTGAGCCGGGCGGCGGCGAGCTCCTCCAGGACCTGGAGGTAGACCTCGTACGGCTGGTCGCCGCCGCCGTGGGCGGAGTCGTAGGGCAGCCCGAGCAGTCCCGAGTCGGAGAGCAGGGCGAAGACCTCGCGTGGGAAACGGCCCGCTTCCTCCTCCTCGGCCGCCCGGGGGGCGATCTCCCGCTGGGCGATGTCACGGACGAGCGCGAGCAGTTGCCCGGCTTCCTCGGTCGGCAGACGGCGTTCCACCGAGTGCGGGGCACGGTCGGACATGGTGCGCTCTCCTCCCTGTCGGGCGTTGCGTCGGCCGCGCGCGCGGGGTGTGGGCGGCGCCGCCGGGGCTTTCGGACAGCGCCCGAAGGAGCACTGCCGCCCAGCCTGCGCCGGTCCCCCGGATTACGAGAGCTGCTGGCCAGCGGCTGTGGCGGCTTGAGTATGCCCGATCGGACGATATCCGTCACGGGGTCGCCGGGCGACTCGGCGGAGGCCGGAACGATCACCGGGAATTGGTCCGAACCATTGACCCAACTGGTCTAGTCCATCTACGGTTTCACCCGAACCGGCATTTCCGCGTTCATGCCAAGTGCACGGCATGGCCGGGATCGCTCCCCCCACCGTTCCCTCCCCCACGAGGAGACAAGATGTCCGGACAGCACCGCGCCCGTACCCGCGCCCGGGCGTTCGCCGCGGCCGCCTGTACGACGGCCCTCGGCGCCGCCCTGCTGGGCGTGGCCGGCACCGCCCCGGCCGGCGCGACCCCCGCCGCACCGGCCGCCTCCCCCACGGCGGCCGGTGACAAGGTGGTCGGCTACTTCACCGACTGGGGCGTCTACCAGCGCGATTACCACGTGAAGAACATCGAGACCTCGGGCTCGGCCGACGAACTCACCCACATCAACTACGCGTTCGGCAACGTCACCGGCGGCAGGTGCGCGATCGGCGACGAGTACGCCGACTACGACATGGCGTACACCGCGGACAAGTCCGTCGACGGCGTCGCGGACACCTGGGACCAGGATCTGCGCGGCAGCTTCAACCAGCTGCGCAAGCTCAAGAAGCTGCACCCGAACCTCAAGGTGCTGTGGTCGTTCGGCGGCTGGACCTGGTCCGGCGGCTTCGGCGAGGCCGCGAAGAACCCGGCCGCGTTCGCCGAGTCCTGCTACAACCTGGTGAAGGACCCCCGCTGGGCCGATGTCTTCGACGGCATCGACATCGACTGGGAGTACCCCAACGCCTGCGGCCTGACCTGCGACACCAGCGGACGCGACGCCTTCGGCGGGCTGCTGGCCGCGGTGCGCTCCAAGTTCGGCGCGGACAACCTGGTCACCGCCGCGATCTCCGCCGACGCCTCCGACGGCGGCAAGCTGGACGCGGTGGACTACGGCGCCGCGGCGAAGTACGTCGACTGGTACAACCCGATGACGTACGACTTCTTCGGCGCCTGGGACGCGCAGGGCCCGACCGCCCCGCACTCCCCGCTGACCTCCTACGAGGGCATCCCGCGGGACGGCTTCAACAGCGAGGCCGCCATCGAGAAGCTGAAGGCGCAGGGCGTCCCCGCCTCCAAGCTGCTGCTCGGCGTCGGCTTCTACGGCCGCGGCTGGACCGGCGTCACCCAGGACGCGCCCGGCGGCACCGCCACCGGCGCCGCCCCCGGCACCTACGAGGCCGGCATCGAGGACTACAAGGTCCTCAGGAACAGCTGCCCCGCCACCGGCACCGTCGCCGGCACCGCGTACGCGCGCTGCGGCTCCAACTGGTGGAGCTACGACACCCCGGAGACCCTCGCCGGGAAGATGGACTACAAGAACCGGGAGGGCCTCGGCGGCACGTTCTTCTGGGAGCTGAGCGGCGACACCGCCGACGGAGAGCTGATCAAGGCGATCGGCTGAGGAACGTCCGGTCCCGCGGCGGACCGGACCAGGGCCGCGCGGCCGGGTGACCCCACCCCCCGGCCGCGCGGTGCGCAACGACCGGGGCGCGACGGCGGACCACTGTGGCGGTCCACCTGCGCCAACAGGCATGATGAGCACATCAGTTCCACACGCCCCAACATGCCGCGCGCCCCGTCCCGCCCCGGGAAGCGGGGTCCGGGAGGTAAGAACGTGTCACGCCAGGTGCTCACCGTCGCAGCGGACGGGACGGGCGACTGCCGCACCATCGCCCAGGCCGTCGCGCAGGCCCGTACCGGAGCGGTCGTCAGCATCGCCCCGGGGCGGTACGAGGAGAGCGTGACCGTGTCGGCCGCCATCACCCTGACCGCCGCCGAGGGGCGCGGGACGGTGGAGCTGGCGCCCCGGCGCGGCTCGGCGCTGACGCTCACCGGGGACGCCGTGATGGTCAGCGACCTGGTGCTGCGCGGCCACGACGACGAGCTGCCGGTCGTGGACGTGCCGCGCGGCCAGCTCGCCCTGGACCGCTGCGATGTGCACGGCTCGGCGTGGGCGGCGCTGTTCGCGCGCGGCGGCGGTTCGCTGGCGCTGCGTCAGTGCCGGGTCAGCAATCCGGCGGGCGCGGGCGTCGTCGCCACGTCCGGCACCGAGAGCTTCCTGGAGGACTGCGTCGTCGAGCACCTGGGGACGTCCGCGGTGGTCGCCGGGGAGCGCGGCCGGATCTCGGTGCGGGCGAGCCGGCTGCGCGACGCCCGGGGCAACGGCGT
The DNA here is from genome assembly GCF_037034285.1 of Streptomyces tyrfis. Classification (NCBI taxonomy): domain Bacteria; kingdom Bacillati; phylum Actinomycetota; class Actinomycetes; order Kitasatosporales; family Streptomycetaceae; genus Streptomyces; species Streptomyces tyrfis. The sequence goes on along the minus strand of NZ_JBAGJZ010000028.1, from coordinate 66,674 downwards.
GCTCGCCAACGGCCAGGCCCAGGTGCTCGTCGAGGACTGCGAGATATCCGCGGCGGACAAGCCCGGCATCGCCGCCGAGGAGGACAGCTCGGTCAAGGTCGTGCGCGGGACGGTCCGCGAGTCCGTCGTCGGTGTGTTCGTGAACAGCACCGGGCCGGCCGTGCTGGAGGACGTCACGGTCCAGGACACCACGGGGCACGGGTTCGTGGTGGGCTCGGGCGCCTCCCCCACGCTGAGCGGCTGCCGCAGCGAACGCACGGCCGGGCACGGGCTGCTGGTCACCGAGCGCAGCCGCGGCACGGTGAAGGACTGCGCGTTCGCCGCCGCCGAGGAGCCCGCGGTGCGGGTCTGCGGCTTCTCCTCCCCGGTGCTGACCGGCGTCGTGGTGCGGGACGCGGAGGGCGCCGGGCTGCTGCTCGACGAGGACTCGGCGGCCGAGATCGACCGGCTGGAGGTGGCGGACTGCGCGGCGAGCGGGATCGTGATCCGCGGCGGCGCCAACCCGCTGGTGCGGCGGGCCACGGTCACCCGGTCCGGCTCGCACGGCGTGGAGGTCGCCAAGGACGGCCGGGGCCGGCTGGAGGACTGCGTCGTCGAGGAGGCGTCCGGCTCGGCGGTCCATGTGTCGGGGCACGGCAATCTGTACGTCGGCGGCGGGCGGCTGCGCGCCGCGTCGGCGGCGGGCGTCCACGTCGGCGCGCTCGGCACGCTCACCCTGCGCGACACCTCGGTGGAGGACTCCGCCGCCTCGGGCGTCCGGGTGGACGCCGAGGGCGAACTCACCGCCGCACGGGCCCGGGTGACCGGTTCCGGCGAGCACGGCGTGCTGGTCGCGGCGGGCGCCCGCGCCTCGCTGAACTCCTGCGAGGTGACCGGTTCCGCGGCGGACGGGGTGCGGGTCGAGGGCGCCGACCCAGTGTCCCTGATCGGCTGCACGCTGCGGGAGAACCGGGGCAGCGGGCTGCGCCAGGCGGTGCCCGGCGACCGGCTCGCCGTCGAGGGGCTGACCAGCGCGGAGAACGGGGCGCAGGATGCCTGGGGCACCGCTGCGGGTGCGGAGGCGGCGGGCGACGGCCGGCTGCCGGGCGGCGCGGTTCCGGCGGCGGACGCCCCGGAGACCGGGACCGGGCCGGTGGCCGAGCTGGAGTCGCTGATCGGTCTGGACGACGTCAAGCGGCAGGTGCTGACGCTGATCAACCTGAACCGGATGGCGCAGCGCCGGGCCAGCCTCGGCATGCCCGCCCCGCCGATGAGCCGTCATCTGGTCTTCGCCGGGCCGCCCGGCACCGGCAAGACCACAGTGGCCCGGCTCTACGGCTCCATCCTGGCCTCGCTCGGCGTGCTGCGCTCCGGCCACCTGGTGGAGGTCTCGCGGGCCGACCTGGTGGCGCAGGTCATCGGCGGCACCGCCATCAAGACCACCGAGACGTTCAACAAGGCGCTGGGCGGGGTGCTGTTCATCGACGAGGCGTACACCCTGCTGTCGGACGGCGGCGGTTCCGGCGCCGACTTCGGGCGCGAGGCCATCGACACGCTGGTGAAGCTGATGGAGGACCACCGGGACGACGTCGTCGTGGTCGCGGCCGGGTACCCGAAGGAGATGACCGGGTTCCTGGCCTCCAACCCGGGGCTGGCCTCCCGTTTCACCCGCGAGGTCGAGTTCACCGACTACACCTCGGACGAACTGGTCACCATCGTCGAGCGGATGTGCACCGGTCACCACTACGAGCTGGAGGCGGCGGCGCGCGGCGCGCTGCGCGCCCGCTTCGAGCGGATCCCGCGCGACGCGGGCTTCGGCAACGGCCGTACCGCGCGCAAGGTGTTCGAGGAGATGGTGGACCGGCAGGCGTCCCGGCTCGCCGCCCAGGCGGACGTCAACGAACGCGACCTGGCGGTGCTGACGGCCGAGGACGTCGGGGCCGCGGCGGCGGGCGGCGCGGACGCAGGCGCCGACGAGGACCCGCTGCTGCGGCTGGACGGGCTGGTCGGACTGGCCGCCGTCAAGCGCGAGGTGGGCGACCTGGTCAATCTGCTCGCCACCACCCGGCGGCGGGCGGCGGCCGGGCTGCCGACCCCGCGGATCAGCAACCATCTGGTCTTCGCCGGGCCGCCCGGCACCGGGAAGACCACGGTCGCCCGGCTCTACGGCGAGCTGCTGGCCTCTCTGGAGGTGCTGCCGCGCGGGCAGTTGGTCGAGGTGTCGCGCGCCGACCTGGTGGGCCGCTGGGTCGGGCACACCGCGCAGCTGACCCGGGAGGTCTTCGAACGGGCCCTGGGCGGGGTGCTGTTCATCGACGAGGCCTACACTCTCACTCCGGAGCGGGGCGGTGGCTCGGACTTCGGCCAGGAGGCGGTGGACACGCTGCTGAAGCTGATGGAGGACCACCGGGACGAGGTGGTGGTGATCGTGGCCGGGTACACGGCCGAGATGGACCGCTTCCTCGGCTCCAACCCCGGCTTGGCCTCCCGTTTCACCCGGCACGTCGAGTTCCCCGACTACTCCTCGGACGAGCTGGTCACCATCGTCCGCCAGCACGCGGCGGACAACGGCTACGAGTGCGCGCCGGGGGCCGCGTCCGCGCTGCGCGCGCACTTCGACGCGGTGCCCAGGGGCCGCTCGTTCGGCAACGCCCGTCTCGCCCGGCAGACCCTGGAGCAGATGATGACCCGTCAGGCCGGGCGGCTCAGCGCGGTCGCGGCGCCGAGCCTGGACGATCTGCGGATGCTGCTGCCCGAGGATCTGCCGCACCACTGAATCCCCGCCCGAGACCCCGCCCGCCGAGCCGTCCGAGGACCGGTCCCATGCGTCGCCGTACCACGCTGTTGCTGTGCGTCTCCACCCTCGCCGCCGTGCTGTCGGGGCCGTCGGCCCACGCCGAGGACGGCGCCCGGGTGGCCCTGCCCGGGATGCCCGAGCGGCTGGCCGCCGATCAGAAGTGCACGTCCCACAGGGGGCGCGCCACCCCGGACGCGCCGTGGACGCGGCAGGCCCTCTCCCTGGACCAGGTGTGGCGGCTCTCCCGGGGCCGGGGCGTGACGGTGGCGGTGGTGGGCACCGGGGTGAGCGACTCCCCCGCCGTGCTGGCGGGACGGGTGAAGGCGCTCGGCGACGCGGACCGGGACTGCGTGGGCCGGGGCACCTTCCAGGCCGGTCTGGCCGCGGGAGCGGCGACGGCGGGCCAGGGGTTCGCCGGGGTCGCCCCGGAGGCGGCCGTGCTGGCGGTACGGGGCACCGGCGTCCGCGGCGAGCCGGACCCGGCGCGGCTGGCCGCCGGGGTCCGGCAGGCGGCCGAGGCCGGGGCGGACGTCATCACGGTGACGGCCCCGCTGGACGGCGCGGACGGGGCGGTGCGGGCCGCGATGGCGGTGGCCGCGCGGAAGGACGCGCTGGTGGTCGTCCCGGCCGCGGCGGACAGTCTGTCCTCGGGGACTTCCGAGGCGCCGCCCGCGCCGGAGGCCCCGCCGGGCGCCCTGGCGGTCCTTGACACCGGTCCGCAGGGCGGCCGGGCCGAGGGCGCGCCGGGCTTCCGGCGCGCCGATCTGTCGGCGCCGGGCGACGCGCTGGTCGGGCCGGGTCCGGCTGGCGACGGGAAGTGGACGGGGTCGGGCTCGTCGCTGGCGGCGGCGGTGACGGCGGGCGCGGCGGCGCTGGTTCGCTCGTACCACCCGGAGCTGACGGCGGCGCAGGTGCGGTCCCGGCTGCTGGAGACGGCCTATCCCGGCGACCTGCGGGCGCTGGACCCGTACGGCGCGGTGGCGGGGGTGTCCCGGGCCGCGGCGCCGTCCCGGGCGGCACTGCCCGAACCGGTGCGGCTTCCCTCGCGGCCGGACACGGCGGGGGCCCGGGCCACCGCGTATCTGGTCGCGGCGGGGGCGGCGGGCACGATCCTGCTGGTGGCGTTCCTCGCGGTGGTGCTGCCGCGCGGCCGGGACCGGCGCTGGCGCCCGGGCCGGCTGGGCGCGGACGGCCCGCCCGCGGCCTGACGCCGGGCGGGCCCGGCGCGGGTGTGTACGCGTACCGGCCGGGGCGGGGCCGGGCCCGTGTTCCCGGGCCGGTGCGGGCGGGACGCCGACGCGCCGCTCGCCTCACTCCTCCTCGGCCGGGCCGTCCGGCTCGTCGGGCAGGGCCAGTTGCACGAGGGCGGACTTGCGCCGGGCGATCCGCAGCGCCCGGCCGGGCGGCAGGATGCGCGGCTTGATGTTCTCGAAGACGTAGCCCTCGGTGGGCGGGCAGGACATCAGCAGGGCCGGGGAGTTGACCTCCTGGAGCTTGCGCATGACCTGGTCGAGTCGGCTCGCTCCGGCGGCGGCGCGGGCGATCACCAGGTGCAGACCGAGCTCGTAGCCCAGCGGCAGGTGCGGCAGGAGCGGTTCGAGGGGGCTGTTGAAGCCGGAGCCGACCATCTCGTAGTCGTCGACCAGCACGAACAGGCGGGGGCCCTGCCACCAGTCGGCGCGGCGCATCCGGGCCGGGGAGATGTCCTCGCCGGGGGTCCGCACGACCATGGCGCGGGTGACCCCGTCGATCAGCTCGCGCAGCGGGTCGGCGGCGACCGCGTGGCCCAGGCGGTACGCCTCGGGGACCGCCTCGACCAGTTCGCGGCGGTAGTCGACGACCAGGATGCGGGCCTGGTCGGGGGTGTGGGCGGCCATGATGCGCTGGGCGATCAGCCGCAGCGCGCTGGTCTTGCCGCTCTCGGTGTCGCCGACCAGCGTCAGGTGCGGGCTCTGCGCGAAGTCGTGCCAGACCGGGGCGAGTTCGGCCTCGTCCAGGCCGAGGGGGATCCGCAGCGGTTCCTCGGCGGCGGGGAGTTCGGCGGCGGGGAGGCTGGTCGGCAGCATCCGCACCTGGGGCGCGTACGGGGCGTCCCAGCTCTCCGCGACGGCCCCGACCAGGTCGGCGAGCGCCTCGGTCAGGTCCTCCGACTGCTCCTGGCCGTCGATGCGCGGCAGCGCGGCGAGGAAGTGCAGCTTCTCCGGGCTCAGGCCGCGGCCCGGCAGGGTGGGGACGGAGCCGGCCTTGCGGATGTCGACGGCGGAGTCCATGGGGTCGCCCATCCGCAGTTCCAGGCGGGTGCCGATCTGGTCGCGGAGCGCGGCGGACAGCTCGACCCAGCGGGAGGTGCTCACCATCAGGTGGACGCCGTAGTTGAGGCCGCGCGAGGCCAGGCCGTTGAAGACGGACAGGTCGTCGAACATGTCGGTGCGGACCGTCGACCACCCGTCCACGACGAGGAACACGTCGCCGAACGGCTCGTCGGGGTACTGTCCGGCGGCCCGCCGCTTGCGGTAGGAGGCCATCGAGTCGATGCCCTCCTCCTGGAAGAACAGCTCGCGGCGGTTGAGCAGCGAGGTGACCTCGGCCAGGGTCCGGGAGACGCGCTCGCGGTCGAGACGGCCCGCGACGCCGCCCACGTGCGGCAGCCCGGCGAGTCCGGCGAGCGCGCCGCCGCCGAAGTCGAGGCAGTAGAACTGCACTTCGCGGGGGGTGTGGGTGAGGGCGAGCGCCGTGATGAGGGTGCGCAGCAGGGTGCTCTTGCCGCTCTGCGGGCCGCCGGCGACGGCGATGTGGCCGCCCGCGCCGGAGAGGTCGACGGTGAGCAGGTCGCGTACCTGCTCGAAGGGCTTGTCGACGATGCCGACCGGCACCCGCAGCCTGCCCCGGTCCGGTGATCCCGCGGTGGTGAGGCCGAAGTCGGGGTCCGGCACCAGCGGGGGCAGCAGGGCGTCCAGGGCGGGCGGGGCGTCCAGCGGCGGCAGCCACACCTGGTGGGCGGGCGGACCGCTGTCGCGGAGCCGGTCCAGGGCCAGTCCGAGCAGGGTCTCGCCGGTCTCCTGCTCGGACGCCGGTTCCGGTTCGGGGGCGGCGGGCAGGGTGCGGGGCACCACCCAGCCGGTGCCCCACGGCACCACCTGCCGGGCGATCTGGGCCTGTTGCACGCTGCCGCGCCGGGTCTTGTACGTGCCGGAGACATAGGCGGCGCGGAACCGGGTGAGGGCCTCGACGCCGCTCTTGAGGTAGCCGCTGCCGGGGGTGGGCGGCAGGTGGTAGGCGTCGGGCACGCCGAGGACGCCGCGGCTCTCGATGGCGGAGAAGGTGCGCAGGCCGATGCGGTAGGAGAGGTGGCTCTCCAGCTGGTGCATGCGTCCTTCCTCCAGCCGCTGCGAGGCCAGCAGCAGATGGACGCCCAGGGAGCGGCCGAGGCGGCCGATCATCACGAACAGCTCCATGAACTCGCGGTGCGCGGCGAGCAGTTCGCTGAACTCGTCGACGACGATGAACAGGCTCGGCAGCGGGGCGAGCGGGGTCCCGGCGGCGCGCGCCCTCTCGTACTCCAGCACGGACGAGTAGTTGCCGGCCTTCCGCAGCAGTTCCTGACGTCTGATCAGTTCGCCGTGGACGGCGTCCTGCATGCGGCCGACGAGCGCGGTCTCGTCGGCGAGGTTGGTGATGACGGCTGAGGTGTGCGGCAGTTCGTCCATGCCGAGGAAGGTCGCGCCGCCCTTGAAGTCGACGAGGACGAAGTTGAGCGTCTCGGAGGAGTGGGTGAGGGCGAGACCGAGGACCAGGGTGCGCAGCAGTTCGCTCTTGCCGGAGCCGGTGGCGCCGATGAGCATGCCGTGCGGGCCCATGCCGCCCTGCGCGGATTCCTTGATGTCGAGTTCGACGGGGGTGCCGTCCTCGCCGACGGCGATCGGGACGCGCAGCCGCCGGCGGCCCTCCAGCGGACGGTCCCACAGCCGGGCCGGGTCGTGCCGGCGCAGGTCGGCTATGCCGAGGAGGCTGGTGAGTTCGGTGTCGGCGGCGAAGGGTTCGGCGGCGGTCGCCCCGCCGCCGAGCCGGAAGGGGGCGAGCCGGGCGGCGAGGGTGCGGGCGGCGGCCGGGCCCAGCGCGTCGGGGCGGCCGAGCAGGGTGGCCTGCTCCTTGCGTTCGCGGTCGGTGCGCACGAGGTGGAGACCGCCGTCCTCGAAGCGCAGCCGCAGGGTGCCGCGGGCGGCCTTCCAGGGGAAGGCGGCGGACAGGTCGAGGACGACGGTGTTGCGGTAGCCGGGGCCCTCCAGCCGGTGCCCGCCGGGGACCGTTCCGCCGTCGACGACGATCAGGGTGAAGGGTTCCTCGCGGCCGGGCGGGGTGTCGGGGTCGAAGGGCGGGCGTTCGGTGAAGTCGGCGCCGAGCAGCTCCTCCAGTTCGACGAGTCCGGCGGCGGCGATGCGGGCCTGGCCCGCGCCGTCGCGCTGGTAGGCGTGCTGGGCGTGCGGCAGCCACTTCACCCACTCCCAGTCGGCGCGCCGCTCGTCGTCGACGCAGAGGGCGACGGTCAGTTCCTCGGGCGCGTGGAAGGCGGCGAGCTGGGCGATCAGGGCCCGGGCCAGGGCGCGGGCGGCGTCCGGGTCGCCCTGGACCAGGATCCGCGACCACGCCCGCAGATAGAGCGCGATCGGCTGGTCGGGAACGGTGCCGTAGGCGCGGATGAAGCTGCGCAGCGCGTGCGCGGAGAGCGGTTCGAGGTCCTCGACGGGCTTGGTGGCGAGCGGGGCGAGGCGGGTGCCGAGCTTCTGTTCGCCGACCGCGACCCGCACCTCGGCGAAGTCCTCGTCGGCGGGGCGGCGTTCCCACTGCCTGCTGGTGCCGGTGAGGGCCCACAGGGCGGCCGGGTGGGGGTGCCGCCAGGCCAGCGCCTTCTGCTGCTGGCCGACGGTGCGGCGGATCTTGCGCCGGGTCTGCGCCAGGTAGCGCAGGTAGTCGCGGCGTTCGCCCTTGAGCTTGCGCTTGCGCTCGCCGGCGCTGCGGATGAACTGGCCGACGATCATGCCGACGGAGGACAGCAGCATCAGGCCGATCGCCATGTAGCTGAAGGTGGTGGCCTGCCCGGGCTTGATGAACATCATGAGCATCGCGAGCGACGTGAGGCCCATCGGGAGGTACATCCAGATGGCGGAGGTGTTGGGGGTGGCCTCCGGCAGGGTCGGCGGCTCCTGGAGGCTCAGTTCGCCGTCGGGCATGTCGGGACCGCGCCTGCGGGCGGGCCTGCGGAACAGAACGGTGCTCACGCTGAAGTCTCCTCGGGCTCGTCGCGCCGTCTCCCGGGTGCGCGCGGGGCCGGAATGCCGGGCACGCGCGCCGCGTTCGTCGCGTCCGGGCCGGTGGTGGGCGCGGGGCACACGCTCCGCGCGGCACGCTCACGGCCGGAACGGGGTCCTTGTGACCTGACGCGCGGCCAACGGTAGTGTGCGGTGATCGACTTCGGTATCCCGGCCCCTCGGAGAGGTGCGGCCAGCCACCATGACTGACATATCGAGCCCCGGCCTGTGCCGGCTCACGGTACGAACCCCCCGGCGGACCCTGGACCTCGCCGTTCCCGGCGACGTCCCCGTCGCGGACCTGCTCCCGACACTGCTCGACCACGCCGGGGAGGACCTGGCGGAACAGGGCATCGAGCACGGCGGCTGGGTGCTGCAACGCCTCGGCGAGGAGCCGCTGGACGAGGAGAGCACCCCCGAGGCGCTGGGGCTGCGCGACGGGGAGACGCTCCATCTGCGCCCGCGCGCCGAGGTGTTGCCGCCGATCCACTTCGACGACCTGGTGGACGGGGTGGCCGGCGCCATGCGGGAGCGCCCGCACGGCTGGGACACCCGGACCAGCCGGTGGCTGCTGCGCGGCACCGCGGTGGTGCTGCTGGCGGCCGGGCTGCTGGTGCTGGCGCTGCCCGGCGGTTCCGCGCCGCTGCGGGCGGCGGTCGCCGCGGGCACGGCGCTGCTGGTGCTGTTCGGTGCCGCGTCGGCCAGTCGCGCGGTCGGGGACTCGGCGGCGGGGGCGGCGCTCGGTGCGCTGGTGGCGCCGTATCTGGCGCTGGCGGGTGCGCTGCTGCCGGTCGGGGATCCCGACGCGGGCGGGCAGTTGCTGGGTGCGCGGCTGCTGGCCGCGTCGGCGGCGGCGGCCGGCGGGGCGATCCTCGCGGTGGCTGCGGTGGCGGCGTTCGTGCCGTTGCTGTTGTGTGCGGCGGTGGTCGCGGTGGCGGGCGCCGTGTGGGCGGTGCTGATGCTGGCGCTGGACGTGCCGGCCGGCCACGCGGCGAGCGTGGTGGCGGTGGTCGCGGTGGTGTTCGGCGGTCTGGTGCCGGGGCTCGCGTTCCGTCTGTCGGGGCTGCGGCTGCCCGCGCTGCCCACCAACGCCGAGCAGTTGCAGGAGGGCATCGAGCCGCACCCGCACCAGCGGGTGGTGAGCCGCACCGGCCTGGCCGAGGAGTGGATGACCGCGCTGTACGCGGCGGTCGGCGTGGTGTGCGCGGGTGTGCTGACCGCGCTGGTCCTGGACGCCCCGGGCGCTCCGTCGCTGGTGACGGCCGCGGTGCTGTGCCTGCTCCTGCTGCTGCACGCGCGCGGCGTCGGCCAGGTCTGGCAGCGGCCCGCGGTGCTGCTGCCCGGGCTGTACGGGCTGGTGCTGATGGCGGTCCGGGCGGCCGGGGAGCTGCCTGCCGGGCAGCGGCCCGCGCTGCTCGCCGGTCTGCTGGCGGCGGCCGCGGTCGCGGCGATCGCGTCCTGGACGGTGCCGGGGCGGCGGCTGCTGCCGTACTGGGGCCGGGCCGCGGACATCCTGCACACGCTGGCGGCCGTGGCGTTGATCCCGTTGTCGTTGTGGGTGCTCGGTGTGTACGGCGCCCTGCGCGGCGTGACCGGCTGAGGGGAGGGCGGGACACATGCAGTCCAGGAAGGACCAGGTCCAGGCCCACATGTTCGTCATGGGGCGGCTCACCAGCGGGATGCTGCGGGGGGATCCGGACGCGCCGGAGAGCCCGGTGGGGCGCACCAACCGAGGCATGGCGTGGGGCGTCGGCCTCGGGGTCGTGATGGCGGTGGGGTCCGTGCTGTTCGGGCTCATCGCGCCGTCGGGCTCCACGTCGTGGCGCCAGGCGGACGCGTTGATCGTGCAGAAGGACACCGGCACCCGGTACCTCTACCTGGACGGGCGGCTGCGTCCGGTGCTGAACTACGCCTCCGCGCGGCTGATCGCCGCGGACCGGCTGAAGGCCGTCCAGGTGTCGGCGGCCTCGCTGCGCGGCGAGGCGCACGGCACGCCGGTGGGCATTCCCGGCGCGCCGGACGCGCTGCCCGCGCTCGACGACCTGGAGCAGGGCGCCTGGCAGGTCTGCGCGGACGAGCCGGAGCGGACCGGGCCGGACGGCACGGGCCGGCGTCCGGTCACCACGCTGCGGCTGGGCTTCCCCGCCGGCGGCACGTTCCCGGGGACGCGGCGGGCGGTGCTGGTGGCGGGCCCCGACGGCGCCCGGTACGTGCTGTGGGGCGACCACCGGCTGCGGCTCGGCGGGCACGGCGCGGCCCAGGCGCTGGGCTATTCCGGGACCGCCGCGGTGCCGGTGTCGGCCGCGTTCCTGGACAGCGTGCCGGCCGGAACCGACCTGGCTCCGCCCGAGGTCGACGGGCGGGGCTCCGCGGGCCCGGCCATCGGCGGCGGCCCCAGCCGGGTCGGTCAGGTCTTCGAGCTGGCCTCGCCGGGCGCGGCGGCGCAGTACTTCCTGCTGGAGAAGGCCGGTCTGCGCCCGCTCGGCGCGCCCGCGGCCGCTCTCGTGCTGGGCGACGACCGCACCGCGAAGCAGGCGTACCGGGGCGCCGCTCCGGCGGCGATCCGCCTGACCGCCGACCAGTTGACGCAGCATCAGGCACCGGCGGGCAAGGCGGGCGCGGACCCGGCCGACTGGCCGGCGCGGACCCCCGCCGCGCAGTCGCCCGGACCCGGCACGGCCGTCTGCGCCCAGGTGCAGCCGGACGGGGCCGCGCCCCGGGTGCGCCTGGCCCTGGTGTCCGGTGCGGGGCCCCTCTCCGCGCCCGCCTCCGGGGCGGAGATCTCCGGGGCCTGCCTGCCGGTGGACGGCGTGGCGGTGCTCCCCGGGGGCGGCGCGCTCGTCCAGGCGCTGGGCGCCGGCGGCGGGGTGATCGGCACGACGACGTACCTGGTCACCGATGTCGGGGTGAAGTACCGCCTGCCGGACGCCGACTCGGTGGAGCGGCTGGGGCTGAAGGGCGGTCACGCCCAGGCCGTGCCGTCCCGGCTGCTGGACATGCTGCCGACGGGACCGGTGCTCGACGCGGCGGTGGCGACCGGCGACCGGCAGCCGGCGTCGCGGCAGCCGGACGCCGGGAAGGCGTCGGCCGCCGCGAGCACCTCGGGCGCGGCGAAGGCGTCGGGCGCGGCGAGGACATCGGGGGCGGCGAGCCCGTACTGCGGATGAACCTTGGGTGTCCGTCCGGCATCTCCCTCTTCACACCTCGCGCCGATGTGCGCGTCGGCCGCGCCCGAAGATCAGGAAAAGCTCAGATTTCACCTCAGCCGATTGCACGTGTCGCCTGAATCTCCCTAGCATCACAGCCAATTGGACAGGTGTTCCCCCCTCTCCAGGCGCCCCGGTCCCGTACCGGTTCCGATCAGACAAGGAATCCCCCATGCCGACTCCCCCGCCCGGCAACATCCAGACTTCGTCGCAGTCCGCCAACCAGCTCGGCTACAACGCCCTGGGCCAGGCGCAGGACGGTGTCAAGCGCTCGCAGGACGACGTGAAGACCACCATGAGCGGGCTGGTCACGACGTACGGCGGCGAGGACGGCGGCGCCTACCAGCGGCTGCTGGCGGAATGGAGCGAGCAGGTCGACGTGATCACCAAGAACCTCGGCGACATGATGCGGATGCTGGAGCAGACCGGGCTCGCGCAGCGCCGGACCCAGAGCAACACCACCAACCTGATCGCGTCCACGAAGTCGTCGAACGACGTGTTCTCCACACTGACCCCGTAACGGTCCCGGCCGCGCCTTCCCCCCTCGCTCTCCGTCCTTCCCTCCGCCCGACCGCCCGAGGAGCCCGCCATGCCCGACTACTCCAACAAGACCGACGGCATCATCCACGTCGAGTACCACCACGTCGACCAGGCCGCCGAGGACATGCGCATGCAGACCCAGGCGATCCAGAACACCATCATCGCGCTCAACGAGGAGCTGGCGGGTCTGCGGGGCGCCTGGCAGGGCCAGGACTCGGTGACGTACCAGCAGAAGCAGGACGCGTGGAACGAGGCGTCCCGCCGGCTCAGCGCGGTCCTCCGGCGCCACAGCGGCACGTTGGACGACATCTCGGACCTCTACCGCAGGCACGAGCTGAACACCGCCAACGACTGGCAGGGCGTGCAGATCGGCCGCTGAGCCGCCCTCCCCCCTCCCCGGCCGTCCCGACCGATTGCGAGACCGACCGTGCCCAGTACCGTCGACCTGTCCCACCTCGACCCGGACAGTCTCCAGAAGTTCATCGACGACAAGACCGACGGCGTCGCGGCCTTCGTCACCGCTCTCGCGGATCTCAAGACCGACACGCATCCGACGGACGGGACGGTCGCGTTGGTGTCGATGACCACACTCGTCTCGGCCCTGGCCAATCCCGCCCAGCTCTTCATGAAGGGCGGGCCGCAGCTGGGCAACCTGGCGCTCTCCGACGGGAAGGCCGACGGCCCGATCACCGCGACGGGCCTGCTCGCCTACATGCAGACGTCCGCCGACTCGTTCAAGACCGTGGTGAACGACCAGGCGAAGCTCTTCGACGACATCAGGCTCAACCTGGGCACCACCATCGACTCGATGAAGACGGCCCAGCAGGAGAGCCTGGACCAGGTGGAGGGCCAGCGGTTCCTCAACGACCTCCACAACGTGGAGGCCGACCTGGCGCCGAAGACCACCAAGACCGCCTGACCCGGCGCCCGCCCCGCCCCGCCGCTCACACCTCCCGAGGAAACAAGGTCCGCCCATGCCTCTGCAGTCGACCACGTGGGAAGCCGTCGTCAAGCAGCTCACCGGCTTCGACGGCGGGACGCGCGAGGACGTCGGAAGGGTGGGCGGCGCCGACGAGAACGCCGTCGGGGGCAGCGAGTGGATGCGGATCTCCATCAACAGGGGAAGCCGCTACAACCAGACGGTGAACGAGCAGTCCACCGGCACCGGCAGCCCTGAGCGGGTCATCAAGTTCTACAACCCCGACAGCGGCAGCGTGAACAACAGCTACTACGAGGTTCACCTCAGTGTGCCGTGGTCGGGGGCGAACGGGTCGCACTTCCACAACGACGGGATCGCGAGCGCGTACGACTGGGCGTACGGGCTGGCCCTGGAGACGCTGGTCACCAACTTCACCACCACCGGGTTCTCCTTCTCCGACCGTCCCGCCGTGGACGCCGAGCACAGCCTGAGCCTGAAGTCCCTCGTCACCACGGCGCGCGCCTTCGACCGGGTCCCCGAGTTCTTCGCCGCGCACTCCCCGAAGCTGGAGGAGTGGCACAAGAGCCTCGGTGACGAGAACGCGGTCTGGAAGGGTTCCGGGGCGGACGTGTTCCGGAGCCTGATCGACGGACTGGGCACCGGTTACAAGGACTTCGTCCATCTGCTCGCCCCGAAGACCAGTCCCTCGGCGAAGTCCGACTCGGGCTACTCCCCCAAGTCCATCGTCGGCGAGCAGCTGGTCCTCGCGGAGAACGCCCTGTTCTCCGCGGCCGACGAGCTGCACAAGGCGTGGCAGACGTGGACCTCGGCGCCCGGCTGGCTGCCCACCACCCAACTGGACCTGCTGGTCGACAAGGTCGCGATCTGGCTCAACGCGAACAACATCGCCAAGATGACCAGCTCCGGCAATCGCTGGTCCATGGCCGCGGGCTTCTCCGCCACCATGCCCGAATACGGCGACCTCCGGGAGGTCGAGTCCTGGAAGAACGTCTCCCGTGCCGCGTACCGGCAGTGGGTCGCGAACCTGGCGGGCCTGGACACCGCAGCGGAGACGCAGGCCATGACGCTCAACGCCGCCCTGGCGAAGGTCGACGCGTCGGCCGGCTCGTACGTCTTCACCGCGGGCGTCACCAGCCTGGAGACCGAATACGCCAAGAACGAGACGAAGAAGCAGCAGGAGGACCTCAAGAAGGAACAGGAGGACCTCAAGAAGCAGCAGGAAGAGGCCAACAAGGAGCTGCAGAAGACGCTCGACGGCGGCGGGGACGGGAAGGGCCTCGGGGGCACCGGAACGGACGGCCTCGGCGGCGACACGGGCACGGACGGCGCCGGCAAGGACACGGGCGCGGACAAGCCGCCGCTCGGGTTCAACGACGTGAGCGACGGCGGCGGTTCCGGCGGCCTCTCGGACGGCCGGACGGGCTTCGGCACCGGGGACCTCACGTCGGGCGGCGACACGGGCAAGATCCCGCCGCTGGACTTCAACCAGACCGGCACGGGCGCCGACGGGGTGACGCACAACCCGGACGGCTCCACCACCGTGCTCAACGGCGACGGTTCCCGCACCACCACCTTCCCCGACGGCCGCACGGAGACCACCCCGCCCGGAGTGATCCCTCCGCTGCTCCCCAACGGCGGCGGCACGCTGGGACCGCAGGGGCCAGGTGCGGGCGGCGCCCCGCTCAAGACCGTCAAGGGCCCCGACTCCAGCACGACGTCGTTCAACGCGGACGGTTCGCGCACCACCACGCACAAGGACGGCACGACCACCACGGTCGACAAGGACGGCACGACCACCACGATCAACCCGGACGGCACCAAGACCGTCCTGAACAAGGACGGCAGCGAGACCGTCACGTACCAGGACGGCACCAGGACCACCATCAGGCCGGACGGTTCCACGACCACCCAGTACCCGGACGGCTCCTCCACGACGCTGGCCCCCAACGGCACGCTGACCAGCACCGACGCCCAGGGCCACAGCACCGTCACCCATCCGGAGCCCGGCCGGACGATCAAGCACCCGGACGGCTCCACGACCACGTTCGGCAAGGACGGGGCGACGACGACCCAGTACCCGGACGGCACGAAGACCACCGTGGCCGCCAACGGCACCGTCACCACCGTCGACCCGGACGGCACCAGGACCGTCTCGCACCTGGGCAAGGGCACCTCGACCATCGAGTACGCCGACGGCTCGATCGCGAAGGTGGGCGCGGACGGCACGGTCACCACGACGTACAAGGACGGCAGCACCACCAAGCTGGGCCCCGACGGCACCTACACCACCACCGACGCCCAGGGGCACAAGACCACCGAGCACCTCAACACCCTGGGCGGCGGCACGGGCGCCGAGACCACGCACCACACGGACGGCTCGTCGACCACGCGCTACCCGGACGGCACGGTCGACCAGCGGTTCAAGGACGGCGGTCACAAGATCACCTACCCGGACGGCCGCTCGGTCACGACCGACGCGTACGGTCGCACCCTCTCGTCCTCGGGCGGCTCCGGGCTGGGCGCCAACAAGACCTCCGGCGGCGGCTGGAGCGGTTACGACTACTACGACTACCCCGACTCCACGAAGCGGACGTACACCTCGCCGCTCAGCGGCGGCCACGGCGGTGGCACCGGCTCGGACCAGGACGGCGTCAACCCGCCGCTGACCGCGAACCCGCTCGGCGGGACGAGCTTCAGCCCGCTCGGCGGCTCCGGGGCCGCCGGGGCGGCGGGGCCGGGCATGGAGCGGACCAGGAGCGTCGCCGCCGCGGAGTCCAACGCGGTCCGCGCCCGGAACGCCCAGCTGGCCGCCGAGGAGGCCGCGATGATGCGGCGGCCGGCCACCAGCAGCTCGTCGAGCGGGACGCCGATGATGCCGCCGATGGGCGGCGGCGCGGGCGCCATGGCCGGCAACACCCAGAGCGACGAGCGCGAGCGGCACACCTGGGTGAGCGAGGACGAGGAAGTGTGGGGCACCGACGAGGGCGGCGTGGCCGGGGTGATCGGACGATGACCGGGCCGGAACGCGCGGCGGACCCCACCGTACGGACGAAGGCGGCACGGAATTCATGAGCAACAACCCCATGGAAGAGCGGCTGGCGGCGGCGCTCGCCGAGTTCGAGGAGACCCGCGCGAAGCTCGGTGAGGCCGCCGCGGCGGCCGCCCGCGTCTCGGCCACCGTCATGGCCAAGGACCGCTCGGTCGAGGCCACCGTCGGCGCGCACGGCGAGCTGACGAACCTGCGCTTCCCGACCTCCCGCTACCGGACCATGGCCCCGGCGGAGCTGGCGAACGCGTTGATGTCCACGATCGGGGCCGCCCGCGCCGATGTGGCGTCGCAACTCACCGAGCTCTACAAGCCGTTCGGGCCGATTCCCGGCATGAACCCGGACGCGGCGGGCGGCTTCGCGGAGCTCGACTGGGACGACCTGTTCGCGCCGTTGCGCGAGGAGGGCATGCCGGTGCCTCCGGTGCAGCCGCCGACGCGTTCCTCGGGCGCGCTGCTCGACGAACTGGTGGACGACGAGGAAGAGAACCAGGCGGCGGGCGGTCGCGGCGCCGGCCCGGCCGGGGAGGCACGGCGATGAGCGGACTGAACGTCGACACCAACGGGCTCGGCCGGAGCGCGGACAACCTGAAGGGCGTGAGCGAGCAGATCGAGGTCGTCCGCGACGAGTACCTGGACAAGATCTCCTCGTACCACGGCTGCTGGGGGGACGGAGAGTTCGGCGAGACCTTCGCGAGCAAGTACCTGGCGGGCGTGGACTACGCGAAGACCGGGATCAAGGAGCTCAGTTCGGCGCTGTCCGGAAGCGCCACGAGCCTGCTCGACGCGTCCAGCACGTTCGCGAAGGTGCAGAACGGCGTGGTCAGCTCGATCCAGCAGCACGGGAAGCGCTGATCCGTGTCCCTGCAGTTTCCGCCGCAGGCCGCCTGGCTGTTCGCCGCGCTCACGGGTGAGGTTCCGCCCAACGGCGACGAGGACAAGATGTTCGCGCTCGCCGAGGCGCACCACGACCTGCACGGGAAACTGACCGGGGACATCCAGCAGCAGGTGGCGGAGGCCATGGGCCTCACCGCGAAGAACTTCGGCGGCGACGCGTCCGTCGCGTACCAGGAGGCCATGAAGGGGTTCCTGGGCGGCCAGAAGGGGCTCGACTACTTCAACGCGGTGAGCGACCAGGCACAGTTGCTGGGCGACTTCACGCGGGAGAGCGCCACCCAGCTCCAGTACACCAAGTACATGATCATCGCCCAGCTGGTGGAGCTGCTGGTCGAGGCGGCCGTCGCGGCGGCGATGGCGTTCTTCTTCGGCGTCTCGATCCAGGCGTACCTGGCCCGGCAGGCGATCGCGCGGCTGCTCATCCGCAACTGGCTGACGCGGTTGCTCAGCACGCTGCTGATGCACGAGATCATCAACATCGGCCTGGGCGTGGCCATGGACGTCCTGGTGCAGTGGACTCAGATGAACCAGGGCACCCGGGACACCTTCGACACCGACCTCACGAAGGGCGCGGCGCTGTCCGGGGCGGTGCAGGGCGCGCTGGCCGGACCGTTCCACGCGCTGGGCAACAAGTTCGGCAAGGGCCTGGCCAAGCTGTTCGGCATGGACGGCGGCAAGAATCTGGGCAAGAAGCTCGACGAGGTCTTCCCGCTGCCCAAGGGCGCGGGAACGAAGGGCCCGGGCCCGAAGGTCGTCGGCCCCAATCCGCCCAAGTCGTTCGGCGACGACATGGCGAACGTGTTCAAGGACCACCTGCCGAAGACGGCGGGCCCGGGCGCCAAGCAGGCCGCCGCCGACTTCGTGCACGCCGTCGGGGACACCTTCCAGAAGCACCTGGGCGGGAAGGAGGCCAAGGAGGTCGGCCAGAACTGGGCCAAGACCCTTCTGGAGAAGACCGGGCAGAAGGACCTGCCCGACGCCCTGGCTCAGAGCCTGAAGCCGCTCGGCAAGCAGCTGGACAAGCCGCTCGCGGACGTCCTGAGCCAGGGAACCGCGGACGTGCTGGGGAAGAACATCCTCAAGTCGATGCTCCACGGCGCCAACGAGGGTGTGTTCGAGGGCGTGCACGCCGCGGTGTCGGAGGGCGCGTACAACCTGGCCTTCAGCGAGGAGCACCAGTTCAAGACCTCCGGGCTGACCTTCGGTTCGGGCATGGTCGAGGGGCGTGTCGGCCACTTCCTGGAGTCGGGCGGCGACAAGCTCGGGGCGGCGCTCGCCGACAAGGTGAACCAGCTGAGGTCGTCGCCGTTCGGTGAGCCGGAGTTCCTGGCAGTCGACAAGGGCACGGAGCAGGTCGACGTCAAGGAGAAGAGCGACGTCAAGGAGCACGTCGACGTCAAGGAGCAGCCCGCCTTCACCACGACGTCGGCGAACCCGCCGGCGGTCTCGGACACGAACGCGCCGGACGTCGCCGTGTCGACCGACCTCACCGGCGGACCGGCGGGCGACGGGAACTCGTCGTACAGCGAGAACACCGGGAACACCGGAAACCCGGGGAACACCGGGAACACGGGGAACAACGGGGCCATCGACGCGTCCGGCATCACCGGGCGGCAGAAGCCCCCCGGCAACCAGCCGGTCGCCGAGGAGATGCCGCCCGCAGCCAACGTGGTGCAGCCGTCGGCGAATCAGGTCACACCACCGCCGAGCACGGTCACCTCCCCGAACCAGAACGCGAATCAGTCCGGCCAGAACCCCTCGTCGAACGCACGCTCCGGAAACACCTCGCCGAACGCCGGCACGAGCACAAACCCGAGCACGAAGCCCGACACACCGCCCGGCACGCCGCCCAGCACGCCGCCGGTCCAGAACATCGCCACCGAGACCAGTGCTTCGCTGGAACCGGAAGCGAACGATCAGCAGCGGGAACAGTCGCAGCAGAAGAACGACTCCGGGGACGAGTCGCGGGTCCGCACCGAGAGCAAGGACACGACGCATCTCCACCAGAAGGAACAGAACCAGCAGCGGAACGAGGACCTGAAGGCGAACCAGGGCCTGAAGGCAAGCCAGGGCCACGTTCCTCCGGGTCAGTTGTCGTCGACCACAGGGGCGGGGGACGCCACTCCTACGGTGGTGTACGAGGCGCAGGCGACCAACCCGAAGGACCGTCTCAGCCCGCACGACAACTCGGCCGGGGACCTCCTCGTCACCAGTCAGGCCCCGTCTCCCACCACCAGCACCACCACCAACAGCAACAGCAACATTCCCGAGTCCGGCGAGCCGACCACTCCGCCGGTCACGCCGCCGCAGGACAACAACACCTCACCGGTCGTCACACCGTCCGAGCCCTACGTGACTCCCCCGCCGCCTCCGCCGCCGCCCGGGAACACCCCGCCGCCGAACACGATCACTCCCTCGAACCAGGGCTCCTCGTCGAACGCGCCCTCCATGAACACGCCGCTGAACGCCAACACGGCCACGAAGTCCGACACGAAGGCGAACAGTCAGCAGCAGAACCAGCCGCAGACGCAGACACAGACACAGCAGAAGAACGATTCGCAGAGCAAGTCGCAGGTCCCCACCGAGAGCAAGGAGACGACGCACCTCCGCACGGACGAAGAGAAACAGCAGCAGAACCAGGCCCCGGAGGGAAGCCAGGAGAAGGCCCTTCGGAGCCCGTTGTCGTCGGCCGTCGGATCCACGCTCACCAAACCCGTGAAGACGTCCGGGACGCAGCCCGGAACGAATGACGCCACTCCGACGGCGGTGCACGAGGCACAGTCGATCAACCCGACCGAGGACCCCCTCACCGCCGGCCAGGCCCCGTCCCCCACCACCAGTACGAACACCAACACCAACAGCGTTCCCGGGCCCGGCGAGCAGACCACTCCGCCGCCCGTCCAGCCGAAGAACGACAACACCCCGCTCACCCAGCCGGCGAACCGGAACATCCAGCTCTCACCCGAGATGAAGAAGTTCGGCACCAACAAATCCGAGGGCATCGGCGGTGTCCAGCTGGCCCCGATCCACAAGGACGTGGCGGCCGGCCTCCAGCAACAGGCACTGGACGAACTCGCCGTTCCTTCCAAGCATCAGGACGACGTGCGCGCGCAGCTCGAAATGCTGCTCTCCCCGCAGGCGCTGCACGACAACCGGCTGATGTTGATGAGCCGGGACGGCTACCGCGTCGCCGTGACGGTCAACGGCAGACTCAGCCACCTCGACGTACAGCTGGACCTGTCCTCCCCGAAGCCGACCGCGGTGTTCGGGGCGAAGAACCGCAGGCCGCCGCACAACAACGAGCAGCGGCAGACGGCGGCGTTCGACACCAGCTCACAGGCCGGAACCACAGCGACGCGGAAGGTGCCCCTCCCCGGGTACCTCAACACGTTCGCCACGTACGTGGGCAAGCTCATCGGCGTGTCGCTGTCCGTGAAGCCCAATGTCACGCTTCAGCAGCGCAGCCTGAAGACGAACGTCCTTCAAACAGTCAACTCGACCAGTCTGATGCGCAGTTCGGAAGAGGCGACTGCCATCGACTATCAGGCGACATGGAAGGTGCGGAAGGCGCCCTCCGCCGACGCCCTCGCCAGTCGGCCGTGGTCGGCCCCGCAGCAGCGGGGAACGGTGACGGCCTGGTTCCCGGAGCATCTGGCCCGGCCCGAACCGAACGACGACGGCCCGGCCCATGTCATCAGCCGCGACAAGAGCGAGTTCAACGCGCACCTGGACGCGTTGCCCTTGTGGGCGATGGACTCGATGTCCGACCCGGGAGGCCTGCTGCGGCAGGCCCGCGAGAAGTACCGGACCGAACTCCAGGACCTGGGCCCCGGGTCCCTCGCCACCGCGGAGAAGTTCTTCGGCGGCGAGCACCTGCTGGGGGCGCTGCCCCTGCAACGCAGGAAGAACGAGCAGGAGCAGGACACCCACGCCCCGGGAACGATCTCACCGGTCCTGTTCGACAAGAACGGCAAGGCGTACGGGATGTTCCGCGTCGTCGCGGACGTCGAGCCGCGCGGGGGAAACGGCCTGCGGGACATCAAGGTCGGGGAGAAGTACAACTTCGAGAGCTACCGCGACCGGCAGTACAAGGTCGACTCGATGTACAAGGTGTCCAATTCGGGCGGCTTGGACGTTTCGATCGGTGCGGCCCTGAACAGCAAACCGGACCCGGAGGACGAGTCGTTCCGCAGCTTCAACCTGGGCGGCTCGGTCGGCCCGACCGGTGGCTTCAACAAGCAGCTGGACAAGGGGTTCGGCGCCGGGGCGACGCACAACGTGGTGCACAACCTCCGTTCCAACGCCGGTCATCTGCTGACCCCGGCGACGGTGACGTACCACGTCGAGTTCATTCCGGCGGACGGCACCCGGTCCACGCCGTGGACCGCGGACCCCACCGATGTGCGGATACGAACCCTCGCACCGGACACGGTGAAGGGCAAAACCCCCGCGGAAGAGGCCCAGCTCCCGCCCGAACTGGAGCAGTTGGAGAGCGTCGGCGTCACCGCCACACCGCTGAATCTCCAGGGGGACGGCGTCACCCAGGTCCTCGACGAGGCGAAGAAGTGGCTTCAGGACAAGGGCTTCCTGCCCGTACCAGGGTCGGTCTCCTCGACGTCCGACGAGAGTCTGGTCAAGGCCCGGCTGGAGAACCTGCGCAAGTTCACCCTGCTCAGCTCCCAGAACGGACTGCTGAGCTCGGTGGACGAACTCGTCGACGGCGGGCTCCGGATCCACTTCAACCAGCCGCAGACAGGCGGAGGCGTCCGTCGCGTCCAGTTCCAGCTCGGCCTCGACCGCGTCACCGGCCAGGCGGTTCTGCACCCCACCTCGCTCACGGGCGTCTACATGCCCAGCTCCACCGCCGTGTCGATACCGGGGGCCGGCGAGCAGGAAGACACCACCTCCGTGTCATACGGCCTGAAGGGGGAAGTCGCCGGCCGGCTCGGGCAGCTCCGCGGCGGCCTCGGGGGCGAGTACAAGGGGACGACGCAGTGGACCGAGACCTCGGGCGTCGCCTCCTCGCTGTCGCACACCCAGTTCATCCTGACGAGCAATCAGACCACCGAGGTCTACAAGATTCCCGCCGTGTTCACGCTGAACGTGTTCGAGGGCACCGCCCAGGAACCCGTGTTCTCCCGGAACTCCACCACGTTCACACCGGCAGCCGGCGCCTCCGAGCCGGTCCATCTCGAAGTGGCCGTCCCGAAGAGCCGGACCCTGCCCGTGACCGACGGGACCGCCGAGCCCTCCAACGGATACGGCCCCGCAACGCTCGATCCGCCCGGCGCCAACACCCTGGAGGAGCAGCAGAACACCTTCATACTGCCGGACAGTTCGCTGGTCGACGTCATGCGCGGCAGCGGCAAGCTGTACGAGGCGGTCGACGCGATGCTGCGCGATCTCTCGGAAGAGACGCAGCAGCAAGAGCAACCGAACACACCGGAACCGGTCTCGACAGCGAATGGCTCGAATTCGCGCGATTCCATGCCCGGCGCGTACCCGGAGAACAACGACGGCGGCGACGGCTCGAACAACGCGAACGACGTCCTGCCGGTAAGCAACCCGAGCCCCGTCCGGACCGCCTCCTCCGACGCCGCCTCGTCGACCTGGTGGACCGCGGCCGCGAACGCGGGGAAGGCGGTCACGAACGCGGCGCAGTCGGTCGCCTCGTACGCGCTGGACGCCCTGTCGGTCGTGCAGCACACGTTCACCGGGACCGACCGCGCCGATCACGGGCTGCTGCTCAGTGAGGCGGTACACGCGCAGCTGTCGCCGGCCGCGGTGCTGTCGCGGGCACATCAGATGGTCAAGGGCCGGTATGTCATCGACGATCTGTTCGTACCGGGGGCGGTGGCGGGTTCGGATCTGGTGGTCGAGGTCCGGGCGGTCCTCTCGAACCCCAAGAGCCTGGGCGCGGTCAAGCAGTACGGGGAGACCAACATCGGCATCACCGACGCCGCGTCCCACCAGGTCTCCAAGGGAAGCTCGCACGAGGGCGGTGCCGACGGCTCGCTGAAGTTCGGGCCGAGCAGGGACATGGTGGAGGCCGCCCGGAACGCGCCTGCGGATGCCGAGGGCGCAGCGCCGGTCACGGGCGGTCCGGGACTCAACGCGGGGGCGGGCACGGGCAGCAGTCGCGCCACGAAGAGCTCCGCCTCGACGACCATGACGCGGGTCCCGACGGAGAGCGGAAACCAGCACCGGATCTCCGCCGACATCACCTACGAGGTGACGATCCACCGGGGCATCCGCGGCGTCAAGCCGCTGAACTTCTCGGCCGACGCCGTGAAGCGCACGGTCACGGTGCCCGGCGGAATCCAGTTCCTGGCGACCCCGGACCAGCTGCGGCGCAGCGGCGACACGGACCTCATGAACCTCTCGGGACCGATCGACGCGTCACGCCCGCAGGACGCGCTCCTGCCGTACCGGTTCCGCAAGTACGGCCTGCTCGGGCTCGCCGCGGTCCTCAGCGTCACCCCGCTCAAGGGGCCGATGCGACCGCCCACGACGCCCGTGACGCCCGTGACGCCCGTGATCAACGACGGACAGCGGGCGGCCGGCGACACCCCGTCCACTCCCCCGGTGGACACAGGCGCCGAACACGCGCAGGGCTCCGAGAATCCGGTGACCCCGCCGCAGGGGAACCAGTCCTCGGACGACAACGACGGCGAGTCCCGGAACGCGCAGAGGCAGGAGCCGGACGCCGACCACGACCTGTTGCGCGACCGGCTGACCGCCCTGGTCGAGAAGCACGCCCCGGGGAGTGTCACCCCCGGCAGCTCCGGCTACGTCCCCGGGCTGCGTCAGCGCATCGCGGACTACACCTCGCCCGCCGCTCTGAACGCCCTCCCCGGGCGTGGCAGTGGAAAGCCGCTGGTCTTCGCCTTCCCGTACCCGGGCGGGCTGACCACCCAGGAGGTGACGATCCGGATCGGCGCGGAACTCGCCTGGGACGGACAGCAGTTGGAGGATGTGCGGGGGAGGAAGTCGGACGCGGGTGCGGCCCTGGAGAACTACACCCAGCACGCGCCGAACAACATCACCAACACTTCCGGCGCGACCAGGCCGATGAAAGCCGGCGTGTCCGGCAGCGTCACCTACCCGACTTCCGGCGGCCGGAAGGCGACGTTCGGCCCCGGCATCACACACGCGACGAATCGGTCCGATTCCGCGAGCAACACCTCCACGGCCGAGGACCGGGTGTGGCAGCGCACCGAGGGTGGCAACGAGTTCGACCTCGCGTACCGTTTCTCGGCGGATCTCACCCTCGGCGGCGAGACCCACCGGATCTCCGAGCCGGTCGACGCCCGGGTCACCGTCCGGTTCAGCGGGGACCGCACGCAGAAGGACCCGTCGGTCGAGCCGCTGGAAGACGCCGTGCACACCACCGATCCGGTCCTGGTCCAGGAACGGCTGTCGCAGGCGACGCCGCTCAAGCCGACCGGGAACGAGGTCGTCTACGGCCTGACCAACGAGAAGGAACTGCTGAAGGCCGTACAGGAGGTCGCCCCCGGCCTCGACGGCGACGGCCTCACCACGGGCTTCACGGACGAGGGTGCCGCCATCCGGTTCACCGAGCTCCTGCACGGCGAGGTGATCACCATCGACCCGGTGCGCGCGGCGGCCGGCTTCGGTGGCAAAGTGGCCGGCACCGGCGAGCACCCGCAGGTCACTCTGGCCACGAAGGTGTACAACCCGCGGATCGTCGACGGCACCGCGGGCGTGACGGTCGACCGGGTGCGGGTCGCCGGTTTCAGCTCCTCGGCAGGCTCGTCGACCTCCCGCTCCACCGGCTTCACCTTCGCGCCGTCCGGCACCATGGCGTCCGACGGCTCCCACAGCCTCGGGACGTCCATTCCGCTCATCCTGTACCAGTCGGTGCCCCGGGGCCAGGGCGGCGGCATCTCCGCCGCCGGCCGCCGCTGGGAGAAGATGGGCTCGGCCGGCCTGCCCGACGCGGAGAACGGGCTGCGGACGCACGAGGTCGAGGTCGACACCGTCACCACGGTCACCGGCCCGGACGGCGCCGTGCGCCATGTCACCGGCACCGCGCTCATGCGGGTGTCCGAACGGGACCTGCTCGGGCTCGGGGTCCTCCCCACCCCGGACCGCGGCAACGGCGTCTGGGATCTCTCCGCCGCCCGCGACCTCTCGGCCGAAACCCTTGCCGCGGACATCAAGGCGGCGGAAGCGCTGTCCGAGGGCTCCGGGAAGCCGGAGGGCGACATGCCGCAGCTCTGGCTCGACCTCGGCACGGACCCCGGCCCCGAGGCCCGCATGGACGCACTGCGCAAGGCGTCCGACATCGCCCGGCACAGCGGACTCACCGTGGAACTGGCCCTGCGCGACGGCGACGGGGTCCGCTTCTGGACCTTCGGCCCCGACGGACGGCAGATCTCGCCGGACGGCGAATACCTCTCCGACACCAACCCGTTCGTCGATGAGAACGTCCGGATCGACGACATCGCGGAGAAGTTGGCCGCGGCGCATCAGCCGAACGTGCACACCGGACCGCCACCGGACCCGATCGGCGGCTTCCAGGTGCCTCCGGTGTCCGATCCGCTGGCGCAGTCGCTGGCCTCCCAGCCCATCGCCTGGCCGACGTCGAAGGCGCCGGAGCCCGGCTCGGACCCTGTCGTCACGTCGTCGCAGGAGACCCAGAAAACGCAGGAGACCCAGAAGACACAGGAGACGCAGGAGCAGACCGGGACCCGGAAGGAGCCCCCGCCACGTCCGGCCGGGGAGCGGGTGGCGAACCCCGTGCGACTGCACGAGCTGAACCAGTTCGCGGGCGCCGCCACCAAGGCCGTGAACACCGAGCGCTT
Organism: Streptomyces tyrfis; assembly: GCF_037034285.1. Taxonomy (NCBI): domain Bacteria; kingdom Bacillati; phylum Actinomycetota; class Actinomycetes; order Kitasatosporales; family Streptomycetaceae; genus Streptomyces; species Streptomyces tyrfis. The sequence goes on along the minus strand of NZ_JBAGJZ010000028.1, from coordinate 41,135 downwards.
CGACCCCCAGGTTCACCAGACCGGAAAGACGCCGGGGCGGCTGACCGGTTCCACGACCCTGATCCGCTACCACGTCCGCCGGGAAAAGCTGCCCGACGGACGCGTCGTGCGGCACTACATCGTCGCCCTGCCGGTCTCTCTCAAGGATGGTCTGAGCCCGCAGGACCTCGCCGATCTGCAGACCCGCGTCCAGTCCTCTCTCGACGCCTATGTCAACTCCGGCTACAAGCTGCCCAAATCCGCTGATCAGCTGCGTGTCTCGGTGGAGTTCGTGAACGATCCCGGCCACAGCGAGGCCGTGACGCTCTCCGACGCCTCCGTCCCGGAACGCGCCGACCAGCTCCACTGGGACGTCAAGCACAGCGACGCCGTGCTGACCCATGAGGTGCTGCACTATCTCGGGCTCGCCGACGAGTACTCCGACGCGGGGTCCGCCAACCCGCATCTGTTCCGGCGCAAGGCGAACGCGTCCGGGGTGCGGACCGACGGCGTGATGACGCATGCCGACGAGAACTCGCTGCTCACCATGCCCGCGGAGTATCTGAGCACGATCGAGCGGGTCAGCATGTATGTCGAGATCCCGCTGCACTCGACGGACACCGCGCCTCCGTTCACCGCCCCGAAGGCCGCAGAGATGCTGGCGCCCTCGGACGACGGCGGCCAGAGCCCCGCCCCGCAGACGAGCAAGGCGCCGGTGAGCTGGAACGAACCGCTGTCCGAGTACGTCAGGTCCTACGGCGGGCAGGGCTTCGACGGTGTCGGCATGGAGGAGTTCGATCCGCTGTCGACGGCGCAGCTCAATTCCCTGGCCGACCAGGTCGCCACCGCGCTCGCCGGCCCGGACAAGCCCCTCTCCGAGGACGATCTGGCGGCGGCGCGGGCTGCCGTGCATGCCCGGTTCGGCCCGGCCGTGCTGAACTCGCGGATGCCGTATGTGCTCAGTGAGCACGGTGACAGGCTGACCGTCGAGCTGGCCGACGGCCTGCACACCGTGGACGTGCGGCTGGCCCTGTCCGACCCGGCCACGTCCACCAAGTTCGGCGGGCACACCGTGGAGGACCCGGAGCGACGCATCGAGAAGCGGGCGACGAGCGCGCTGGAGAGCAGTTCCGCCTCCAGCTCGGTCAACAACCGCACGCTGCCGATCTCGCTCACCGGCAACGTGACGGCCGGGGCGAACAGCGTGTACAAGAACACGCTGTTCAGCCCGACGCTGAACATCACCCACAATCAGCGCACGTTCAACGCCACGGTCGCCGACACCGTGTCGCAGACGCAGGTCATGCGGAACAACACCCCTTCGCACCCGGTCGACTTCACGACACACTGGCAGGTGCGCGTCCACGACCGGACCGAGAACGACACCACCGGCTCCATGCCGGGGGCGTTCCCGCGGGACCTGGAGCAGAACCCCGGAATTCCGCTCCAGGAGGGGTGGGGGTCGAAGGAGACCCACGGGAAGCTCACCGTGCAGTTCCCCGACCGGGTGGCCACCGTGCCCGAGACCAGCACCCAGTCGAACCCCACGGAGACCAACACAGCGAACAACCCGGGAAACACACCGGCCGGCGGCCTGGACGACACCACGGAGAACAACACAGAGCGCACCACGGAAAACAACTCGGAGAGCAGCCCAGCGAGCAACACGGAAAGCAACACGGAAGACGACACCGGCCCCACGACGCTCCCCCTGGACGAGACGCTGGACACCCTTCCGCTGATGGGAGTGGACTCCGTCAAGGACCCCGGGGGCCCGCTGCGCGCGGCGCTGGCCGATCCGGAGTTCCGCGCGCTGTTCGACTCGCTCTCGGAGCAGTCCCGCAACCAGGTCCGGACTCTGCTGGGCGAGACCAACCTGCGCGGCGGGCTGCACCTGCAACGGGTCAGACCGAACGGCAGGGGCGGCCAGTACACCCCGCTGCTCCACACCTCGGGCGGCAAGGTCGTGGGCATGCTGCGGCTGGACACGCTGCTCGCGCCCGTCCACAACGCGACCGTCTCCGAGATCCCGGGCGACTTCTACCTGGAGAGCCACCTCACCCTCACGAAGAAGTTCGACGCCGCCGTGAAGATCACCTCCGGGCTCGGCATCGACTTGGCGGTGAACGCGTCCTTCGACGTGGCCGCCGCCCTCTTCAAGAAGGTGCTCCCCGAGAAGGCGGCCAACTGGGTCATCAGCCTCGGCGGCGGGCTCAAGGGCGGCTTGAAGAAGACCTGGACCGAGGGTCACAACTCCGGTGGAACCGCCACCATGAACCACACCCTGCGCACGACCCGTGAACACCGCCTCGCGCCGTTCACCGCCCAGCACAGCCTCCAGCTGATCGGTCGCGACGGAACCGGCCCGAAGATCGACCTCGGATCGACCGACCTCAAGCTGCGGATACCGTCCATCCCGGCAAAGGCCGCGGAGACCGCCGGAACGCTTCAGCCGTCCCCGGAACTGGCCAACCTCAAGGCGATCGGAGTGTCGGCGACCCCGCTGCGCATCGAAGGAACCGAGCAGATCTTCGATGCCGCCGAGACCTGGCTGCGCAAGGAGGGCTTCCTGCCGCCGGCGCCGACGCGGGCCACGGGGCTCGCCGGGGCGCTCGAACAGGCCAGGGCTCTGATGCGGGACCAGCTCGACGAAACGACGATCACGGCGCGCCTCGACAACCTCCGGCTCTTCGAACAGATGCGTTCCCAACTCGGGCTGCTCGGCGCGGTGGACGACATCGTGGGCGGAGACCACCGCGTCTGGCTCACCCTCCCGGGCAATCTGACCAGGCCGGAACGGCGAATCGAGCTCTCGCTCGCGGCGATCCGCAGGGAGGGCGGCATCACGCACGAGAACTCGCTCACCGACATCGAGACCCCCAACATGGTGGGGCTGTCCATGCCGGGTACCGAGCAGAAGGCGGTGGCCTCGACCTCGACCGGGGGCGGCGGCGCCTCGCTCTCGGGCCCCTCCGGCTCGTACCCGTTCAGCGCCTCGGGCGGATACACCTACACCAACAGCTCCCAGTCGGGCGCCACCTCGACCGACGGCAACGGGCTCAGCCACGACCAGGTGGTGCAGACGAAGAACAATCCCACCGAAGTGTTCACCGTCCCGGCCGACTTCACCCTGACCATCACCGAGAGCTCCGGGAAACAGCCCGTCCCACCGTTCACCACCGTCACCCCGCCCCACTCGACCGCCATCCAGGTCGACCCGGAGACCCCACCGGCGCCGCCCCGGATCGTGCTGGCGGTCCCCCATGACCGGACCGTGCCCACCGGACCCACCCCCACGCCGGAGGCGGCCGTGATCCGCGAGGTCACCACGACAGGGCCGAACAACGACACCGCGCCGCTGGCCTTCCGGCTCACCCACACCGACGGCACGTCCACCCAGGTCCTGCGCCTCCCCGACGACGCGTTCACCGACGTGGTCCAGGGCGCGGCCCTCATCCGCAAGGGCCTCATCGACGGCTTCCAGCAGATCCTGGACGTCGCCACGGACACCGCCCGGAACGCCAACCAGAACACCAGCCAGGACACCGCCCGGAACACCACCGGCACCACGCCGAACACGCACACCGGTGACGCCGACCGGAGCCGTCTGGTCCAGGCCCTCATCGGCGCCAAGCCGAACAACCACACCACCCCCCTGGCGGAGCAGCTGCACAGCGCGATCAACGCCGGCCGGCTCGCCGCACACGCCCACCAGATCTTCAAGAGCGGCTACGTCATCGAGGGCCTGACACTGCCCGGCATGGCCATGGACACCGAGTTCTCCGTCGAAATTCAGGCGTACGCGACCAAGCCCGAGCTGATCACCCCCGTGGACGGGAACGCTCAGTACATCGAGACGAGCACGAGCGGATCCGCCTCCCACGCCCTCCAGCAGACGACCGGAACCACGGCGGACCACGCATTCGTTCTCACCCCCAAGCCGCTCTCCTGGCTCCAGCCGCCCCTCGCCTACACCTACAGCCCGCGCACGGATCACAACGAGAGCAGCACCTCCTCCAGTTCCATCACCCGCACCCCCACCGAGTCGATGAAACTGCTGCGCGTGCGCGCCGACACGACGTTCGTGGTCACGATCCGGCGCGGTCACCGCAACCTGTTCCTCAACGCGGCCCCGCAGAAGCTCCAGACGGCGATGAACCTGGGGCCGTCGGTGTTCACGTTCGCGGTGGACGTGCCCGGTGGGCTCCAATTCCTCACGACCTCCGGCCAGTTGCGGCGCAACCAGCAGTTCTTCGCCTCCGTGGACGACCTGACCCCGCCCCCGACGCCTCCGCTGACCATCGAGTTCCCGCCCACGCTCCGGGACGGGCAGTCGTTCGGCGTCGGGGCCGTCCTCAACGCACTGCCCCTCGACCCGTCGGCGAACGTGTCGGCCCCGTCGGAGAACGTGCCCGTTCCCCCGGAGAACGTTTCCACCCCCTCGGAGAACGTTTCCACTCCCTCGGAGAACGTGCCCGACACCGTGCGCAACCGGTTCCGGGACACCATCACCACGCTCGTGGAGAAGGTCGCGCCCGGCCTGCTGACGCCCGGCGACTCCTTCAGCCCCGGCGCACTGGCACGCATCAGCGACCTGACGTCCACGGCCGGCATGCGCGTGCTCCCCGCCCGCGGCCCCGGCCACCCGACGAGCGTCCACTTCGTGCACGTGCGCAATGGAATCGCGAGGCTCGTCGAGGTCACCGTCCACGCGACCCCGACCGGCGACCTCGCCGGCGTCAAGGGGTTCGTCGCCGACGACGGCTCCGGGCAGGAGAACATGTTCACCCAGGTGCCCAGGAACACCCAGGTCTCGGACGTGATCACGAAGAAGCACGCCATCACTGTCTCCTCCGGCACCCGCTACCCGCGCCCACCCGTCGGACAGCACGCCGACACCCTCGCCGGGCAACTGGCCCACAACAGCAGCCGGGCGGTCACCAACACCTCCAGCACCTCCTCGGACCAGCGGTTCTGGCTGCGGACCGACGACGCGGCGGAATTCCGGATCGTGTACGAGTACCACGTCGAAGCGCGCACCAAGATGCTGCCGCTGACACCGGTCCAGCTGGCACAGGACCTGCTGCACAGTTCCTGGTTCGCCGACAAGGGATGGGCACAGTCGCTGGACGGCTGGCTGGGCGGGTTCTCCGAGTACGGTCCCACGCACGTCCCCGAAGGTCCTCCGGTCCTGGTCCAGGTCGACCTGCGGCTCACCGGAGCGGATGTGCACGCGGCATCGGAGCCCGCCCCCGGCACCGGATCGGGAGGGAGTCTCCCGCGCAACGGACGTACGGTGGTGCACCGGTTCACCGGGACCGAGGAGCTGCGCAACGCCGTGAACGAGGTCGCGCCCTCGCTGGGCATCGGCACGACGACGCTGTCCACGAACACGGACCCGGCATCGGAGGCCGGCGACCTGGCCGCCGTCCAGTTCACCGAACTGGTGCAGCACGACACGGTGGAGTTCGACGCGCTCCAGCTCGCGGACCTGCTCGGTGTCATCCCACCGCGGAACTCGGGCGACCGGGTCACGTTCACGGTGGAGTTGCGGCGGCCGGCGCTGCTCTCCCAGACCGGGGCCATGGCCATGGACCGGGTGTACATCCAGGCGGCCTCCGCGGGCTCCTCGGCGGCCCAGACGGACAACACCGCGCTCAACCTCCAGCTCAAGTACGACCTGAACGAGGCGCAGACCGCGACCCTGGGGACCACACTGCCGCTGGTCCAGGGCCAGCAGCAGCACCCGGCGGCCGGCGGATCGCACACCGTCACCGACCGCAGCCGGCAGCGCCAGGGCGCCACCTCGGAACCGAAGGACGAGCGCCACTGGCAGACGCACCTGGTCACCGTCGAGACGGTGACCACCGTCCAGGGCCCGGAGGGAACCCGCACCGTCACCGGCAGGGCCGTGGTACGACTCCCCGAACGCGACCTGCTCGGACTGGGCGTGCTCCCCGGCCGCGTGACGGAACACGTCTTCGACGCCGACTCCCTCCTCAGGAAGAACGGCCACACGGGCCGCTGGACCGAAGGCGACCAGCAGGCCGTGGCGGACCGGCTCGCCCGAGCCATCGAAGAGGCCGAACCGAACGGGCCGGGCGCGGAACTATGGCTCGACATCCGCCCGGAGACGTCCGGCGAATCGTCCCCGAACGCCACCGAGCAGCAACGAGCGCAACGCGCCCGCGACATCGCCGCTCTGGTCGCCCAGGCCCTCGGCCGACCTGTCCAGTTGGGCATGATGACCGGATCCGGCGCCGTCCTGGAGGACTTCGTACACACCGACAACCAGGCGTCCGCCAATTCCTCGCTCTCCGATTTCGCCCTCTCCGTCCTCACCGGCGGCGACGAGAACCCTGAAGGCTCCCCGTGAGCGGGCAACGGCTATGGTCAACGCCTCATCCTCGTTTGATCATTGATGGAGGCTCAGTGCAAGGCAGCGGTTTCGGCCATCGGGGGGAGACCCGGTGAGCGGGTTCTCCTCGCGTCTCACCCGATGGCTCGGGCGCCGGGGCGAGGCCCCCGGTATGAGCGACGGCGCCCCGTCGCCCGCCGCTGAGGGAACGCCCCGGCCCGCGCCGCATACGGTGCTGGAGGAGTTCGGCGAGAGGTTCCTGCTCCGGTCCTCCGCCGACCGCCGCACCTGGGTGCCGGAGCTGGCCCGGAGCCTTCCCGCCGATCCGGAGCGTCCGGTCGTGGTGGTCGACGTCGCCCCGGAGGCGGCCGGGAACCTGGGCGAGGAACTGGGCGGCCTGCTGGCCAGGCTCCGCGACGAACGACGGTCGGCGGCCCGGCTGGTGATGTCGGGCGCGGCGGCTCCGGCGGGCGGCCGCGCGCCACTGGCGCAGCGACTGGCGGACGCCTGGGAACTGGAGCTGGAGGCCCCCGACGCCCCCGCCGTGCTCGTTCCCGGCGGCGGCCTGTACGTGGCCGAGCCGGCCACTCCGGCGGGCGGCTGGTGGCGGTTCGGGCCGGGCGCGGAGCCCGAGGCGCTGGGCACGCGCATCCCCGCCCCCCGATGGCAGCGGGCGCTGACCCGGGTGCCGCTGGGCGAGCTGGGCGGGTGCACGGTCCAGCAGATTCCCGCCGGGCTGCTGGTACGCACCACGGGGTCGGCCCCGCCGAGCCCCGGCGACCCGGCGTTCGCGGCGGTCGTCCATCCGGACCGGCTGACCGTGCTGGTGGGCGCGGCCCGCGCCGGGCGGGTGCCGGCCGACGACCTGGCCACGCTGCTGGCCGGGCTGCCCGCGGAGCTGCGCAGGTCGGTCCGGCTCGCCCCCGGCGACGGACGGGACCTGTTGCCGCTCGCGGAGTCGGCAGCCGATCTGCTGGGCATGGACGTCGAGGTCTGCACGGGGCTGCCGCTCGCCGGGACGGGCGGCGGCTCCTCCCGGTACTCGGAGTCGGTGCTGCTGACGACGGCCGAGGGCGACTCCACCTGGCCCGCGCTGCTCGCTTCGGTGATCTGCTCACCCGCCGAACCGGACGGCCGGCGCCCCTCCCCCCGTCCCGCGCACTGGCTGCTGCCGGAAACCGCCGGGACGGCCGTTCCGGAGCCCGCCGCGCTGCGCCTGCCGGACGGCAGCCACGCCGTGGCGGTGCGGGCGGGGCTGTGGATCGGTGAAACCCCCTCCCCGCCCGCCGGGTTCCGGGGCCGCGCCGCCGATGCCCGGGCCGCCCGCGTCGAGGTGGACCCGTCCCTGACCGCCGACGCCGCGAGCCGGGCCCGTCTGCTGGAGAACCTGTCGGAGCTGCTGACCGGACTGGACGACGGGGTACGGGAGTACGCGGAGCTCCGCGCCCCGGCGGGGGCGGACCCGGAGACCGTGGCGGAGCTGCGCCGTTTCGCGGTACGTAGCGGCCTCACCTTCGCCTCGGCGTCCTCCGGCGTCGAGGCCGGTGTCGCGACCGGTGTCGAGAGCAGCGCCAGGGCGGGCGCCGAGGCCGGAACCGGAGCAGCCCCCGGGCCCGCCCGCCCAGCCGGGGAGCCGGCCTCCACGCCCTCGGCAGGCGCGACCGCCCCGGCGGAACGGGCCGCCGCACCGGCTGTCACCGAGTCCGGCACGCCCGTACCCGCCGCCACCGCGACGCGGTCCACGCCCGACGGCCGGGCCGCCACGCCCGCCATCGCCTCCACGAGCGGCGCCGCCGTCGGGGAAGCGGCCGTCACCGGCCCCCGGGCCGCCACGAATCCGGCGAACGCGACCGCCACTGCCACGGCGGCTGCCGCCACCACGACTGCCACTGCCACTGCCACTGCCACTGCCACTGCCACCAGCGTCGGTGCCGGCAAGGGCAACAAAGGCGAGGGCGAGGGCACAAGCGGCCGCACGGCCGCCGCCGAGCCGGACTCCGCCGCACCCGCGCCACCCGCCGCGCGGCCGGTCGCCACCTCGGCCGCCGCGCCCGGCACGGGGCGCCCCGGCACCCCCGCATCGGCCCCCGCCGCACCGGCCGCCCGGCCCACGCCCGCGCCCGCGCCCGACGAGGGAAATGCCGCCGCCTGGCCCCAGGGCCGTACCGCCGCGCGGACCCCGGTGCCCCCGGTGCCCCGGGTGGCCGCCCGTCCGGCCCGCCCCCGCACCGCCGTTCCCGCTCCGGGCGCGGTGAGCGACGAGACGGACCGGGCCGCGTTCCGGGAACTGGCCTCCGCCGTCTGGGAGGAGCACTCCGGTCCGGTGAACCAGGCGCTCATCCGGCTGCCCGGCCTGCGCGGCCCGGCCGAGGACGCCGCGCGCGCCGACCTGATCGCCGTGCACCTCTATCTCACCTCGCCGCCCGACGGCCCGTTCGGCGCGCTCGCGCTGGCCGCCGAAGCGGGCGAACTGCGCCCGTACGCCGTCTGCCTGGCCTCCGGGCTGGGCCGTCTGCCGGCGCTGCGCGGAACCCTGGTGCGCGCGGTGCCGGGTCCGGACGTCCCGGACGACGCCGTTCCCGGGGCGGTCCTGTACGCGGACGCGCCGCTCGACGTCGTCCATCTGGAAGCGAGGAACGCCCCGGTGCCGCCGCCCGGGCACGTCCGCTTCGCCGTCCGCCCGCTCACCGCCCGCCGCACCTCGGTGCTGACGCGCGACGGGAACGGGACGACGGCGCTGTTCGCCCCGGGCACCGGATTCGCCGTGCTGGCCAGGCACGAGGCGGACGGCGACCTGCCGGCCCGGGTCCTGCTGGCCGAAGTGCCGTCGGGGGCGGCCCCGTTCCGGCCGCCCTCCGACGAGGCGGTCGCCCGGCTGGACACCGCCGCCCGCCGCACCCCCCTGGCGACGGACCCGCCGTGGCCCGCGCGCTGCACCGGCCCGCTCCACTCCGTGCCGGACGGCCGCTGAGCGGCCCGCCCGGCTTCGTTCCCCCTCCGAGTCCCCAGAGAGGCACGACATGGCAACCAGCGAGTCCGCCCCGCAAGGCGAGAACACCGGCGCCTCCGGCCCACCGGTCCGACGCGCGGCAGCGCTTGCGGTGCTGACCGAGGAACCGGCCCAGGGCCTGTTCCCGGCGTCGGCGCCCGCCGCGAAGGCGGCGTCATCGGCGGCGGTCACCGCGACCGCCGCCGCGACCGCCACCGCCACCGCGTCCTCCCCGGGCACCGCCGCCGAACCCGCCGCCGCGGAGGACCCGGCGGAGCGGGAACGGGAGTCCGCCGAAACCGCGAAGAACGCCGGGAGCGCGGACCCGGTCTCCGGTACGACCACGGCCGCGGCGGGCGCGCGGGCCGGCGGCGCGCCGGAGGGCGCCCCGGAGGTCCGGGCCGAGAAGGGGACGGACGGCGAGGCCGGGAGCGCGGCGCGGGGCGAGGCCGGGCCGGGGACGGCGAAGAGCGCGTCGGGCAGGGCGGACGCCGAGGCGGAGCTCGCGGCGTCCGCACGGCCCGCCACCGCCTCCCGCCGCACCGCCGGCCTGCCGCTCGGGCGGCCCGGCAAGCCCATGATCGCTGCGGCCGTGGTCGGCGGGCTCGTCCTGATCGGGGTGCCGTTCCTGATATCGGGACCCGACGAGAAGCCCGGCCCGGTCGCCGCCGACGTCCCCGCCGGAAGCCCGATGGGCCCGGGCGGCTCCGGCCCCGGCATCGTGCCGGGCGAGCAGCGCGCCCCCGACTCCGGCTCGCTCGAGAAGAGCGGCAAGCACGGCGGATCCGGTCTGACGGGCCCCGCGGGCAAGGGGGCCGTCGACGCCCCCGGCGGCATCCACGAGGGCGGCGGGGTGGAGGCGAAGGGCGGGTCCGGCAGTGCCGCGCCCGGCTCCGAGGACGCGGCCCGCACCGCGAAGGACGGCTCCACCGCCACCGGCACGAAGAGCAAGACCGGCACCGGGACCGGGACCGGGACCGGCAAGACCGTCGCGGACAAGGCCGCCTCCGGCACCACCGCGTCCGGCTCGGGTTCCGGCTCGGGGTCCGGCACCACCCAGAAGACCGTCGCGCAGTCGACCGTGGTGTACACGGGCGTCACCGGCCGGGGCTGCGCCACCCCCTCCGGCGGCGGCTACCAGCGGGACAACTTCTTCACCGACGGCAGCGACGGCTGGTACGCCCGCTCCTCCGGGGGCTGGACCGGCGACGGCTGCAACGGCAGCTACGACTCCGTCCCGATGTCCGGCGACGTCAACACCGACATGCAGAGCCGCGTCAAGTGGTGGTGGAGCCCCGGCAGCAAGGCCCGCACCTGCCAGATCTCCGTGTACATCCCGAACAGCACCAGCACGCTGTACGTGGGCGGGCACCCCACCACATATCACGTGCTCGTGAACGCCAACGACCGCACGACCAAGTACGACAGCTTCACCATCAACCAGGTCGGCCACCGCGGGCAGTGGGTCAACGCGGGCACCTTCGCCATGAAGGGCACGACGATCGGCGTCAAGCTCCTCGACCGGGGCGACGACTGGTCCAAGGGCTGGGAGAAGGCCCACCACGCCGCCGCCCAGATGCGGGCCACCTGCCGTTCCTGACCTCCGCCGCCCGACGGCCCGGCTCCCGGCCGGCCGTCGGACGGGAGCCCCGGGGCGCGACATCCGACGCCGCCCCGGGACCCCGCCGGCTCAGCGGACCCCGACGGCCGCCAGGGCGCGCCGCTGGGCGGGGGTCGGGTGGGCCGGGAAGTAGAGGTAGCAGACCCCGCCGGTGCCGGAGACCACCTTGCCGCTCGCGTTGTAGCGCTTGGTGCGCAGCCGGGCGGCCGGTACGGGCTGGGTCAGGCGGCGCCGGGCTCCTCCAGCGCCACCACGACCATCACCGGAAGATCGGCGTCCTGCTGGACCACACCGGCGGTCAGGATCCGGCCGCCGAGGGTCCACTTCTTCACCGCGATGAATTCGTCCTTGTCCGCCGCGGTCTGTTCGGCCTCGACGAGGTGGCGGGCGAGAGAGGATTCCTCGATCTCGGGGAGGAAGGCGGCCAATGCCTGCTCTCCCTGCTCGTAGACGGCTTCCAGGTCGTCGAAGTAGCCCGACTCGTCGACGTCGCGGATCCAGACGGCGAACGAGACGCTGACCGCCCCACTGGTGAACGTCTGGATCCAGCCTCCGACGCCTTCCTTGTCCCACGACGTCTCCACGCCGTCGCGGGCCTTGCCTCCGGGCGTCCACTCCTGGGCCGTGAACCGCGCCGCCGCACCTTCGGCGGTCAGCGGGGCGATGTCCCTGAGCTCTTCCAGCATTGCGATCACTGCAGCCATGAACTCATTCCACTCATGCCGTTGCCGGGCACGTGATACGCCCTCAGCTGCCCGCTGGCATACGCCTCGGGGAAGGCCTTGGACAGCACTTCGTTCACATGCGCGGCACCCCATTCATTGGACACCATATAGCGGACCCCCTTGCCTCCGAGATCCTCGTTGAGGGCGAGCAGCTTGTCGGTCTGTGTGGTGAGCCGGCTCTCGTCGTAATACTTGAAATCGGGGTTGTACGGGGATTTCTCCCATTCACCCAGGTTTTCACCGCCGGTCCACTTCGCCTCCGTGATCCAGCCGTCCCGCGGGCCACCGTCGACGTGGACCTCCCGGCCGTCCGGCAGGATCCACTGCTGCTCATAGCTCTGGTCGGTGACGAGCCGCTGGTACCGGAACGACGGGCGTTCGAGCAGCTTGTCCGTCAGCCAGCCCAGACCTTTGAACTGCGAGTACGGCGACAGGCCGAGGGGGTCGCAGACGGTGAACGGGTTGTGCACATAGGCGACCGGATTCGGCGCGGGACCGAGGCCGAGGGGATCCGGAGAGGTGTAGCGACCGGTCTCCGGGTCGTAGTGGCGGAAGAGGTTGTAGTGGAGGCCGGTCTCCGGGTCGTAGTACTGGCCGGGGAAGCGCAGCGGGGTGTAGGCCGTGCTGGAGCGGGCCCAGGCTGTGGTGCCCCAGAGGGTGCTCCTGGCGCGCCAGGCTGTTTCGCCGGACTCGTCGACCAGTTCGGTGGGCGTTCCCACGAGGTCGGTGGCGATGGCGAAGAACCGGCGGTCGATCTCCTCCTGACGGCTGTCCGGGGTGAGGAGGCGTTCTGTCTGGGACAGCGGCATCAGGCCGCGGTGGTCCCAGGTGAGGGCGACCACGTGTGGCAGGCCCGGTGTGTGGACCGTCTGTTCGCACAGGGTCGTGCCATCCCAGGAGAAGCGGACCTCCTCTGCGACCTTCTCGCCGTCGTCGGCGAGGCGCTGTTTTGCGGTGCGGCGCCCCAGGGGGTCGTAGAGATAGCGCCAGCGGGTGCCGTCGGGGGTGACCACGGCGGCAAGGCGGTCCTCCGCGTCCCATTCGTAGCGCCAGGTGTCGGGCTTGCGTGACAGACGGGTCTTCTGGCGTAAGGTCACGCGGCCGAGGGCGTCGTGTTCGAAGCGGACGTTGCCGGCTCTGGTGAGGGAGGTTCCGGTGTAGGAGCGAGGGCCAGTGGCGTCGTGGCCGGGGTGGGAGTCTGGCCAGGAGGCCAGCGTCTGGTTGCCGGCGGCGTCGTAGGCGTAGCGCTCGATCCACCCTTCCGCGTGGACGGCGGTGACCCGGCCGGCGGCGTCCAGATCGAGGGTGCGGGAGCCTGCAAGGGCGTCGGTTATGGAGGTGAGATGGCCATCGGCGCGGTGCGCGTAGTGACGGTGGTTGAGGGAACGGCCCCCGATCGTCAGGTGCTGGGCGCAGATCCTTCCGGCCTCGTCCCAGGCGGAGGCCAGGGTGAGGGTTCCGCCGAAGACGCGCTCGAGTTCCCGGCCGGCCGCGTCGTGGGTGAAGGCGATCTCGCGGCCGCCGCTGGTTATTCGGGCGGCGCGGCCGGCGGCGTCGTAGCCGTACTCGGTGATCGCGCCGGTGGGGGTTATGCGGCGGGCCCGGCGGCCCAGGGTGTCGTAGGCGTAGTTCATGGCGCGGCCGTCGACGATTTCGGTCTTGGTCCGCCCACGCCGGTCGTACGCGTAGACGATCTCGCTGTCCGGTCCGGCCACGTGCAGCAGCCGTCCGGCCCGGTCGTACGCGTAGGTGGTCACCTTGCCCGCCACGTCCTTGCTGACCGCTTGGCCGAGCTGGTCGTAGATATAGGACACGGTCCGGCCGAATGCGTCGGACCGGGCGGTGAGCTGCCCGGCTGCGTCGTACCGGTTGGTGAGGGTGCGGCCGTCGAAGTCTGTCTCGGAAGCGAGCCGGCCGGCGGCGTCGTACGTGTAGGACCAGGTGCCGTGCGGGCCGGTGACCCGGGTCAGCCGCAGGTCCGCGTCGTGCTCGAACGTGTGGCGGGCGCCGTCGGGCCCGGTGCGGGTGGTGAGCAGGTCGAAGTGCGCGTAGTCGAAGCGGGACATCCCGCCGGCCAGTCCGGTATGGGTGAGGGGGTTACCCTCGCCGTCGTATGTCCACGACTCGGTGGCGCCGTCCGGGGCGACACGGCGGGCGAGATTGCCGTCCTCGTCCAGGGTGACCCGGGTGACGTTGCCCACCGGGTCGGTGGTACGCACGATCCGGCCCAAGGCGTCGCGTTCCAGGAGAGTGGTGCCGCCGGCCGGGTCGGTCACTGCCACCGGCAGCCCCGCGGCGTCGCAGCGCACGGTGGTGGTGGCGCCGAGGGCGTCGGTGACGGTGGTCAGCCTGCCCCGGCCGTCATAGGCGTACCGGGTGGTGGTCCCGGCCGGGTCGGTGACTGCGGTGCGGTTGCCGTGCTCGTCGAATTCCTGGAGCCAGCGGGCGCCGTCCGGTCCGTGGAACTCCGTGGACAATCCGGACGGGTCGCGCACGGTGCGCAGTTCGCTGCCGTCGGGGCGGGTGACGGCGAGCAGCCGGCCGTCCTCGTCGTGGGTGAAGGCGGTGATGCGGCCCAGAGGATCGGTGCGGCTCAGGGTGTTGCCGCGGGCGTCATAGCTGAAGCGGGTGGTGTGGCCGAGCGGATCGGTGGTGGCCACCACCCGGCAGTGGCGATCGATCCGGTGCCGGGTCGTGTGCCCGCCGGCCGTGGTGAGGCTGGTGGTGCGAAGACCGGTCTCCGGATCGGATTCGGTGTAGCTGAGGGTGATCTGGATGTGGCCGGCCTGACCGCCTTCGGCGATGACGCGGTCGCGGTCGTCGTAGGTGTAGTCGTAGCGGCTGTTGTTGGAGTCGATCCATGCGGTGACGCGGCGGCGGTCGTCGTAGACGAAGGCGGTGGTGGCGCCGGACGGTTTGACGACGGCGGCGAGGTTGCCGTCGTCATAGCCGTAGCGCATCAGAGGCAGGTCCGCCGCGTTCTTCCCTGCTCCCGCCAGGGACAGGGCCGTGACCCGGCCGTCGCTCACCGCGACGGCCACCCGGCGGCCCGCGGAGCAGGTCAGGGCGAGCGGGGTTCCGTTTTCGGTGCGTTCCACGGCCCACCAGTTGCCGTGGCGGTCTTCGACCCGGTCCAGCCAGGCGTCGCCGTCCGGTTCGCTGTCGGCCGGGGCGGTGAAGTGCCGGACCAGTCCCGTGCCGGGATCGGTGACGGTGTAATCGCCGTCCGAATCACGGGCCAGCAGCGTGCGGGCGGTCCCGGACTCCGGATTGGTCGGGGCGCCTGGGGCGGGGTGCGGATAGGGGATCAGGAGACCGTCGGTGGTGACGTGGACGACGCCGGCCGCGTCGATCTCCAGGCGCTCGTCGACGGTGGAGGTCCAAGAGGGGCCGAGGAACCGGCCTGCCACCAGGCCGGACTCGGTGCGGCGGGTGAAGACCAGCGGCAGGGTTCCCGGCAGCACCAGATCGGTCTGGGGCAGGAACATTCGTCCCGAGGCGAGATCGACCGGGTCGGTGCCGGCGACGACGCGGTGCCCGTCGGGACGGTTGTGAGTGCCGCGGGGAACGCGGTCGAGCAGCCTGCGGACCCGGGAGGCCTTTGCCATGTCCGCGGCGAGACGGACACCCTTGACGGCGGACCCGCCACCACCGGTGGCCGCGGTCAGGGCCGCGTCGGGCAGCAGCCGACCGAACCCTTCTGCAGGGTCCTTCATGAAGTCGCCGATCACCTGCTTGCCGGTACCGACCGGGTCGTTGGCGGCGACCACCAGGCCGGCGGCAAGACTGTTGAGGCTGGTGGCGTACTCGGCGGGATGAGTGAGGTTGTACGGGTCCAGCGGATTGACTCCCCGGACGAAGTTCACCAGCCCCGCAGTGCCCTTGATGACGCCGCCGCCGACGTGGTCGTTGGTGAGCTGCCACTCCTGCAGACCGTCGCTCACTTGTTGTGCGTACGAGGGCTTCTCCGGGGCCATGTCACGGGCGTCGCGGACCGCGGCACGGGCGGTCTCCGCGGCGGTGTTCCGCTGTTCACGGGCCTGGGCAAGGAGTTCCTGCGCGTCCCGCATCAGCGATTTGCCCGGGTCGTCGAAGGTAGGCGCGGGACAGGGCGGCAACGCACCGGGGTCGCGCTTCTCCGGGGCCTGTGCGTTGTAACGGTCCACGGCCTTGTTGTAGTCGTCGATCCGCTTGCGGTGTGCCTCAGCCGCGTCCTGGGAGGCTTTGACGCCCTCCTTCCACACGTCGATCGCCGTCTGCGCCTGGTTCTGCGCCCAGGTGACGGTGTAGGCGAACGCCTCCAGCGCGGCGGCCGCCTTCTCGCAGGCATCGGAGCCGGTGAACCACTTCGGCGGCTGGGTGCTCACCGCGGTGCGCAGCGCGTCGGCCGTCTCACCCTTCAGCCGCGAGGAGTCGAGACCCTTCAACCCGCCGCCGGCATCGTCGAACGCCTTCTGAAAGGACCGGAGTTGCTCCGCAGTGGAATGGATCTTGCTGGGGCTTCCATACACCAGCTTGGTCTTGTCCTCGGTCTGCCCGAGTTCCATCTCCTCGACATCGGCGCCCATCCGGTTCGCCACCGAACGCGACTGTTGCCGCACCCAGTCCGAACCGGATTCCCAGCCCACGTCGTCCAGCCGGTCCGCCGTCCAGTTCCCGGCGTCCTCGACCCGGTTGCCGACCCACTCGACACCGCCCTCGACCGCTTCCTCGACCGAGTCCGGGGTGATGTCCCTGATGAAATCCCCGACGCCCATCTTCAGTCGGCCCCGCCCGTGTTCGGCCCGCCCTCTTGCCGCGCCTGCCGGGCGCGTTCCTCGGGCGACGGCCCGAACGTGTCGTCCACTGCCCGGTCCCACTGGCCGTCACCGATGCCGAGCCCGGTCCTGAGCTTCTCCGACACCTGATCGCCCGCCCCTTCGGTGAGAACGGCGCGGCCGGTGTCCTTCCAGGTCTGCTCCATGTCCTGACCGGCCTTCTCGAACGACTCGGCGCTCCAGTCCGGGTCCAGATAGTCAGGGGTGAGGATGTCACCCCAGTTCTGCTGGGCGATGTCCCCCTCGTCGGCGTGCGGGTTGCCGCCCATCAGGGCGTTGAGGCCGACTTTGAATGAACCCTCGACGTACTGGTCGTGCTCCCACTGGGTGCCCGCCGCCAGCCCGAGACGCTCCGCGAGCGCACTCGCGTCGCTCACCAGGGCCCGTACCCCCCACTCCCACCGCTCGCAGAAATCCTCGAAATCCGCCGACAGTCCGCGATGCCCGGCCTCCATGCCCGTCATGGCCAGACTCGAAAACCCCTTGCCCATCACCGACCCGGTGGCGCCACCGAGTTCGCCGAGTTGATCAATGACCGCGCCCACTCCCTGCGTGAACTTCGCCACCGACTCCTTGTCGAAAGCGAGGTCCGCCCCGTCACCGCTCACGGCCGCTCCCCTCCTCTGCCACGCCGGAGTCGACCGCGACGCCGTCCGGGACGATTCCGGCGACCGGAGGGAAGAACATCGCTCCGTCCTCATCCGCGATGTCCACCGCGAGCCCGGCGGGTTCATCCAAAGCCGACACGATCTCATCCACGATCCGCGCCCCGAGCAGCGCGACGTAGTCCATCGGTCGATCGCCCGGACCGTGGTGCACGGCGAAGCGGGCCAGCGCCGTCTCGTCCGTGAACGCGCAGATCCACCGGACACCGCCCGATCGGGCGCTCCACAGACCAGGCCCGGCCGACGGGACCAGAAGAACCGAACGCCGCATCTCACCCACCAGCGCCCGTGGATCGCCGACTCCCGCCCGTTGCTCGGATATTCGTCGGGCGAGCATCGTCCTCGGCTGTCCCACGGGGTCTCCCTCGTCCTGGTCGGCTGATGGCACCGTAGAACAGAACAAGTATGCGGGTAGGACGTTTCTGACCCGCTGTCGACTCGGCGGGGTCCCGGGGCGGCGGATGCCACGTTCCGGGACCCCGCCGGCTCAGCGGACCCCGACGGCCGCCAGGGCGCGCCGCTGGGCGGGGGTCGGGTGGGCCGGGAAGTAGAGGTAGCAGACCCCGCCGGTGCCGGAGACCACCTTGCCGCTCGCGTTGTAGCGCTTGGTGCGCAGCCAGATGTTCTCCCACTCGCGGCGGCGGTAGACCCGGCGCACGGCCTCGTCGCTGGGCGAGGCCGGGTCGTTCGCGACGACGTCGCCGGCCGCGGTGAACCCGATCACGGTCATCAGATGGCCGGAGGTCCCGTACCCGGCGCCAGTCAGCTCCTCCTTGAGGAAGGACTGCGAGGTGATGACCGGGATCCCCACCCGGACCAGGTTCTCGACGTCCGTGAGCGAGCCGAGCCGGGTCACCACGGCGCTCATCTCGTGGTACGACGCGGCGTAGGCCGCGTTGAACGGCCAGTTGCCGCAGCCCTCGTACTGGTAGTCGTAGGTGAACCGGGCGGCGTGGCAGACCTGCGGATCGGCCAGGCCGGGCTCGACCCAGGCGAGGTCCTCGGCGGTGGGCCGGCGCCCCCAGTACTCGATGATCATCTGCGAGGAGGTGGGGCTGCACCACGCCTCGCCGCCGTTGTCGTACTCCGGGTACTGACCGGCGTGGATGTTCTGCGAGTAGCGCGGCACCGGCAGTTCCCGGGCCGGGGCCGGCACGCTGGCGGGCACGGTGAAGCGGTCCGGGACGTCGGACGCCATCGCGCCGAGCCGCCACACGGTGGGCGTGCCGCTCGTGCCCGGGGCGCGGTGGAGGGTGAGCCGCAGCCGGTAGGAGACCAACCGCAGCCCGCTCGCCGCGTCGTCCACCGAGAAGGTGTCGGTCCAGACGGAGCTCCTGCCGTCGGTCTGTCCGTCGACGGACGTCCGCCGGATGTCGCCGTCGCCGGACGCCCAGCGGCCCATCACGTACCAGGGGGTCGCGGTCGCGTCGGAGTAGCGGCCCTGGAGCTCGATCTGGATCCAGGTGCCCTCGGGGGTGTCCGCGTTCCAGGAGGCGATCACCTCGGTCGCCGGGACGGCCGCCCGGTGGAACGGCGAGGTCCAGGTCGCGTACTCCCAGGCCGAGGTCTTCCCGGTGTGCGGATCGGTGTACTCGGTCCGTCCCTCGGCGCGGCCGATCACCAGACCGGGGCGGCGGCCCGCGACGGGGCGCGTCCCGGCGCCGAGGCCGCAGCGCCAGTCGGTGTAGGTGTGCCAGGAGTGGTAGTCCACGGGAACGGTGTCCGTCGGGGAGGCCGCGGGTGCGGTGGAGGGGGCGGCGGCGTGCGCGGAGGCGGCGGAGGCCGCCGTGCCGACGGAGGCCGCCGCCGCGAGGGCGGCGGCCAGCACGGTCCTGCGCGAGCTCGGTCTGTTCATGGGCGGACCCCCGTTCGTGGGCGGAATGCGGTCACGGGTGCGACAGTGCGCCAACTATCGCGGGTCGCGACCGGTTCCGGCCAGCGTCCGGACCGGTCCCAGACGACCAATATTGGTCTGGTCCACTGGCGTGACCTGCGGCTGCCCGGGACGGCCTCGTAGGCTGGGGCCCATGAACGACCTCGCTCCCCTGGCCGCGCGGCTGCGCACCCTGGCGCCGTCCTGCGGTCCGGTGCGGCTGATCGCCGTCGACGGCCACGCGGGATCGGGGAAGAGCACCTTCGCGTCCCGTCTCGCCGCCGCGCTCGACGGCGCCCCCGTGCTGCACCTCGACGATCTGGCCAGTCACGATTCCTTCTTCACCTGGACGGACCGGCTGCGGGAGCAGGTTGTCGAGCCCCTGTCGCGCGGCGAGCGCGCCCGGTACGCGCCGTACGACTGGACCGCCCGGAGGTTCGGGGCGCCGCGCGGGCTGGAACCGGCCCCGGTGGTGCTGGTCGAGGGGGTCGGCGCGGGCCGCCGGGCGCTGCGCCCCCATCTGGCGCGGCTGCTGTGGATGGACCTGCCCGCGCCGGAGTCCTGGGAGCGGGGCCGCCGCCGGGACGGTCCCGGGCTGTCGGCCTTCTGGGACGCCTGGACGGCGGCCGAGACGGAGCACTTCGCCGCCGATCCCTCGCGCCGCCACGCGGACGCGCTGATACGGCAGTCGCCGGTGGGCTACGACTGGCTGGAGGGGCCCGGCGGCGCGGCGGGCGACGCGTCGCCGGGTCACGGACGGTGAGCGGGGCGCGGGCCCGTACCAAGTCCTGAGAAATCGGCCCGGATGACCCCAACTCGGCTTGACCCGAGGGCGGTACAGGTCTTACGTTCTCAATGTGCGGCTTTTCGGAGCCCTCACAGACACGAAGCCCCCGGTTGTTCCCCCGTGATCGGGGGCTTCGTTCTGCCCACGCGCCGCCGCTCGCCGCCGCCGGGGACCGCCCGGTTCACCCTCGGTCACGGTCTCCCTTCTGCTCGCTGAGCTCTTCGTCGAGCACTCCCCGCGCAGGTACGATGCCTCTCGGTGCGGTCAATTCCCGTTCGCGGCCCAGCGATTCAGCGCGCCCCGGCGGGCGGTCGTGCGACGGGACATCCTGGTGGCACGGCTTGTGGGGGACCAGATGGACATCGGCACGCAGGGCGCACACGCCCCCGCCGACCTCGCCTGGCTGCGCGGCGTGGACGCCTACACCATGGGCGCCTATCCCCAGGCCGAGGAGGAGTTCAGAACGGCGGTGCGGATCGATCCCGGCATGGCGGACGGCTGGCTGGGTCTGCACGCGCTGAGAGTCGACACCACGACGGCGCTGCTGCGCATGCACCGCCACCGCGAACGCTTCGGCGAGCAGCGCACCCGCCATCGGCGCACGCTCAATTCCTGGTACTGGCTGGGCTGGTGGGTGCAGCCGGTGCTGGAGAGCCCGCGGGACCTGCTGCTGGCGCACGCCTCGCACTGGCTGGACGGGCGGCACGTCCCCGAGCTGGACCGCGCCCTGGCCGACCTGCCGCCGGTGGACACGGACCCGCAGGTGCGCTTCCTGCACGCCTGCCGCTCCTATCTGGTCAAGGACTGGGAGCAGCTGGTGCGCCACACCGAGCGGCTGATCGACGACCCGGTCCTCGGCATCGAGGCGGGGCTGTTCGGCGGGATGGCCCGGGTGCGGCTGGAGATGTACGGGCAGGCCGAGCCGCTGCTGGCCACCGCGCTGATGCGCTGCCGCAGCGAGCAGCCGCAGCGCAAGGAGCTGCGCTACTGGCTGGCGCGGGCGCACGAGGGCACGGGCCGCAGCGCGGCCGCCCTGCCGCTGTACCGGGCGGTGCACCGGGTGGACCCGGCGTTCATGGACACCTCGGCGCGGCTCGCCGCCATCGCGGACTACGACGGGCTCGACGGCCCGGACGAGGGCGCCGGTCTGACGGCGCTGTCCCTGACCGGTCCGGGCGCGGACGCGGCGGCGGATCCCCTGGCGGACGTGGACGCGGTTCCGGGCGGCGGTCCGGTGGACGCCCGGGAGTCCCGGGCCGGCGGGGAGTTCCCCGGGTTCGACGGCGTCGGGATGCCGCCGCCGCCCGACGGGGCGCGCCGCAGGGCCGGGGCGTCCGGCCCGTCGTCGCCGTTCCCGGCCGGACCCAGCGACCCCGCGCTGCTGGCGGAGGCGCTGGCCCAGCTGGAGCGGATGGTCGGCCTGGAGCCCGTCAAACGCCAGGTCAAGGCGTTGTCCGCGCAGCTGAACATGGCGCGGCTGCGGGCGGGTCAGGGGCTGCCGGTGCAGCCGCCGAAGCGCCACTTCGTCTTCTCGGGCCCGTCCGGCACCGGCAAGACCACGGTGGCCCGCATCCTGGGCCGGGTCTTCTACGCGCTGGGCCTGCTCGGCGGCGACCATCTCGTCGAGGCCCAACGCGCGGATCTGGTGGGCGAGTTCCTCGGGCAGACCGCGGTGAAGGCCAATGAGCTGATCGATTCGGCGCTGGGCGGGGTGCTGTTCGTCGACGAGGCGTACAGCCTCTCCAACACCGGTTACAGCAAGGGCGACGCGTACGGGGACGAGGCCCTTCAGGTGCTGCTGAAGCGCGCGGAGGACAACCGGGACCATCTCGTCGTCATCCTCGCGGGCTATCCGGAGGGCATGGACCGGCTGCTGGCCGCCAATCCGGGGCTCTCCTCGCGGTTCACCACCCGGGTGGACTTCCCCAGCTACCGGCCCGCGGAGCTGACCTCGATCGGCGAGGTCCTGGCCGCGGAGAACGGCGACGCCTGGGACGAGGAGGCCCTGGAGGAGCTGGGCTCCATCAGCGCGCACGTCGTCGGCCAGGGCTGGATCGACGAGCTGGGCAACGGGCGGTTCCTGCGCACCCTGTACGAGAAGAGCTGCGCCTACCGCGATCTGCGGCTCTCCGCCTATCCGACGGCGCCGGGCCGGGACGACCTGGCGACGCTGCGGCTGCCCGATCTGATGCAGGCGTACGGCGAGGTGCTGTCCGGCCGGGGGCCGGTGGACCCGGGGCCGCAGGAGCCGCCGGCGCTCTGAGAGCCGGCCGGGCGGCCCTCGACGGCCCGGCCGGAGCCGGCCGACGGGCTCCGGGGGCGTCCCGGCGGACGTGCGGGCGCCGGAGGGGCCGGCTCCGGCCCCTCCGGCGGTGCGGGCGGCACGCGGTCAGCGGGCCGCCGCGGTGAGTTCGCCGTAGCCGGTGGTGGTCTCCGCCGTGCGGCGCGGCACCGAGATCCGGTGGGCCGGGTCGCGCACCTCGCCGACCAGCGTCTCCAGCACGTCCTCCATGGCGACCAGGCCGAGGACCCGGCCCGAGGCGTCGGCGACCTGCGCCAGATGCGTCGCGGCGCGGCGCATCACGGTCAGGGCGTCGTCGAGGGGCAGCTCGGCCCGCACGGTCGCCATCGGGCGCCACACGTGCTGCGGGACGGCCCGGTCGCCGTCCTCCAGGTCCAGGACGTCCTTGACGTGCAGATAGCCCATGAACGAGCCGCCGCCCTCGGCGCACACCGGGAAGCGCGAGTAGCCGGTCCGCACGGTCAGCTCCTCGATCCGGCGCGGGGTGACGGACGGGTCGACCGTGACCAGGGACGCCCGGTGGAGCAGCACGTCGGTGACGGGCCTGCTGCCGAGCTCCAGCGCGTCCTCCAGGCGCTCCTGCGCCTCCGGCTCCAGGAGTCCGGCCTGGCCGGAGTCCTCGACGAGCCGGTTGAGCTGCTCGCTGGTGAAGACGGCCTCCACCTCGTCCTTGGGTTCGACGCCGAAGAGCCGGAGCACCAGCCGGGCGCAGGCGCCCAGGGCCGAGGTGACCGGGCGGCAGAGGCGGGCGAAGCCCACCAGGCCCGGACTGAGCCACAGGGCGGTCTTCTCGGGCGCGGCCATCGCGAGGTTCTTCGGGACCATCTCGCCGATGACGAGGTGGAGGAAGACGACGGAGACGAGGGCCAGGACGTAGCCGAGCGGGTGGACGAGCCCGTCGGGCAGGCGGACCGCCTGGAAGACGGGCTCCAGCAGGTGGGCGACGGTCGGTTCGGCGACGGCGCCCAGGGTGAGTGAGCAGACGGTGATGCCGAACTGGGCGGCGGCCATCATCTGCGGCAGGTTCTCCAGGCCGTACAGCACCTGGCGGGCCCGGCCGGAGCCGGCCGCGGCCTCGGGTTCGATCTGGCTGCGCCGCACGGAGACGAGGGCGAACTCGGCGCCGACGAAGAAGCCGTTCGCCAGCACGAGGACTCCGGCGAACAGCAGTTGGAGCAGGCTCATCGCGCGGCCTCCAGGACCGGGTGGGGCTCCGGGGCTCCGGCGGGGCCGGGGGCGTCCGCCGTGCGGGCGAAACGGACCTTCTCGGCCCGGTAGTGGCCGACCTGGCGGACGGAGATCCGCCAGCCGGGGAGTTCGGCGCGGTCGCCGGGGGCCGGGATCCGTCCCAGCAGGTCGGCGACGAGACCGGCCACGGTCTCATAGGGGCCGTCGGGCACCTGGAGTCCTATCCGGCGCAGGGTCAGGACCCGGCAGCTGCCGTCGGCGTCCCAGGCGGGGCGGCCGTCCTCGGAGGCGGCGGGGGCCAGCTCGGGCCGGTCGGCGCCCTCGGCGTCGTGCTCGTCCCGGACCTCGCCGACGAGCTCCTCGATGATGTCCTCCAGGGTGACGACCCCGGCGGTGCCGCCGTACTCGTCGACCACGACGGCTATCGGCTGCTCCTTGCGGAGCCGCTGGAGCAGCTGTTCGACCGGCAGGGTCTCGGGGACCAGCAGCGGGGGGACGGCGATCCGGCCGGCCGGGGTGCGCAGCCGGTCCTGGGCGGGCACGGCGAGCGCGTCCTTGAGGTGGATCATGCCGACGACCTCGTCGATGCGCTCCCGGTAGACCGGGAAGCGGGACAGGCCGGTGGCGCGGGTGAGGTTGAGGACGTCCTGGGCGGTCGCGGAGGTCTGGAGGGCGCTGACCCTGACCCGCGGCGTCATGACGTGCTGGGCGGTGAGTCCGGCGAGCGACAGGGTGCGCACGAAGAGGTCGGCGGTGTCCTGTTCAAGGGTGCCGGCCTCGGCGGAGTGCCGGGCCAGGGAGACCAGTTCGCCGGGGGTGCGGGCGGAGGCCAGCTCGTCGGTGGGCTCGACGCCCAGCAGGCGCACCAGCCGGTTGGCGACGGTGTTCAGCAGGCTGATCACCGGCCGGAACGCGGCGGAGAAGCGGCGCTGGGGGCCGGCGACGAACCGGGCCACCTGGAGCGGCCGGGAGACGGCCCAGTTCTTGGGCACGAGTTCGCCGATCACCATCTGGACGGCGGAGGCCACCAGCATCCCGGTCACCACGCTGACGCCGGGCACCACGCCCCCGGGCAGGCCGGCCGCGGTGAGCGGGCCGTCCAGCAGCCCGGCGAGCGCCGGTTCGGCGAGCATGCCGACGACCAGTGAGGTGATGGTGATGCCCAGCTGGGTGCCGGAGAGCTGGAAGGAGAGTTCGCGCAGCGCCCCGACGACGGTGCGGGCCCGCCGGTCGCCGTCGGCGGCGGCGCGCTCGGCGTCCGGCCGTTCCACCGTGACCAGGCCGAATTCGGCCGCCACGAAGAATCCGTTGGCGAGGATGAGGAGGAATGCCGCGCTCAGGAGCAGCAGGGGGATGGTCATGCCGCCGCCTCCGGGGAGGGGGCGGCGCAGGTACTACCGGACGATCCGTCCATTGCTGGAAGGAGTCACTCCTTGGGTCGCAGGAAAGCCCCGCCGGTCTCCTGGACCGTTCCGTGCGGGGCGGGGCGCTCCGGGGCGCCGCCGTTCTCCAGAGTAATCAAGAACGGCCTTCGGCGGGCAGGGGGCCCGGTCCCGTTCCCGGCCGCGGGCGCCGCCGGGAACGGGGCCGGCGCTCAGCGCGCGCTGCTGCCGGTGCCGTGGTTCTCGGCGAGGGAGCGGAGCGCGCGGGCGTCCCGGATGGCCTGCTGCTTGCCGATTCCCGGCTGGATGCCGAGCGCGGGCATGCTGGTGCCGTCGCTCAGGTCGAGGAAGACCCAGGGGTCGCCGGGGCGGAGGTTGACCCGGAGGATCTCCGGCCAGGAGAGACGGCGCGTCCGGGTGAGATTGACCACGGTCACGCCGTCCTCGGTGGCGACGATCTTCGGGCGGCTGAGGAGCGCGAGCACCCCGAAGAACAGCAGGGCGGTGAAGACGAAGCTGGACCGCTCCCCCGGGCTCAGCTGTTCGAGGGTCAGGGCGATGACGGTGATGACGACGAACATCGCCGCCCCCACGGTCAGCAGGACCACCCGGGTGCGGGTCGGCCGGAAGGTGACCGGGAGCGCGGGGATCTCGGGCCCGGATGCGGCGGCGGGGGCGGACATGGTGTTCTGCTGTCCTCCGGATGGTGGCCCGGCCGTCAGAGGCGGCAGGCGTGGATGGCGGTGGTGAGGATGGCCCGGGCGCCGAGCGCGTACAGGTCGTCCATGATCCGCTGGGCCTCGCGGGCGGCGACCATGGAACGGACGGCGACCCAGCCCTCGTGGTGCAGCGGGGAGATGGTGGGCGACTCCAGGCCGGGGGTGAGGGCGACCGCGCGCTCCAGGTGCTCGACGCGGCAGTCGTAGTCCATCATCACGTAGGCGCGGGCGACCAGGACGCCCTGGAGCCGGCGGAGGAACTGCTGGACCTTGGGGTCGTCGGCCGGGGCGCCGGTGCGGCGGATGACGACGGCCTCCGAGGTCATGATCGGCTCGCCGACCACTTCGAGTCCGGCGTTGCGCAGGCTGGTGCCGGTCTCCACGACGTCGGCGATGACCTGGGCGACGCCGAGTTCGACGGCGGTCTCGACCGCGCCGTCGAGGTGGACGACGGAGGCGTTGACGCCGATGTCCGCGAGGTGCTTGGCGACGATGCCCTCGTAGGAGGTGGCGACCGTCTTGCCGTCGAAGTCCTGCGGGCCCTCGGCGACGCCGGGCCTGGTGGCGTAGCGGAAGGTGGAGCGGGCGAAGCCGAGCTGGAGGATCTCCTCGGCGTCGGCGCCGGAGTCCAGCAGCAGGTCGCGCCCGGTGATGCCGATGTCGAGGCGGCCGGAGCTGACGTAGATCGCGATGTCGCGCGGGCGCAGGTAGAAGAACTCGACCTGGTTGTCGGGGTCGACGAGGACGAGCTCCTTGGACTCCTTGCGCTGCTGGTACCCGGCCTCATGGAGCATCGCCATCGCGGGCGCGGAGAGTGATCCCTTGTTGGGGACGGCGATGCGCAGCATGACGTGTGGTTCCTTTGCGGGGAGGAGCGTGTGCGATGAACGGGTGCGGGTGTTCCTTGGCGCGGGGCGCGGCCGCGGGCCGGCGCCCCGCTCGTGCTCAGAGGTGGGCGTAGACGTCGTCGAGGGAGATCCCGCGGGCGACCATCATCACCTGGACGTGGTAGAGGAGCTGGGAGATCTCCTCGGCCGCGGCGTCCTTGCTCTCGTGCTCGGCGGCCATCCAGACCTCGGCGGCCTCCTCGACGACCTTCTTGCCGATGGCATGGACGCCCTTGTCCACCAGCTCGGCGGTGCGGGAGGTGGAGGGGTCGCCGTTGGCGGCCTTGAGCTGGAGCTCGGCGAAGAGCTCTTCAAAGGTTTTGTTCGCCATGATGGTCCTTAGCCTACGGGGTCGGACCCCCTCGATCAGCGCCAGGGCTCGCTGACCGTGCGCAGCGTGGCGGCCGTGGCGACGGCCGCGGTGACCGCTTCGTGCCCCTTGTCCTCGTTGGACCCCTCCAGTCCGGCCCGGTCGAGGGCCTGTTCCTCGGTGTCGCAGGTGAGCACGCCGAAGCCGACCGGGACGCCGGTGTCGACGGCGACCTGGGTGAGGCCGTGGGTGACGCCCTGGGACACGTACTCGAAGTGCGGGGTCCCGCCGCGGATGATCACGCCGAGGGCGACGATGGCGTCGTAGCCGCGGCCGGCGAGGACCTTGGCGACCACCGGCAGCTCGAAGCTGCCGGGCACCCGGAGCAGGGTCGGCTCGTCGATGCCCAGCTCGCGCAGGGCGCGCAGGGCTCCGTCGACGAGTCCGGCCATGACCTCGTCGTGCCACTGGGCGGCGATCACCGCCACGCGCAGGTCGCCGCAGTTGTGTACGGACAGCTCGGGTGCGCCCTTGCCGCTCATGTTCTCTCCTACCGGTCGTGCGGTGGTCTGGTCGTTCTGGGGGTTCCGGCGGTCGTTCCGACGGGGCCGACGGCTCCGCCCGGTCCGGAGGGTCCGGCCGGACCCTCCGGGGGTTCGTCACTGGTTGGCGCAGGTGGGCACCGCGGCGGCGTCGAGCCAGGGCAGGTCGTGCCCCATGCGGTCGCGCTTGGTGCGCAGATAGCGCAGGTTGTGCTCGCCGGCCTTGACGGGCATCGGCTCGCGGCCGGTGACGGCCAGGCCGTGCCGCAGGATCGCGGCGGTCTTGTCCGGGTTGTTGGTCATCAGCCGGAGGCTGCGGACGCCGAGGTCCTTGAGGATCTGGGCGCCGGCGGCGTAGTCGCGGGCGTCGGCGGGCAGGCCGAGTTCCAGGTTGGCGTCGAGGGTGTCGACGCCGTTCTCCTGGAGTTCGTACGCGCGCAGCTTGGACAGCAGCCCGATGCCCCGGCCCTCGTGACCGCGCAGGTAGACGACGACGCCGCGGCCCTCCTCGGTGATGCGGCGCATGGAGGCGTGCAGCTGCGGTCCGCAGTCGCAGCGCTGGGACTGGAAGATGTCGCCGGTCAGGCACTCGGAGTGGATCCGTACCAGGACGTCGTCGCCGTCCCCGAGGTCGCCGTGGACGAGCGCGACGTGCTCGACGCCGTCGGCCGTGGAGCGGTAGCCGTACGCGGTGAACGGGCCGAAGCCGGTCGGCAGCCGTACCTCGGCCTCGCGGCGCACGGTCGGCTCCGAGGTGCGGCGGTAGGCGATCAGGTCCTCGATGGAGATGATCGTGAGGCCGTGCTTGCGGGCGAACGGGACCAGCTGCGGCAGCCGCAGCATGGTGCCGTCCTCGGCGGCGATCTCGACGATCGCGCCGGCGGGGCGCAGTCCGGCGAGCCGGGCGAGGTCGACGGCGGCCTCGGTGTGGCCGGGGCGGACGAGGACGCCGCCGGGGCGGGCGCGGAGCGGGAAGACATGGCCGGGCCGCACGAAGTCGCCGGGGCCGGCCTCGCCGGAGGCGAGCATCCTCAGCGTGGTGGCCCGGTCGGCGGCGGAGATGCCGGTGGTGACGCCGTGGTCCGCCGAGGCGTCGACGGAGACGGTGAACGCGGTCCGCATCGACTCGGTGTTCCGGTCGACCATCTGCGGCAGGTCGAGCCGGTCCAGTTCGTCGTGCTCCATGGGGGCGCAGATCAGGCCCCGGCACTCGCTCATCATGAACGCGACGATCTCGGGGGTGGCCTTCTCGGCCGCGAGGACGAGGTCGCCCTCGTTCTCCCGGTCCTCGTCGTCGACGACCACGACGGGCCGCCCCTCGGCGATGTCGCGGACGGCCTGTTCGACGGGGTCGAGCACGAGGGCCTCGGCCGGGACCCCGTCCTCCGGGTGCAGCCAGGCGGTCTGGGCGGTCATGCCGTCGCTCCTTCCAGGGCGGGGGTACGGGAACGCAGCCACCAGTCGCGCATGCCCCACAGCACCAGGGCGCCGTACACGACGTAGATGAGGCCGGAGAAGGCGAGGCCGCTGCGGAAGTTCAGGGGGACGCCGACCAGGTCGACGAGGAGCCAGGCGAACCAGAACTCGACCATGCCGCGGGCCTGGGCGACCATCGCGACGAGGGTGCCGGCGAAGATGTACGCGTCCGCCCACGGGCTCCAGGAGAGCGAGGGGAAGGCGGTGAACAGGCCGCCGACCGCGAGGGTCCCGGCCGCGGCGCCGCCCAGCAGCAGGACGCGTTCGCGCCAGGTGGCGAACCGGACGGCGAGGGAGCCGTCCTGGGCCTGCCGGCTGCCCAGGGTCCACTGCCGCCAGCCCCAGACCGCCACGGCGATGATGACGAACTGCTTGCCGACGCTGCCGGCCTGGTGCACGGAGACGTTGGCGGCGACCAGCACGACGCCGGACAGCAGCTGGGCGGGCCAGGTCCACACGGAGCGGAGCCAGCCCAGCGTCAGCGCGATCAGGCCGATCGTGTTGCCGATCATGTCGGACCAGATGATGTGCTGCCCGAAGACGGTGAACGCCTCCGAGTTCAGCCAGTGCGCGGCGGTCACCGCACCGGCTCCTCGGGATCGCGCGCGGTGGCGCCGGACAGCCGCTCGACGTACTTCGCGATGATGTCCACCTCCAGGTTGACCGGGTCGCCGGGCTGCTTGATGCCGAGCGTGGTCAGGGCGAGGGTGGTGGGGATCAGGCTGATGGTGAAGTAGTCGGGTCCGGCGTCGACGACGGTCAGGCTGACGCCGTCGACGGTGATCGACCCCTTCTCCACCACGTAGCGGGCGAGGTCCGCGGGGAGGGAGATCTTCACGACCTCCCAGTGCTCGGACGCCTCGCGCTCGACGATGCGGCCGGTGCCGTCGACATGGCCCTGCACGATGTGGCCGCCGAGCCTGCCGCCGACCGCCACGGGGCGTTCCAGGTTGACCCGGGAGCCCGTCGTCAGGGCGCCGAGGCTGGACCGGTTCAGGGTCTCGGCCATGACGTCCGCGGTGAACTCGCCGTCGCCGAGGTCGACGACGGTGAGGCAGACGCCGTTGACGGCGATGGAGTCGCCGTGTCCGGCCCCCTCCGTGACCAGGGGACCTCGCAGTCGGAAGCGGGAGGCGTCGCCGAGCTGTTCGACGGCGGTGACCTCACCGAGTTCTTCCACGATTCCGGTGAACATTCAGTCTTCCTTCCGGGCGGGTCCGGGGACGGCGGTGACGCGCAGATCGGGACCGATCCGGACGGTCTCGGTCACGTCGAGGCGCAACGCCTCGGAGATGGTGGTGATTCCGGCGCCGGCGAGGGCCGCGGGGCCGGCGCCGAGGAGCACGGGGGCGAGGTAGCCGACGACCTTGTCGACCGTTCCCGCGGCGACGAAGGCCCCGGCCAGGGTCGGGCCGCCCTCCAGGAGCACGGAGCGGACGCCGCGCGCGTGGAGGGCGTCGAGCAGGGCGGGGACGTCCAGCCCGGGGCCGGTGGCGGCGCGCGGCAGCCGCAGCACGGCCTCCCCGGGGAGGTGGCGGGCGTCGGCGTCCTCGGCGACGGCGATCAGGGTGGGCGCCGCCGCGTCGAGGACGCGGGCGCCGGGGCGCACGGCGCCGGCGGCGGTGTCCACGACCACGCGCAGGGGCTGCACGGCCCCCTCGACGCCCCGCACCGCGAGGTGGGGGTCGTCGGCGCGAGCGGTGCCGGAGCCGACCACGACGGCGTCGGCCTCGGCGCGCAGCCGGTGGACGTCGGCGCGGGCCTCGGGCGAGGTGATCCAGCGGCTGGTGCCGTCGGCGGCGGCGATCCGGCCGTCGAGGGTCGCCGCGTACTTCCACAGGACGTACGGGCGGCCCAGGCGCACCGAGGTCAGCCAGGCCGCGTTGCCCGCCTCGGCCTCCTCGGCCAGGAGCCCCCGCCGGACCTCGACGCCGGCCGCGCGCAGGGTCGCCGCGCCTCCGGTGGCCCGCGGGTCCGGGTCGGCGACCGCGTAGACGACCCGGGCGACGCCGGCCTCGATCAGCGCCCGCGAACAGGGGCCGGTGCGGCCGGTGTGGTCGCAGGGTTCGAGGGTGACGTAGGCGGTGCCGCCCCGGGCCCGCTCGCCGGCCGCGCGCAGGGCGTGGATCTCGGCGTGCGGGCCGCCGGCCCGCTGGTGGTGTCCCTCGCCCGCCGGGCGGCCGGCGGCGTCCAGGACGACGCAGCCGACGACGGGATTGGGGCTGGTGGAGCCGAGACCGCGGGCCGCGAGCGCGATGGCGCGGCGCATGGCGGTGATGTCGGCTGCGGTGTCCACCGGGTCCTCCTGCCTCTTCGGGCACGGACTCCGGGGTCTGCCGACGACGACAGAAGAAGCGGGTAACGCACAGCGGGACGCCGAATGCCGGAAGAACGGACGGTTCGGTCGCCCGAAGACCATCCGCCGACGGCGGCGTACCCGTGAACGGCCCGCCGCGCACTGCCTCCCATCCGGACTTTCACCGTCGGTCCAGGAATCTCACCTGGTCAACCGGCCGCTGGCTGCGGACGGGTCGCGGACTATACCGCCGGTTCGGAATTACACCGACCCCGGAGTGCGCTGCTACTGGTACGGGGTCAGTGTGCCACGCCGGGCCGCGGGCCATGCGGGTGAACCCTTGTGCGGTGGCTCACAGCCCCTGTCCGGGACACCCCGTCCGCATGCCGGACACCCAAAGGTCCAGACCTATTGACGGAGTGGTCTAGTCCTTTTAATCTCTGCGTCACCTCCGAGGAGCCGTCCCGCGGTGTGCGCACGCCTGGGGCATCAACACGACCCACCCCCTTGCCAGTTGTGTTCCGCCGAACCTCCCCAGGAGGAACGAACGTGCTGTCCCCCACTCGCGCGAGAGCCACCCTGCTCGCGGCCGGCGCCGCCGTCGCCGGTCTGCTGCTGGGCTCGCTCGCCGCCACCCCGTCGGCCGCCGCCGACCAGGAGTCCTGTCGCCCCGACGGGCTCTACGAGACCCCGGGCGTCGCCGTCCCCTACTGCTCCGTCTACGACACCGAGGGCCGCGAGAAGATGGGCGCCGACCACCAGCGGCGCGTCATCGGCTACTTCACCGGCTGGCGGACCGGGAAGGACGGCAGGCCCGCCTATCTCGTCCCCGACATCCCCTGGGACAAGGTCACCCATCTGAACTACGCCTTCGCCCACGTCGACGGCGGCAACAGGCTGTCCGTCGGCGCCGACGGACCGGACAACGCCGCCACCGGGATGACCTGGCCGGGCGTCGCGGGCGCCGAGATGGACCCGGCCCTGCCGTACAAGGGCCACTTCAACCTGCTGAACAAGTTCAAGAAGCAGCACCCGAACGTGCGGACCATGGTCTCGGTGGGCGGCTGGGCCGAGACCGGCGGCTACTTCGACGACAGCGGCGCACGGGTGGACTCCGGCGGCTTCTACGCGATGGCGACCAACGCCGACGGCTCGGTCAACCAGGCGGGCATCGACACCTTCGCCGACTCGGCCGTCGCCTTCGTCAAGAAGTACGGCTTCGACGGCGTCGACATCGACTACGAGTACCCGACGACGATGAAGGACTCGGGCAACCCGCTGGACTGGAAGCTGTCCAACGCCCGCCGCGCCGGGCTGGTCAAGGGCTACGCGGCGCTGATGAGGACGCTGCGCGAGAAGCTGGACCGCGCCTCCGCCGCGGACGGCGTCCACTACCTGCTCAGCGTGGCCGCGCCCTCGTCCGGGTATCTGCTGCGCGGCATGGAGACCTTCCAGGTCCAGAAGTACCTGGACTACGTCGACATCATGTCGTACGACCTGCACGGCGCCTGGAACGAGTACGTCGGCCCCAACGCCGCCCTCTACGACGACGGCAAGGACGCCGAACTGGCCCAGGCCGGCGTCTACTCGACGTCGCAGTACGGCGGGATCGGCTACCTCAACACCGACTGGGCGTACCACTACTTCCGCGGCTCGATGCCGTCCGGCCGGATCAACATCGGACTGCCGTACTACACCCGCGGCTTCAAGAACGTGCAGGGCGGCACGGACGGCCTGTGGGGCCGGGCCGCCACCGCCGACTGCCCGGCGGGCTCGGGGCTGACCAAGTGCGGCGACGGCGCCGTCGGCATCGACAACCTCTGGCACGACCTGGACGACAAGGGCAAGGAGTCGCCCGCCGGCTCCAACCCGATGTGGCACGCGAAGAACCTGGAGAAGGGCGTCGTCGGCGACTACGTCACCGACTACGGCTTCCCCGCCGGCACGAAGCTGACCGGGACCTACGCCCGCAGGTACGACGCGACGCTGGTCGCGCCCTGGCTGTGGAACGCGGAGAAGAAGGTCTTCCTCTCCACCGAGGACGAGCAGTCGGTGGCCGCCAAGGCGCGGTACGTGGTGGACAAGGGCATCGGCGGCGCCATGATCTGGGAGCTCGCCGGCGACTACGGCTGGAACGCCGCCAAGGGCCAGTACGAGCCGGGCTCGACGCTCACCTCGACGATGTACGACGCCTTCAAGTCGGCCTCCCCGTACGGCGCGAAGCGGTCCGCGGTCGACCTGCCCGCCGAGGCGCTCGACGTCGACGTGTCGTTCGGCCAGTTCCCGCTCGGCGACTCCAACTACCCGATCAGCCCCAAGCTGACGATCACCAACCACACGAAGGCGACCCTGCCCGGCGGCACGGAGTTCCAGTTCGACTACGCGACGTCGGCGCCCGCCAACGCCAAGGACCAGTCGGGCTTCGGCACCACGATCGTGCGCAGCGACCACACCGCGGCGAACAACGTCGGGGGGCTGAAGGGCGACTACCACCGCGTCTCGCTGAAGCTGCCGGCCTGGCAGAGTCTGGCGCCCGGCGCCTCGGTGCAGCTGGACTTCGTCTACTACCTGCCCACCTCCACGCCGTCGAACTGGACGGTGACCTTCGGCGGGAAGTCGTACTCCCTGGCCGCCGACCTGGCGCGCGGCACCACCCCGGTCGAGCCGGGCACGGGCGCCACGCCCACACCCGACCCGTCGGCCACCCCGACCCCGGGCCCCGGCGGCGGCTGCGCCGCGCCCGTCTGGAGCGCGACCGCCGAGTACGGCGCCGGGACGACGGTGAGCCACGGCTCGCACCAGTGGAAGGCCAAGTGGTGGACGAAGGGCGAGACGCCCGGCTCCACCGGGGACTGGGGCGTCTGGCAGGACCTCGGCGCCTGCTGACCCCTCCCCCGTGACCGCCCGTCCGATCCTCCCGTGACCGCCCGGCGGTGACCGGTCCGCCCCCGGTCGCCGCCGGGCTCGGGCATGCCCGGACCGGCCCCGGACGGGCGGTCCGCGCCCGGTCGCCCGCGGCGCTCCGGGCGGGCGCGCCGGTCTCAGCCCGCCGGGGCGAACAGCTCGTCCTGGGCCGCGTCCCGGGCGGCGAGCAGCGCCCCGCGCAGCACCGCCGCCCCGCCCAGCCGCCCCGCCCTGACCTCGGTGCGCAGCGGGGACATCCCGGCCAGCCGCTCCTCGACCCGGGCCGCCAGCGCGTCGCCGCCCGCGTGGCCGACCTCGCCCGCGAGCACCACGCATCCCGGGTCCAGCACCGAGGCGACGGCGGCGGCGCCGAGCGCGAGGCGCTCGGCCAGGGTGCTCAGGAACGCCTCGCTCGCGCCCTCGCCGGCCAGCGCCGCCCGCACCGCGAACGCCGCCGCCGGCTCCTTGTCCCCCTCTTCGGCGTCCGGGGGCACCGCGATGCCGTGGGCGGCGGCCAGTTCGCGGACCGGGCCGGAACCGACCAGCGAGTGGAAGCCGCCGTCGCAGCTGACGGCCGACGGGACGCCGGTCGTGCCCGGCACCGGCAGGAAGCCGATCTCGCCCGCGCCGCCGGAGGCCCCGCGCCGCAGCCTGCCGTCCAGCATGACGGCGGCGCCCACGCCGTGCCCGAGCCAGAAGAGCACGAAGGTGTCGCGTTCGCGGGCGGCGCCGATGCGGTGTTCGGCGACGGCGGCGAGATTGGTCTCGTTCTCCACCAGGACGGTCGCGGGCAGCCGCTCCTGGAGCACCCGCACCAGCCGCCGGTGCCAGGCGGGCAGGCCGCTGGTGTCGCGCAGCTCCCCGGTGACCGGGTCGACCAGTCCGGGCGCGCCGACGCCGACGCTGTGCAGCGGGGCGGCGCCCGCCTCGCGCGCGGTGCGTTCCAGCAGCGCGGCGGCCTGTTCGGCGGCGGCCTCGGTGGCGGTGTCGCCGCCGATGGGCAGGGTGGCCTCGGCGAGCGTGACGCCGAGGAGGTCGGAGACCACCACGGCGACGCTGCCGGTGCGCACGTCGAGCGCGGCCAGGTGGGCGCGGTCGGCGGCGATCCCGTACAGCCGGGCGTTGGGTCCGCGGCGCTCGGCGCCCGCCTCGCCGACCACCCGGATCAGCCCGGCCCCCTGGAGCCGCTCGACCAGGTCGGCGACGGTGGGGCGGGAGAGCCCGGTGAGTGTCTTCAGCTGTGCGGCCGTCAGCGGCCCGTCCTGCTGGAGCAGACGCAGGGCGAGCCGGTCGTTGATGGCCCGCGCGGTGCTCGGTGATGCGGCCATGCCGGGATCCTTCCAGATCGCCGTCCCGCCGGAACGGACAGGTGGACTATTTATCAGGCAGGGTTCCTGATAGTTTACTGCGCGCACCGCGGCGAGGGGCGCCGGGGCATCCGGGACGGTGGATCCCGAGGGAGGACACGACGGGCATGACAACGGATTCCACGGCGGATTCCACTGCGGATCCCGCGACGGGTTCCAGGGCCGGAGCGACGGCGGACGGCCCGGGGGCGGACTTCGGCGCGGCGCGGGTGAAGCGGGCCAGGGTCGCCGTGGCGGCGGTCTTCGCCGTGCACGGCGCGGTGACCGGCAGCTTCGCCACCCGGGTCCCGTGGATCCAGGAGCACGCCGGGGTGAGCGCCGGACAGCTCGGACTCGCGCTCGCCTTCCCCGCGATCGGCGCCTCGCTCGCCATGCCGCTGTCCGGTGCGATCAGCCACCGCTTCGGCGCCAGGACGGCGCTGCGGGGGCTGCTGGCGCTGTGGACGCTGGCGCTGGTCCTGCCGTCGCTGGCCCCCGGCCTGCCGGCCCTGTGCGCGGCACTGCTGGTGTACGGGGCGACGGCCGGCATGTCGGACGTGGCGATGAACGCCCTCGGCGTCGAGGTGGAGAACCGCCTCGGCAAGTCGATCATGTCCGGGCTGCACGGGCTGTGGAGCGCGGGCGCCCTGGCCGGTTCGGCGGCGGGCACGGTGGCCGCGCATCTGGGCGCCGACGCCCGGCTGCACCACGCCGTCGCCGCCCTCGTCCTCACCGCGCTCGGGACGCTGGCCTGCCAGGGGGTGCTGGACCTGCGCAGCGAGCCGGACGAGGAGCCGCCGCCGCGCTTCACGCTGCCGCCCCGGTCCGCGCTGATCATCGGCGCGGTGGGATTCTGCGCGGTGTTCGCGGAGGGGGCCAGCCTGGACTGGTCGGCGGTGTACCTGCGGGACGTCATGGACACCTCCGCGGGGCTCGCCGCCGCCTCAACCACGGCGTTCGCGCTGACCATGGCGGTCGCCCGGATCGCCGGCGACCGGGTCGTCGACCGTTTCGGGGCGGTGCGGACCGTGCGGGCGGGCGGGGTGCTGGCGACGGCCGGCGGGCTGCTCGTGGTCGCCGCGCCGAACGCGCCGACGGCCCTGTGCGGCTTCGGGCTGCTCGGTCTCGGGGTGGCCGTGGTCGTCCCGCTGGCCTTCGCGGCGGCCGGGCGCAGCGGCCCGAACCCGAGTCAGGCGATCGCGGGCGTGGCCACCATCACCTACACCTCCGGGCTGATCGCCCCGTCCGCGATCGGTTCGCTGGCCCAGGCGACCTCGCTGGTCGTGTCGTTCGGCCTGGTCACCGTGCTGGCGTTCGGCCTGGTGGCCGGGGCCGGGGTGCTGCGGGCGGGCGACCGCCGGGCCGGCCCGGCCGGCGGCACAAAGGCCCCGGGCACGGCGGCGGCCGAGCGGCGTCCCTGAGCCCCCGTCCGGGCGGGGAAGCCGGGCCCCGGCCAGGGCCGCACGCCCCCTCCGGCGGCCGAGGCCCTGGTCACGGGGGTGCGCCCCGGGGCAGGTCGCCCCGGAATCCGGCATTACCATGTCGCTGTTTCGATTCTGCGGATGTGCGCCATGCCGGGCGAGGCAGTGGGCTCCGCACCTACACACAGGGAGCGACCATGGGCCTCGGCGTGCGCTGGACCTTGCACGGCGACGGGAGGACCCCCGCGCCGGGGGCCGTGGTCCGGCCGGACGAACGGCTTTCCTGGCCCCGTACGTTCGGGCTCGGCGCCCAGCACGTGGTCGCGATGTTCGGCGCGTCCTTCGTCGCCCCGGTGCTCATGGGTCTGGACCCGAACCTGGCCATCATGATGTCGGGCGTCGCGACGGCCGTCTTCCTGCTGGCCACGCGCGGCAGGGTGCCCAGCTACCTCGGCTGTTCGCTCTCCTTCGTCGGGGTCGCGGCGACGATCCGGGCGAGCGGCGGCAGCAGCGCCGTGGTCACCGGCGCGGTCTTCGTGGTCGGCGTGGCCCTCTTCCTGGTGGGCCTCGCGGTGCAGCGGTTCGGCGCGCGGATCATCCATGCCGCGATGCCGCCGGTGGTGACCGGCGCCGTGGTCATGCTGATCGGCTTCAACCTGGCGCCGGTGACGGCGTCGACGTACTGGCCGCAGGACCAGTGGACGGCGCTGCTGGTGATGCTGTTCACCGGCCTGGCCGTGGTCTGCCTGCGCGGGTTCCTGTCCCGGATCGCGATCTTCCTGGGCCTGGTCTTCGGGTACGTGCTGTCCTGGGGCCTGGACCGGGTCTTCGGCAAGATCCACTCCCCGGCGGGCGGCGCCGGGGCCGTCGACCACTGGCGGCTCGACCTGTCGGGCGTCGCCAAGGCCGACTGGATCGGCCTCCCGTCCATCCACGCGCCGAGCTTCGAGTGGTCGGCGATCCTGGTCGCCCTGCCGGTGGTCATCGCGCTGATCGCGGAGAACGCCGGGCATGTGAAGGCCGTCGGCGAGATGACGGGAACCTCGCTGGACGACAAGCTGGGCACCGCGATCGCCGCCGACGGCGCCGCGTCGATGCTCTCGACCGCGGTCGGCGGCCCGCCGAACACCACGTACTCGGAGAACATCGGCGTCATGGCGGCGACCCGGGTCTACTCCACCGCCGCGTACTGGGCGGCCGCCTGCTTCGCCCTGCTCTTCGGCCTCTGCCCCAAGTTCGGCGCGGTCGTCGCCGCCATCCCCGGCGGAGTGCTCGGCGGGATCACCGTCATCCTGTACGGCATGATCGGCCTCCTCGGCGCCCAGATCTGGCTGCACGCCAAGGTCGATCTGCGCAACCCGCTGAACCTGGTCCCGGCGGCCGCGGGCATCATCATCGGCGTCGGCGGGGTCAGCCTGAAGATCAGCGACAACTTCGAGCTGAGCGGCATCGCCCTGGGCACCATCGTGGTCATCACCGGCTACCACGTGCTGCGCGCCTTCGCCCCGGCCCACCTCAAGACGCAGGAACCCCTTCTGGACTCGGGGACCTCGGCGTACGACGCGCGCACGCCGACGGACGAGGGTCGCTGACGGACCGGACGCGCCCCGCGCCGCGGTGCCGGCGGATTCCCCGCGGCGCCGGCGCCGCGGCGACGAGCACCATCGCGTCGGCTCCGCGCCACGGGGAGGAACGCGGGCTGCTGCCCGGGGCCCGCCGTGAGGGCGGGCGCCGGGTGTGGCCGGTGACCGCGGTCCGCCGGGTCGCGCTGATCCGCACGGCGCGGCGGGCGGGGTTCGCGCTCCCCGAGATCGCGCGGCTGCCCGGCACCGACGCCACACCGTCCGCGACCCGCCGGTGGCGGGAGACGGCCGCGCGCAAGCTGCCCGAGTTCGACCGGCGCGTCGCGCGGACGCGGGCCCCGCGCCGGGCTGTCGCGGACCGTCTGGAATGCGGGTGCGTGAACTTCGACCAGTGCGTGCCGCTGGACACCGCCGGCCTCGCGCCCTGGGAGCCGGCGGCCCGACGGCGTCCGCGTGCGCGCCGCCGCGGCCGGTGGACGCGGTCCGGCCGGGCGGCGTCGGCGGGCGGCCGTCAGAAGCTGTCGCCGTGCCAGTGGACCGCGCCCGGCGCGGTGACCGTGGCCCGGACCTCCGCCGGGGCGGCGTGCAGCGGGCGTGCCATGCCCGTGTGCTCCGTCACCGTCCGGGGGTCCGTCATGAGGGCCGGCAGCGCCGCCCGGATCTCGGGCGTCCCGGGGAGGCGCGAGCCGGCCCGGCCCAGCCCCGCCGCCCGGGCGCGGGCGGCGACGGCGGCGAACAGGGCGCCCAGGCTCGCGGGCACGCCCGCGCATTCGCGGACCTCCACGCGCTCCCCCTCGTGCTGGGCCACGATCCAGCCGACGACCTGCCCCGATGCGGGGTCCTCCGCCACGAGCGAGTCCTCCGGGGGCCCGTACCAGGCGGGCACCCGCACCGCCCAGTCCTCCGGGGTCCTCAGCGAGCTGAGCGGCCGGGCCGCGTTGTACGCGTGGTGCAGGGCGGCCACCTCCGGGGCGTCCCGCGCGGTGGCCCCGCGGACCCGGAACGCCCCGGTCCGGGCCGCCGCCGGGGCGGCGAGCGCGCCCTCGGTGTACGTACTGGCGAACTCCTGCCAGCCCGAGCCCCGGTAGACGCCCGGCGTGCCGGTGAACAGCAGGGACCAGGCGCAGCCCTCGGCCGTCATGACGCGTTCCGCCTCCGCCAGCAGCCGTTTCACCAGTCCCCGGCCGCGGGCCTCGGGGCGGGTGGCGACGCTGCCGATGCCGCCGACCCGGCGCGGGGCGCCGCGCGCGTCCCGGATCAGTCTCGGTACGTAGACGACGGCGGCGTCGATCCCGCCGTCCGGGTCCCGTGCGACGAAGGTGTGCCGGTGGCGGTCCGGGTCGAGGGCGTGCAGGCGCGGCAGATGAGGGGCGTCGAAGCAGCGCCGCCACAGGGCGGCCAGCGCCGGTTCGTCGGCCGGGGTCGTGGCGCCGATGGGGGCGGTGGTCACAGGATCAGGTTCCCGTCCGTGCGCGCGGCGGCGCCGTCGCCGGGCATGGCGACGCGTTTCGTGCCCTGCTCCACGCAGGCGGTGTGCAGGGCGGAGGCCAGGGCGGCCGGGGCGAGGTGGAGGGCGCCGCCGGTGAAGCGGCCGGCGGTCGCCGCGTAGTGGTTGACGCCCTCGGTGATCCGCACATGGGCGGTGTCCGGTCCGGCGGCGTCGCTGCTGAACGCGGTGAGGTCCCAGGTGACCGTGCCGGGTCCGGCGGCGCGGCCCAGCAGCGCCCCGGCCTTGTTGGTCCCAGTGAGGCGGGCGCCGCCGGTGACGGTGATCCGCTGGTCGCGCACGGCGCTGAGCTCGATGCCGGTGTTCTCGTAACGGCCGCCGTCGATCCGCAGGTCGGCCGAGCCGACCTGGAGCGGGGCGGCGTCGTCGGCCCCGGTGACGGTGCAGTCGGTGAAGTGGACGGGACCGGCGCCGCGCAGGATCGCGCCGTCGACCCCCCGGAGGACGCAGCGCACGAAGTGGACGGGCGCGGTGACCGGGGTCTGGACGAGGACGGCGCCCGCGGGCGGCTCGAAGGAGCAGTCGCTGACGGTGGTGGGCCGGGTGGAGCGGGCGGAGCGCTGGGCGACGGCGAAGGTCCTGGCGGTGCAGCCGCGGACCTGCGCGCCGTCGGCGTTGACGGTGAGGGTGCCGGCCCGGTCGAAGGTGGGGCGGGCGATCACGGTGACGTCTTCGAGGGTCAGGTCGGTGATCTTGGTGTTGGCGGTGAACCAGGAGCAGACGTGCCGGCGCACCGTGATCCGCTTGGCGGAGATCCCCCACTGGGCCCCGGAGTTGGCGATGTCCATCAGGCCGGAGTTGCCGTCGAAGAGCAGGTCGTGCTCGTACTGGCCGTGGGTGGTGAAGGGGTTGCCGCCCGCGTCGTCGCCGTCGCCGTGGCAGTTGACGACCGTGCAGTAGGCGGACGCGGTGAGGTCGTTGAGGTGGCGCACGTTGCTGGTGGTGCAGTCCGCGACCCGGCCGTAGAGGCAGTAGATCTGCTGGGTGAGGTAGCCCGCGCCGCCGTACTCGACGGTCGGCGGGTTCTTCAGGGAGCAGTCCTCGGTGCGGAAGCGGGTGCACCAGCGGCGCATGATGACCGGCCAGAAGGTGCCGGTGGCGTGGATGCCGGAGACGTCGCAGCCGACGGCGTACTCGAAGCTGACCGGGTGGGATCCGGTGTACTCGTCGGTTCCGGCGCCCTCGAAGACCATGTTGCGGACGTGCGCGTTCCGTACGGGTGCGATCCGGGTCCAGGTGAGCTCGCGGCCCTTCGCCAGCTCCCAGCCGGTCAGATAGCCGATCCGGATGTGCGTCGCGTCGACGATCTCGGTGATCTCCACGAGCTTCTGGAGCTCGCGTTCGTCGCGTCCGCCGCCCTCGACCGGGGCG
This sequence comes from Streptomyces tyrfis, assembly GCF_037034285.1. Classification (NCBI taxonomy): domain Bacteria; kingdom Bacillati; phylum Actinomycetota; class Actinomycetes; order Kitasatosporales; family Streptomycetaceae; genus Streptomyces; species Streptomyces tyrfis. The sequence continues at coordinate 87 of NZ_JBAGJZ010000028.1, read as the reverse complement.
ATCTGGACGGCCCACCACTGACCGACCGCGAACGCCCTGGCGTCGGGGACCGGGAAGGTGTCGGTGAGTTCGAGGACGGTGGCGGAG